>CAMCTL010000188.1 GCA_945878515.1 Flavobacterium psychrophilum | reverse complement strand
GAGTTTAAGAGCGGTAGTCTTGAAAAAGAAATTGCCGATGTGCAAGTAGAAATTGCTGGTAAAGAAGTGGAAGTAGCAGGAAAAGTTCCAGGTACTGCGCAACACGAGACGGTTTTGATAGAATTGGATAGGCTAAAAATTAAATTACGCACCCTGAATTTGCGTAAAAACACAACGGTAAGTCCAGAATCTATTGTTGAAAAAAATCTAGACAATGGCGAGGCCGAATTATTGCTGCAATATTTCACGGCTTACAAAACCGCTTTAGAAGCTAGAAAAGCTGCTTTGTAGTTTTAGCAAACATTTTAGCCCCTTTGGGTTTAATAAAAGACATCAGCAAATGCTGGTGTTTTTTTTTAATGCAATACATTTTTTTTCACCATATAAGGCATATAAGTTTCATTTAAGGCGTAGCATCAAAAATTATATTTGCATTCTAAAATACTGCATTCTAAAAACAGAATGCATTACAGGAGAATGCAATTCTTGCATTTCAAAATGTTGCATTTTAAAAATAGAATGCAATGTTTTAGAATGCAAAAAAAATTATATTTTTGACTTGATTAATTTTTTCAATTTTTTTTATGAAATCGCCATCAAAAACAAGTTTGTGCAAGCAAAAACCAATAATTAAAGGCGATAACATATATGACCGCTGAAAAATTAAAATTTACATATATGAAAGATACATTATACAAATTGGGACTAAAATTAAATGAGTTGGCAATGCTGCTGCTGGTTTCTGATAGAACGCTTTTAAGTTGGTTGAACCGAAATACCAGCATCCCGAGGCAATATTCGGGCTATATTATGGGGATTGATAAATATGAGCAACTGTATGAAAACCCCGATCTGGAATTGGTCTATAAAAATTGGGAAACCAAACGAAAAGATTTTCTAGAGACTCCAAAAAAAGATGCCTTGCGAAAACTACAACTAGATGCCCGAAAAAACGAGCTGACTTTGCTGCAACTGAATGTAAAGAAAACCAAGTTGCTCCAGCGGTTGCACTTTTCGGAAAATTATTTGGCTTGCGTGGATCCTGTTTTGCACGAAGACGAAAACCTACAACAATGGATTAATGTGCTGCAAAGAAGCAGTTCTTTAGATCTAGCCGAAACTGCTCTCACTATTCAAAAACTGGAAGTAAAAAAGGCAGCGTTGACCGCTCAAATTCAATATTGGGAAGGACGTTTTTGATTGTAAATTAGAAAAATTTTCAGTTGGTATTTTCTTGCGTTCATTTTATACATATACAAGCAATTTGCTAAACCATCTTAACCCTTGGCAAATTGATTTCGTGTTCCTGAGGATAAGGCGCTCTTTCGGTCGTACTGATATCACCTCGCAATTGTTCGGTGGCTTTGAATTGATGTGTTTTGGCATTGGCATAACGAGGATCGGGTTTAAAAGGCATTTTTGCCATTTTTGAAATGGTTATGGTTGGAAAATGATAATCGACTTCGACAATTCCGAAAAGCAAATAGCAACCACCTCCGTTAAACGGATATTGAATCAGACTTTTGGGGAAATGAGTGGTGTCAAAATAATCTCCGTTGATATCAATCCAAGTCCCGAAGAACATCATTCCCACTTTGGTAGGCACTTGTTTGATGGATATTAAGTAGGCAATCAGCTTGACTTCTTTTTTTATAAAATCGTTGAGATTGGCAGCCACCACTTGGCTTCTGTATTTGGTCTGTAACAAATCGAATGGCGAACTAGAAACCGGAAAATTCAATATCTCCAATTCATCATAAGCATCTTCTAAAACGGAACGTTCTATGACTGGAAACTTAAATTCTTTGGTGGGTTCTTGAATAAGTTTTGGACTATGATGTTCTGATTTATGGTTGATTAACAACATTCTGGCTTCGACAATCAAATGACTTTTGGGTTTATTGGTAGTTCTAAAAGCACCCAAAAATATTAAGGTTTGAATGCTTTCTAAACCAGTTTGCACCCGGTTAATAAAATCTTCTATCGACTGGAAACAACCATTTAATTCCCGCTCCTTGATTATGTTTTGTACAAAATCATAGTTTAAACTCTTGACTTGCATAAATCCCAAATACACCTCAGTCCCTTCGACACTAGTCTCATAAAAGCTTCTATTAATGCAGGGATTGTGTATGGTAGCACCACTCATTTTTGCTTCGTGAATGTAAATTTCGGGTCTGTAAAAACCACCTCCGTTATTAATGGCAGCCACCATAAACTCGATACCAAAATAGGCTTTGAGATACAAACTTTGATAACTTTCTACAGCGTAACTCGCCGAATGCGCTTTGCAAAAGGAATATCCTGCAAAAGATTCGATTTGCCGGTACACTTCTTCACTCAGTTTTTCTGAATGTCCTTGCGCTTTGCAAGAAACAAAAAATTGGTCTTTAACCGATTGCAATTCGGATAGCGAACGGCCTTTTCCGCTGAT
The DNA here is from genome assembly GCA_945878515.1 of Flavobacterium psychrophilum. Classification (GTDB taxonomy): domain Bacteria; phylum Bacteroidota; class Bacteroidia; order Flavobacteriales; family Flavobacteriaceae; genus Flavobacterium; species Flavobacterium psychrophilum_I. The sequence goes on along the minus strand of CAMCTL010000188.1, from coordinate 3,595 downwards.
GGCTCTTCGAAGAATATCGCCATAAGCGGCAGTCAATCCGCCGTAATGCAAAGCAATTTTTATCACATCTTCTTGATACACCATCACACCATAAGTTTCGCCCAATTGCTCTTGAAACACGGGATGGAAATATTCGAATTTATCAGGATGATTGTGTCTAAAAATGTATTCGCGCATCATTCCGCTTTGCGCAACACCAGGACGAATAATACTCGATGCGGCTACTAATGTTTTATAGTTATCGCATTTTAAACGTCTTAACAATCCACGCATGGCGGGACTTTCGATATAAAAACAGCCTAAGGTTTTGCCTTTGCTGAGATAGTCGTTGCATTTGGCTTCGTTTTTAGAAAGCGAAATATCGGTGATGTCAACTTTAATTCCACGGTTTTTTTCAATCAGTCTTACGGCTTCATCGATAGTCCCGAGACCTCGTTGGCTGAGAATATCGAATTTTTCGAATCCAATATCTTCGGCAATGTGCATATCAAATTGCACAATCGGAAACCCTTTTGGAGGCATTTCCAGCGCGGTGTAATTGGTAATGGGTTCCTCAGAAATAATGATGCCGCACGAGTGCATACTGCGTTGGTTGGGATATTTGAGTAGCATCATGCCATATTCTTCGACGTATTTCACCACCGAATTTTTGTCCAATATGCGTCCTTTGGATTTTGATAATTCATCCAGTTCTTCTTTGGATAAACCAAATACTTTGCCCACTTCTCGGATAATCGAGCGGTATTTGAATTCGACATTTGTACCACAAAACGCCACATGATTGGGGTCAAATCGTTTGAAAATATAATCCAAAATAGCATCTCGTTCTCTCCAAGACCAATCAATATCAAAGTCGGGTGGCGATTTGCGGTTTTCGTTCAAGAACCGTTCAAAATACAAATCCAGTTCGATGGGGCAAATATTAGTGATGCCAAGGCAATAACTCACAATACTGTTGGCACCGCTGCCGCGACCTACATGCATAAAACCCCTGCTATTGCTGTATTGAATAATATCCCAAGTGATGAGGAAATAGCCACTAAAATTCAATTTATCGATTACTTTTAATTCTTTTATTACTCTTGCTTTTGCTTCCGCATTATCGGAACCGTAACGTTTTAGGAGTCCGCTTTGCGCTAAATTTTCGAGTAATAATCGATCACCTTCTTTGCTTTTGGTATAGAATTTTTTATTCCGTGGTTTGTTGAATTCATATTCGAAATTGCATTGGTCAATCAGATATTCGGTGTTTTTTAGAATTTCTGGATACTCTTCATACTTCGCCACTAAGCTGTTTTCATCCAGCATCTTATCCGATGTGTCGCAATATTCGCATGCTGGCAATTTTGATAAAAGCGTATTGCTTTCTATCGCCCTAAGGATGCGGTGCAGGTTGAATTCTTTTTTAGTTCTAAAAGTTACGGGTTGCAGCACGACCGCTTTGGGGATAAACTGCTGGTAATTGGGTTTAAAAAGTGTAATTATATCCTGTGGACGAATGCCAATAAACTCGTTGTCTCGCAATGGTTTCGGAATATTTTCAATGGGATAAATAACGAATGCGTTTTTAAATTCGGGTGCTTCGGTGGGCAATTCGCTTTTTTCTAAATTGTGTTGGGTCAGCAACCGACACATTTCTCCAATGCCTTCTTGGTTTTTGGCTAAGCCAATAAAAAGAAGACGGTTGTTTTGCCTAAATTCAACACCCACTAAGGGTTTTATATTATTTGCGAGACACAGTTTGGTAAAATCATAAATTCCGGTAACGGTATTGATGTCGGTTAGGGCAAGCGCTTTCAACCCGAGCGATTGAGCTTGTTCAACTAAATCTTCGAGCGGAATGGTGCCGTAACGGAGGCTGTGATAAGAATGACAGTTGAGGTACATTGTGATTTTTGATTTGCTTCGCCCGTTCGCTATCGCTCGGGTCAGATTTCAGATTTTGATTTTTGATTTTTTTTCTTGAATTGCCTCGCCTTTAAAAGCGAGGCAATTCAAGAAAAGTGGAACGCCCCAATAATTTTTTAGGTTTTACCCTTAACTGTGTGGGTATTTTTTTACCACAAATTACACGAATTATCACTAATTAAATTTAATTACACGAGTTTCATTAGAATTCGTGTAATTATTGAGTTAAACAAATTTGTGTAAATTTGTGTAATTTGTGGCTAACTTTTTTTAAAGTTACAAAACCCACATAATTCGGGGTAGAACCATTTTTCACTTCATTTTTCACTTCATTTTTTGTTTTATAATTGATCCTGAACATCGGCTGATGGATTCGGGACCAAAACGGTTTTTGATTTTGTCAATGGCTTGATATAGTGAGAGCATTTCTGTTGTATCTTCAAACATATTGATTTGATACGTGCCACGTACTAGACCCGTTAGTCGAATGCCAATCAATCGCAAACGCATTCTTCGAGTGTATAATTTGGTGAAGAGTTCGAGAGCCGATTTTAAAAGGATATGATCGAACGAAGTGTACGGAATTCGCATTTGCTTGGTTTCGGTATCGAAATTGTTGTATCTGATTTTTACGACTATTGTTGCTGTTAGATAGCCTTCGGTTCGCAATTGGTAGCTCAATTTTTCGACCATTCCGGAGATTAATGATTTAATTAAATGGATGTCGGTGGTGTCCATTTCGAACGTATGTTCTGTGGATAGCGACTTTCTTTCGGTATAGGGTTCTACTGCGGCGTTGTCTATTCCGTTGGCTTTTTTCCAAAGTTCTACACCGTTTTTGCCAATCATTTTTTGTAAAATCTCCATCGGCATTTCAGACAATGTTTGAATGGTTCGAATGCCAATTCGGGACAACAATTGAAACGTAACATCGCCCACCATTGGAATTTTTTGAATCGAAAGCGGATTCAGGAAAGGACGAACTTGGTTTTCTGGGATTTCGAGATTGCCTTTTGGTTTGCCTTCGCCTGTGGCAATTTTAGAAACCGTTTTATTGACCGATAAGGCAAAACTGATGGGCAGTCCTGTTTCTTTTGTAATGGTTTGAATCAATTCGTTGGTCCATTTATAGCAACCATAAAATTTGTCCATACCGGTGATGTCCAGATAAAATTCGTCGATGCTTGCTTTTTCTACCAGCGGCGAATGTTCTTCGATGATTTGGGTTACTTCATGCGATTTATTCGAGAACAATTCCATATCGCCTTTTACAATTTTGGCTTGCGGACAAAGTTGCATCGCCATCCGAATGGGCATTGCAGAACGTACTCCAAAATACCTTGCTTCATACGAGCAGGAAGCCACAACGCCTCTTTCGCCACCGCCCACGATTAAAGGAATCCCATTGAATTGCGGGTTTTCTAATCGAACGCAGGAAACAAAGAAAGTGTCCAAATCCATGTGTACAATAGCACGCGACATAAAGTTATAATTTTATCTGTGAAAACCCTTAGGCACAATTATTAAATTTTCAGAACTAAAAAATGGAAACGCATAGAAACATAGGAAAAAGAGTTTGATAGACCAGTTCTTGGTTTTCACATAGCCTATGTAACCTAAAATTAAGTGAAACGACTAAATAAAATAAACTATAACTATGTTTCTATGCGTTAAAAAATATAAAATT
>CAMCTL010000187.1 GCA_945878515.1 Flavobacterium psychrophilum | reverse complement strand
ATTGGAGAACAAAGTTTTGCAGTATTTCAAGTGATGCATTTTCTGGAAAATTCGCTTTGCAAGTAGGTCCTGAAAGAGCTTTTGGAGTACAAGAGACAAAAGTAAAACCCAATAGTTTGTATCGAATTTCAGCTTTTGTAAAAACAAATTCAGGTGCCGAAGAAATTCAAATGCAAATTAGTGATTATGGTGGTGCCAAAATGTCTGTATCGAGTGCCTTAACTGCTTATACTAAAGTTAGTATTGATTTTCAAACTGCCTATTCCATTGATAATTTAACGATATCATTTATTCATCCTACGGGAAATGGTAGTGGCTTTGTCGATCAAGTGGAATTAATTTATTTAGGTGAGGCTCCTGCTCCAAAAATTCAAGAGTTTGTTAATTTTCCAAAAAGAGTTTTAAAAGAAGATCAAGGTGTGATGCAACTTTCTGATGACAAAATGAATTGGTTTCTTAATGATAAATTTGGAATGTTTATTCATTGGGGCGTTTATGCTGCTATGCCAGAAGGATCAGAATGGGTTCGACATACAGAAGCTTGGGGAGCTGAATATTACCAAAGGCGAGCGAGAGATCCATTAACAGGCTTTACCGCAGCCAAATTTGATGCAACAATATGGGCTGATATTGCAAAAAAAGCAGGAATGAAATATATGGCACTCACTACGCGTCATCACGATGGATTTGCCCTTTTTAATAGCAAACACCCTTTCAGCTGGAATAGCCAAAAAGATTTGGGGCGTGATTTTATCAAAGAATATACTGATGCTGTTCGTGCATCTGGTTTGCACGTAGGATTATATTATTCTCCAATGAGTTGGCGTTATCCAGGGTATTATGATATTACCGGAAAAGATTGTAAACCTAATGTTTGGGGGTACAAAACGGCGGCTTGGCATAAAGCCGATGTTCGTGATATGAAAGAGGAGGTTTATGAGCAAATTACCACTTTGTTCAAAGATTATGGTAAAATAGATTATATGTTCTGGGACGGTGGTTGGCTTAGTCAAACCGTGAATCGTGAGGTAGAGGAAGCGTTTTGGGATCCAGGAAAATATCAAAATCCAAAAAATGAGTGGCCAATTGCAGAGAAATATATCACTAGAGAGGAAGGTAACGGCAAAGCTTTGGGAGTTATGGGTTTAGTTCGAAAATTCCAACCCGATTTAATTGTAAATGAGCGTTTGTCTTGGATAGGAGATGTTCACGCAGAAGAAGGTGGAAGCGCAACATCTGGTGACATTCGATACGAGCAAAATGGTGAAAAATGTGTTAGTCTTCAAAAGGGAGGTTGGGGTTATAGACCCAACGGAAAAGTATTCAGCTTTAATGAAGTAGCTGTATTTTTATCCAACTGCGTGGTTCGAAATATTAATTTGCTTTTGAATGTTGCACCAGACCGTGAGGGTGTTATACCACAAAATCAGCAAGAAGTTTTATTTCAAACCGGAAATTGGCTTTCGAAAGTTGGCGAAGGCATTTATGGCACAAGAGGTGGGCCGTGGCAACCACTTTTTGGTGAGTATGGCTTTACATTCAAAGAAAATAAAATTTATTGTCATATTTATGAAGGGTATCGTGATTTGAAAAAAGGAATATTTATCACCCAATCTATAGGAAAAAACAAAGTGAGTAAGGTGGTTAATCTTTATGATGGCAAAGAGCTTAATTTTTCCAAAAATAAAAATAATACAGTGACTGTTAGTGGGGTTGATTATACCCTAAACCCCTCAACCACAATTCTAGAAATAACTTTAACGAAGGCATTGTATAAATAAAGGTTGTACTTGACGTTAATTTCTCAAAATTTATGTTAGCTATTTAAAAGACTAATAATAGAAATCAATGGTGAATACTTGGATTGCCATAAATTGCAACAAATAATGGAACTAAATCCAAATTGTAACGATATCTATTTGAAGTAAAAAATGAGATTACAAACTAAATTTTTCGCCATTTATCTAAATTATAACTATGAAAACAACATCAATTTTCATCGCACTTTTGTCTTTAGGATTAAATCTCTCAGCTCAGATCAAACCTGCCGAGGATAAAAAAACAAATGAGGAATTGCAAACTGCAGTTGTACTTGAAAGCGCTAGAAAAGAAACTTCAAAAGAATTAGAGCTTCCTGCAGAAGATTTAAAATGGTGGAAAGACGCAAAATTTGGAATGTTTATTCATTGGGGATTGTATTCTATTGTTGGAAAAGGCGAGTGGTATATGTTCAATCAAAAAGTAGATGTTCGAGAATATCGAAAACTGAAAGACCAGTTTAAAGCCGAAAAATTCAATGCCACAGACTGGGCGCAATGTGCCAAAGATGCCGGAATGAAATATATGGTAATGACTTCGCGCCATCACGACGGTTTTTCGTTGTGGGATAGTCCGAGTAGTTATGACAATTTTACCAGCATAAATAGTGCTGCCAAAAAAGATTTTGTTGCCGAATATACCACAGCTTGTCGTGAAGCGGGTTTGAAAGTAGGAATCTACTATTCGCCATTGGATTGGCGTTTTCCTGGTTATTTCTTCCCAGATATGTATCGTGAAAATGCCGAACAACTCAAAGCACAAACCTATTCACAAGTAGAAGAATTAATGAAAAACTACGGCAAAATTGATGTTTTGTGGTATGATGGCGGTGGCGATGATTGGTTGGGATTGGGTGGATTACAATGGGGCAAAGGCGGCTGGGGTGCGCGTCCAAGAACAGAGAAGTACAAAGGGATACCACTTTTTGAACCTATAAAATTAAACAAAATGGTACGCCAATACCAACCCAAGGTATTGATGAACGAAAGATCAGGTTATGAAGGCGATTTCACCTCTAGAGAAAAAGCAATGGGCGATTTTGACAATCAAAGACCTTGGGAAAAATGCGGCACTTTATCCGCTGGTTGGGGTTATATGTCCGTTAGAACCGAGCCATTGACCTTGAAGAAAATTCTCGAAAATTTATCCAATATCGTTTGTCGTGACGGAAATTATTTGCTTAATGTTGGTCCAAGACCAGACGGACAAATTGAGCCATCGCAAGTAGCACGATTAAAAGAAGTGGGTGATTGGCTAAAATTATACGGCGAATGTATTTATGAAACCAAAGGAGGACCCATCTTGCCAACTGCAAATTATGGAGCAACTTCCACTTCTAAAGCAGTTTACATCCACGTTTGGGAATGGCCAGCCGACGGAAAAATCACCATCGAAGGCCTCAAAGGAATAAAATCTGGAAAACCATTAACCGCGGATAATGTCGTGGTAGCATTAAAAGACGGCATTGTACAGTTGAGTTGCGATAAAGTCAATACCGAAAATCCTTTGACGATTATTAAATTGAAGTTGTAAATAGGAGAATTAAGCAAAAAACACAACCATTTTAGCAAGTCAGTAATTTTCGCCATTCCTTTACAACGTTCCGCCCTTTCTTTCAAGCTTTCCGCATTTCGGTTGATGCTTTCCGCCTTTTGGTTGAAGCTTTCCGCCTTTCCGTTACAACGTTCCGCTTTTTGGTTGAAGCTTTCCGGCAGCGGAACGTAGTAACTAAACGGCGGAAAATAGTAAAGTAACCGCGGAAAATAGCAACGGAATGGCGGAACGTTGTAACGGAAAGGCGGATAACAGCAAAGTAGTAGCGGAAGGTGGTAGCGGAAAGGCGGAACGTTATAAAGGAACGGCGGTAAACAGTAAAGCTGTAGTGTTAGAACAATTAATTTGATTTTCTATTTCACAAATGCCATGCCGTCTGGAATTTTACCTGTTCCGATGGTGCTAACTACAGTAAATGTTTTCATATCAATGACCTCAATTTTATTGGCATTGGAATTGGCAACAAATGCATATAAACCATTTGGGTGCATTAAAATATTCACTGGTCGCGGTGTGTGGTACAATATTTTTTCAAGCAATGTTGTTTTGCCGTTCAGAATAATGTTCTTAATTTTCTTTTTGGATTCTTGATCATAAACAGCAATAGCACCATCAACAGCATTTACAACCAAACAATATTTACCGTCTGTAGAGAATTTCAATTTTAAAGGTTCAACGCCTGTTTTTAAAGTATTTACAATCTCATAAGTTGAAGTGTTAATAATGTTTATCGAACTTTCTTTTGTATTGGTCACCCAAATTTCTGATCCATCAGGTGTGATGTCAATGCCTTTTCTTCCAACACCGCAAGGAATTATTTTAATTACTTTGTTGAGATTGATGTCTATAACACTAATGGAACCCGAATCAATATTTGTGACATAAGCTATTGGTTTATTAGGATGGAAAACCAGTAGATGACTCTTTTTTTGTTTGGTGCTAATCTGTTTTTTGACGCTGTTGGTTTCAACATTAATTACTAATAAATTATTGTTTGCATAGTCGATAACAGCAACTTCATTAGGTTGATGAGTAGCGGCAATGCCATTTACTTTTATATTTCTATTTATACTTATAGTTTTTTCAAATTGGTTGTTTTTTGTATTAATAATACTAAGAGCTTTTGCATCTTTAGAATCATAATTGGTATAAACAACGTTGTTTTCATCAGCGGTTGTTATAATTTCATGAGAAAGAATATCAATTGGAATTTCGGCTAATTCCTTTCCGTTAGATAGGTCAATAACCTGAATATCTTCGCTTATTTTACTGATAACATATAATTTTCCACTGGTTTTGATAGTATAAGACGGCAATCTAAAAACAACAAGTGATAGCCGCAACAATACGTAAACCACAACAAAAGCTAGTAAAATATATTTAAGCCGCTTCATAGACTTACCGAAGTTATTGAATTAAAGTCATACCATCCGGAACTTTAGCCGTTCCGATAGTGCTTACTATTGTAAATGTTTTCATATCAATGACCTCAATTTTGTTGGCGTTGGAATTGGCAACAAAAGTATATAGACCATTGGGATGAACTAGAATACCAACAGGACGAGGCGTATGGTAAAATAATTTTTCTAATAAATTGGTTTTACCATGAAGGTGTATCGTTTTGATTTGCTTTTTGGTATGCTGGTCATAAACCGAAATGGTTCCATCTCTAGCATTTGTAACTAAGCAATGTTTACCATCAATTGAAAACTTTAGCCGTAAAGATTCTTCTCCGGCGCGCAACGTATTTGTAATTTGGTATGTGCTTGTGTTGATCACCGAAATTGTATTTTCTTTATTGTTGGTTACCCAAATTTCTGACCCATCTGCGGTAATATCTATTCCTTCAGTTTTAAAGCCACAATAAATTATTTTAATCACCTTTTCTAGCTCTAGGTCAATAACACTAACAGAACCAGAATTAATGTTGGTCACATACGCAAGCGGTTTTTTGGGATCAAGTACTAGAAGATGACTAATAATTTGTTGGGTTGGTATGTTTTTTTCGACAATTCCTTTTTCTACATCAACCACTAACAAATTATTGCCTATGTCAGTAACTACTGCCACTTTATTGGAGTTTGGAAAAGCAACTATTCCGTGCGGCGCTATACTTCCCTCTAGCTCAATTTTTTTTTCTATTGTATTGGTTTTTCTATTTATAACGGTTAAGCTTTTTCCTAAAACTTCGGGAGTGCCATAATTAGTAACCACAACTTTATTTTGGTTACTCAAAGTGATTGGTTCATGAGGTTCTACTTCAATTGGAATTTCTGATATTTCTTTGCCCTGATGCAAATCAAAAACCGTAATGCTGCTACTGCGTTTATTTACAATGTATAATTTTCCGCCGGTTTTAATGGTATAAGAAGGTTTTCTTACGATATAAATTGTTATCTGTAAGGCTATAAAGCACAATAAACCAACTAACACAATTAATTTTATTTTTTTCATATGTAGATAATATTTGTTTTTTAAAGGAATATGTAATTGCTTCGCCTGTTCGCTTTCGCTCGGGTCGCATATATCTTCATCGGTGTTTGCATTGCATTTCCGTTATGTTCATTTCATATTTGATTTGATTTGAAGAGTTTAAGAGCATATTCACAGGCTCTTGCCGTAACTGCCATATAAGTTAAGGATGGATTTTGACAGCCTGAAGAGGCCATAAAACTGCCATCGGTAATAAATACATTTTTTACATCGTGCATTTGATTGTATTGATTCAAAACCGAAGTTTTAGGATC
>CAMCTL010000186.1 GCA_945878515.1 Flavobacterium psychrophilum | reverse complement strand
CTTATGGCGGTGGACAAGGAGATTTATACAGCCAATTTATTGCTGAAACTTTAAAACCTTATATTGATTCAAACTACAGAACAAAACCTGAACCACAGTTTAATGCGGTTTTGGGAAGTTCAATGGGTGCATTTATTTCGTCTTATATCGCTGCGAAATATCCAGCTGTATTTCAAAAAGTGGCCAACTTCAGTTCAGCCTATTGGTTCGCAAAGCCACAATTAATAAATTATATCGCTACAAATACTCAAAATTATTCAAACTCTAGAATGTATTTTGTTGCCGGCTCAAATGAATCTACAACGATGGTTTCGAATAATAATGAAATAAAAAACTCGTATCAAAGCAAACTATTAGCTACAGAAAACACAATGACCAAGTATGATAGCTATGGCACGCACACAGAGAGTTATTGGAGAGGCGAATTTGAAGCAGCCTATTTATGGCTTTTTCAAAAAGAAACCTTAAATACAAACCACTTTAAAAATCAAAAAATCACAATTTTTAAAACCCCGAAAAATCAACTTTTTGTTGAAGGATTATCCAAACCAGAAACCGTATTTATCTATTCGTTAGATGGCAAAAAAGTAGCCCAAATGGACTTAAACAATGGTATTAATTCAATAAATTTAGAATTTCAAAAAGGTGTTTATTTATTGAAAAATGCTGATATTAATATAAAAATAATTTTTTAAGATGATCAAAAATGACTTATTCCTGAAAGCATTAAGAGGAGAAACTGTTGAACGTCCACCTGTTTGGATGATGCGTCAAGCTGGAAGATATTTACCAGAATTCAGAGCATTGCGTGATAAATATGATTTTTTTACCCGTTGCGAAACGCCAGAATTGGCCGCAGAAATCACCGTGCAACCCATTCGTAGAATTGGACCGGACGCAGCGATTTTGTTTTCGGATATTTTGGTAGTGCCAAGAGCGATGGGGATTCACGTAGAATTGAAAGACAATTTAGGCCCGATTATCCCAAATCCAATTCGCACAATGGAACAAGTCAATCAGGTTTTTGTTCCAGATGTAAATGAAACTTTAGACTACGTTTTTGATGCCATAAAATTGACCAAAGAAATGTTGAACGATGAGGTGCCATTGATTGGTTTCGCGGGTTCTCCTTGGACGATTTTCTGTTATGCTGTGGAAGGAAAAGGTTCGAAAAGTTTTGATACTGCCAAAGGATTTTGTTTTTCAAACCCTGTTGCAGCGCACACTTTATTGCAAAAAATCACCGACACGACCATTTTGTATTTAAAAGAAAAAGTAAAAGCAGGTTGCAATGCCATTCAGATTTTCGATTCTTGGGGCGGAATGCTTTCGCCAGTGGATTATCAGGAATTCTCTTGGAAATACATCAACCAAATCGTTAATGCATTGGCAGACGAAACGCAAGTCATTGTCTTCGGAAAAGGATGTTGGTTTGCCCTTGGCGAAATGGGAAAAAGTAGAGCTTCGGCACTTGGAGTAGATTGGACTTGTACGCCAAGAAATGCACGTTATTTGTCTGGTGGAAAAGTCACTTTGCAAGGAAATTTTGATCCATCAAGATTGCTTTCGCCAATTCCTGTTATCAAGAAAATGGTTCATGAAATGATTGACGAATTCGGAAAAGATAAATACATCGCCAATTTAGGTCACGGAATTTTACCAAATATTCCTGTAGATCACGCTAAGGCTTTTGTTGATGCGGTGAAAGAGTATAGAAAGCAGTAGTCGGTAAACTTTACTAAATTCCAGCCTTACAAAATGTTCCGCGCCGATGGCTCTCACAAATACGCAAAAGTTCCGTAGGAACGATACATTTTGTAGCAACGGATTTTAATCCATTGATTAGGAACGGATAACATTTTAGCAATAGATTTCAATCCGTTGGTTTTAAGAATAAACAATAATGAAAAACAAATTTTACACCTACATACAAAACCTTCAAGACCAAATCTGCAAAGGATTGGAAGATGCTGATGGTGCAACGAAATTCCGTGAGAATATTTGGGAACGACCTGAAGGAGGTGGCGGACGAACACGAGTGATTGAAAATGGAGCTGTTTTCGAAAAAGGCGGCGTGAATATCTCTGCAGTTCACGGAAAATTGCCTGATTCAATGCAAAAATTATTCAACGTGGGTGAAGCCGATTTTTTTGCCTGCGGATTGAGTTTGGTTTTGCATCCAAAAAGTCCAATGGTGCCAACGGTTCACGCGAATTGGCGCTATTTCGAAATGTATGATACTTCGGCTCCGCTCAGTACAGGTTCACGAAAAGTAATTCAGCAATGGTTTGGAGGTGGACAAGATTTAACGCCTTATTATTTGTTTGAGGAAGATGCAAAACACTTTCATCAAACCTGTAAAACCGCTTGCGACAAACACAATCCTGATTTTTACCCAAAATATAAAAAGCAATGTGATGCTTATTTTTGGAATGCTCACAGGAATGAAGCACGAGGAATTGGCGGATTATTTTTCGATTATTGCAAAGCGACCGATGCTATGTCAATGGAAAATTGGTTTAACTTTGTAACTGAAGTAGGCAATAGTTTTCTTTCTGCCTACATTCCAATTGTCGAAAAAAGAAAAAAATTACTATATTCGAAAGCTAATAGAACTTGGCAGGAAATCCGACGCGGGCGTTATGTCGAATTTAATTTAGTTCACGATAAAGGCACGTTATTTGGTTTAAAAACCAACGGCAGAATAGAAAGTATCTTGATGAGTTTGCCACCACACGTTCAGTGGGTTTATGACCATCATCCAGAAAAAGGAAGTGAAGAAGAAAAGTTAATAGAAGTATTACAAAAACCTAAAGTATGGTTGTAAAAACACTTTTTTTGATTGTAATTGGAGGTGTTTTTGGCTGTTTTGCTCAAGAAAACACTATTTCGAATCCTTATTTTAAATCTTACGATGAAAGTGTGATTGCTAGCTTGTACTATTTGGATGTTTCCAATAATTTTCAATTTGTAACTAAAAATTCTAGTGGAGCCAAAACCACTTTGGATCTAATTCCAAATCGGAGAGAACAAATTGGTGCAAGTATTTCCTATAAATTTGCTGATATCTCTTATGGTTTTTCACCTCGGTTTTTTGATTCAAACAAAGACAATAATGGTTCAAAATTGTTTAATATAAGTACACGATTTATTGCAAAACAATGGATGCAAACACTTACATTTATCAAGCAAAAAGGGTTTTACGTGAATGATGGTATAACAACAGCATCTTTTAGAGATTTAAGGTCAACCAAAATTGGTGGGGTTAGCTCGTATATCTTTAATCCTAATTTTTCATTCAAAACAATAGCCAATCAAAAACAATGGCAAACCAAAAGTTCGGGCAGTTTTATTCCTAATTTTGCTTTTTTTTATACCAATCTTGATTTGAACGATGGAAGTCCTGATACAAAAAGCAATATTTTTGAAATGACAGTATCTCCCTCGTATTATTATAATTTTGTAATCAACAACAAGGTTTTAATTTCGGCTGGACTAGCTGTTGGAGGAGGAATCAGCAATATTGATAGCAATATTTCAGGTATTTTTGAGTCGAATGCCAGTTTCAAAACGGGTTACAATTCCGATTCGTTTTACACTTTTTTAAATCTAAATTATTTCGCTTTTGTTCAAAATACTGAAGCAAAAATACAATTGAATGATAATGTCTCAACGTTAAGTTTTACAGTTGGATATCGATTTGAACCACCAAAAAAAGTAAAAGAAGTATTTGAAACTGTACATCAAAAGATAGGGCTATAATATTTATTTAATCATAAATTTGCAATTAAAAATCATATTGATTATGTTTCCATTACAAAGAGGCAGAAGATTAAGAATAAACGAATCTATTAGGAGTTTGGTTCGCGAAACAACATTGAGTCCAGCCGATTTTATGTTTCCAATGTTTGTTGTCGACGGCGAAAACATCAAAGAAGAAATTCCTTCTATGGTTGGAATTTACAGACGTTCCATTGACTTAACAGTCGAAGAAGTCAAGGAACTTTTTGCACTAGGAATTCGTGCCGTAAACATTTACGTAAAAGTAAACGAATCCCTAAAAGACAATACTGGAAAAGAAGCTTGGAATCCTGATGGATTAATGCAAAGAACCATAAAAGCCATCAAAAAAGCTTGTCCCGAAATAGTTGTAATGCCTGATGTAGCGCTTGATCCATATTCGATTTATGGTCACGACGGCATTATTTCTAATGGAGATGTAGAAAATGATTCTACTAATGAAGCCTTAGTAAAAATGGCAGTATCGCACGCCCAAGCTGGTGCCGATTTTGTAGCGCCAAGCGATATGATGGATGGTCGTGTTTTGCGTTTGCGCGAAGGGTTGGATGCCGCAGGATTTCATAATGTTGGAATTATGAGTTATTCGGCCAAATATGCTTCGGCATTTTATGGTCCTTTCCGTGATGCATTAGACAGTGCTCCTAAAGATACAACGTCTGATACTAAGCCGATCGAAGTGCCAAAAGATAAAAAAACCTACCAAATGGATTATGCCAACCGCATCGAAGCCATAAAAGAAGCCTTAATGGATGTAGAAGAAGGGGCCGATATGGTTATGGTAAAACCGGGAATTGCCTATCTTGACATCGTTCGTGAAGTAAAAAATGCAGTAAACGTTCCAGTAACGGTTTTTCACGTTTCAGGCGAATATGCCATGATCAAAGCCGCTGCCGCAAGGGGTTGGCTCGACCACGACAAGATCATGATGGAACAATTAATGTGTATCAAAAGAGCCGGAGCAAGTTTAATTTCGACTTATTTTGCCAAAGAAGCAGCAATAATTTTAAATAAATAAACCATGAAATCGAAGATTCAAGAATACCAAAAAATAAACATAAAAAATATGAGTAAAAAAACAGTACTACTATCCTTATTATCTGCAGGTCTACTATCCGTACTTTCCTGTAAAAAAGAGCATTCCGAGGAAGCTTCTGCGCCAGAAACAACCGCAACTGAAACCACGATTGAAACAACAACAGAAACCACTACTGAAGCTGCAACCGAAGTTCAAAAACCAGAAGATTTGGGTTTGACACTTTTTAACGGAAAAGGTGCCTGTATTGCGTGTCACAAAACTGACGTAAAAGCAGTAGGCCCAAGCTTGCAAGACATTGCCAAAATCTACAAAGAAAAAAACGGTGATATGGTAACTTTCCTAAAAGGAGAGGGCAAACCCATTGTTGACCCATCGCAATACGAAGTAATGAAGGCCAATTTTGCAATTACAAAAGCAATGACCGAGGAAGAACTAAAGGCTTTAGAGGCTTATGTTTATTCAACTTTAAAATAATTTTTTGGAGCTAATCCCGCTATCATTCCAAATCTTTTATGAGGCGAAGAAAAATCGCCTCATAAAAGGATTTTCCCTTCTATCGAGGCTAAAAAATACTAGAAATTCAACAAATTTTTTTGTTTTTTTATTACATGCTTCTTTTTGAACTTTGTGCCTTCTTTGTGCTCTTTGTGTTTAATTTCGTTACATTTATAAAATGGAAACAGCATACATAAAAACGCCTTTGGGATTTGCCAAGATTATAGGCGATGAAGACGGAGTTTCTGTCATTTCAGTTTCCGATCAAGGCAAGGTTTCTATTACAATTCCAACTGTTTTGCAAGATGCAGTTTCACAACTCAACGATTATTTCGACGGAAAAAGAACCAATTTTACTTTCAAATTAAATCCATTAGGAACCGAATTTCAACAAAAAGTTTGGAAAGGTTTACTTGAAATCCCTTTCGGGAAAACGATGTCATATCTGGAATTATCAAAGAAATTAGGCGATGCCAAAGCTATTCGTGCCGTGGCTTCGGCTAATGGTAAAAACCCGTTATGGATTGTCATTCCGTGTCATAGAGTAATCGGAACTGATGGTTCGCTCACGGGTTATGCTGGAGGTTTGTGGCGTAAAAAGTGGTTATTGGAACACGAAAATCCAAGTAAACAGGAAAGTTTGTTTTAAAATTTAAAAGAAAAATTCAAAAGTCCAAATTTATTTTTAAATTCGTGAAATACTAATAACGATTTATTTTAGTGTAAATTCGTGCAATTCGTGTAGAAATCATGATAGAAAAAATAAACCTCAACAACATCTTGTTTCTCGACATAGAAACCGTTCCAGAAGTAGCAGATTTCAACACTTTGGACGATGAAATGAAAACACTTTGGGAACACAAAACGCAATACCAGCGCAAAGACGAACAAACTCCTGAAAA
The DNA here is from genome assembly GCA_945878515.1 of Flavobacterium psychrophilum. GTDB lineage: Bacteria > Bacteroidota > Bacteroidia > Flavobacteriales > Flavobacteriaceae > Flavobacterium > Flavobacterium psychrophilum_I. The sequence goes on along the minus strand of CAMCTL010000186.1, from coordinate 63 downwards.
TTTTTATGAACGAGCCGGAATTTGGGCCGAGTTCGGAAAAATTGTTTGTATTTCTGTAGGTTA
>CAMCTL010000185.1 GCA_945878515.1 Flavobacterium psychrophilum | reverse complement strand
GAATTGGAACATCAAATTCACATATTGTTCATAAATTAAATACAACAAGAGAAGATATTATTGCTCGAGCAAAATATGCCGTTTCTTATGCAAAATCCTTTGTTGAAGATGTAGAATTTTATGCTGAAGATGCGGGTCGAACTGAAAATAATTTCTTAGCTCGAGTCTGCGAGGAAGTTATCAAATCTGGAGCAACTGTATTAAACATTCCTGATACGACAGGCTATTGTTTGCCAGAAGAATATGGTGCAAAAATAAAATACCTAAAAGAAAACGTAAAAGGCATCGAAAACGTAATCCTTTCTTGTCATTGTCATAACGACCTAGGAATGGCTACAGCGAATTCTATTGCAGGTGTAATAAACGGTGCAAGACAAATTGAATGCACTATCAACGGTATAGGCGAAAGAGCAGGAAATACTGCACTCGAAGAAGTAGTAATGATATTAAGGCAACATCCTTATTTGAATTTAGACACGAATATAAATGCAAAGCAATTAAACGAAATGAGTCGTTTGGTTTCTGAAAGTATGGGTATGATGGTGCAACCTAATAAAGCCATTGTAGGCGCAAATGCTTTTGCACACAGTTCAGGAATTCATCAAGATGGGGTGATTAAAAACAGAGAAACCTACGAAATTATGAATCCTCTTGATGTTGGCGTCAACGAATCTTCCATCATCCTTACTGCCAGAAGTGGAAGGGCTGCATTGGCTTACAGAGCTAAAAAAGTAGGGTACGAATTGACAAAAGTACAATTGGATATTGTTTACTTAGAATTCTTGAAATTTGCCGACATTAAAAAAGAAGTTTTGGATTCAGATATTCATCAAATAATTGAGGCTTGCAAAATAGAAAGTGATTTAATTAGAAGCTAAAAAAATATAAAACAATTATGGAATTAAATAAATACAGCAAAACCATTACCCAAGATATTACCCAACCTGCTGCTCAAGCAATGTTGTACGGAATTGGTTTAACCGAAGACGATTTGAAAAAGGCACAAGTTGGCATTGTTAGTATGGGTTATGAAGGCAATACCTGCAATATGCACTTGAATGATTTGGCAAAAGATGTCAAAAAAGGAGTTTGGAATTCCGATTTAGTAGGATTGATTTTTAATACCATCGGTGTAAGCGACGGAATTTCGAACGGAACTGAAGGAATGCGTTTCTCTTTAGTTTCTCGCGATGTCATAGCCGATTCTATTGAAACAGTTATGGGTGCGCAGTGGTATGACGGTATGATAGCAATACCAGGATGTGATAAAAATATGCCAGGTGCCTTGATAGCAATGGGAAGGGTTAATCGTCCTGCAATAATGGTGTACGGCGGCTCAATACATTCTGGACATTGGAAAGGCGAAGATCTAAATATCGTATCGGCCTTTGAAGCTTTAGGAAAAAAATTAAAAAACGATATATCAGATGAAGATTTCAAAGGAGTGATAAAAAATGCTTGTCCAGGAGCAGGTGCTTGTGGCGGTATGTACACTGCAAATACGATGGCATCTGCTATTGAAGCTTTGGGAATGAGTTTACCTTATAGTTCATCAAACCCAGCTTTAAGTGAAAACAAAAAACAAGAATGTTTAGATGCAGGAAAAGCGATTCGCAATCTATTGGAAATGGACATAAAACCAAGAGATATTATGACGCGTAAGGCTTTTGAAAATGCAATTACGATTGTTGCTGTACTTGGAGGTTCCACCAATGCAGTAATGCACTTAATTGCTATGGCGCACGCAGTAGACATCGAAATAACATTAAACGATTTTCAAGCTATTAGTGATAAAACACCGATGCTTGCCGATTTGAAACCTAGCGGGAAGTATTTGATGGAAAACTTACACCAAGTAGGCGGAGTTCCTGGAGTGATGAAGTATTTATTAAAACACGGCTACCTACACGGCGATTGTATCACTGTAACAGGGAAAACATTGGCCGAAAATTTAGAAAATATTCCTTACTTAACCGATGGTCAAGAAGTAATTCACCAAATTCATAACTCTTTAAAATCAACTGGAAACATCCAAATTTTATACGGAAACCTTGCATCAGAAGGTTGTGTTGCAAAAATTAGTGGTAAAGAAGGAGAGTATTTCGAAGGTACTGCGGTGGTTTTTGAAAGTGAGTTTGAAGTAATTCCCGGACTCGAAAAAGGATTAATAAAACCAGGAAGTGTAGTTGTCATTCGATATGTTGGTCCAAAAGGCGGACCTGGAATGCCAGAAATGCTAAAACCAACTTCTGCCATTATGGGTGCAGGCTTAGGTGATAAAGTAGCCTTGATTACCGATGGAAGATTTTCAGGTGGTTCACATGGATTTGTAGTAGGTCATATCACTCCCGAAGCTTTTGACGGTGGCGGAATAGCCTTGGTCGAAAACGGAGATATAATTACAATTGATGCAGTGAACAACACCATTAATTTAAAAATTCCAGATGCCGAATATGCCGAAAGATTGGCCAATTGGGTACAACCTGAAATTAAACCGAAAAAAGGTGTTTTGCTAAAATATGCAAGATCAGTTTCCAGCGCCTCTACAGGATGTGTAACGGATAAGTAAGATTGCAGATTTTAGATTTTAGATTGCAGGTTTCAGATTGCAATTTTAGAATTAATAATAAAGAAAAATTAAATTCCCCTTTACCATTTTCGGCTCCCTCTCCTTCGGAGAGGGTTGGGGTGAGGAAAAATACTATATAATGGAAAATAATAAAATATCAGGCGCAGAAGCTGTTATACGATGTTTGCTCGAAGAAGGCGTAGATTTGGTTTACGGTTATCCTGGTGGAGCGATAATGCCTGTTTATGACGAATTATACAAATTTAAAGAGCAATTACACCACGTTTTAGTGCGCCACGAACAAGGAGCAACACACGCAGCCCAAGGTTATGCTAGAGCTACAGGAAAAGTTGGGGTTGCCATTGCAACTTCTGGGCCGGGAGCAACCAATTTAGTTACCGGAATTGCCGATGCTCAAATTGATTCAACTCCAATGGTTTGTATTACTGGACAAGTAGGAAAACATTTATTGGGTTCTGATGCTTTTCAGGAAACCGATATTATCGGAATTTCGACTCCCGTAACCAAATGGAATTATCAAATTACTGAAGCGCATGAAATTCCTGAAATCATCGCCAAAGCTTTTTATATCGCCAAATCTGGGCGTCCAGGCCCTGTTTTGATAGATATTACTAAAAATGCTCAGTTTGACCAATTGGATTTTAGTTATAAAAAATGTACCAACATTAGAAGCTATCATCCAAAACCAACTTTAAACCTTGAAAAAGTAGCTGAAGCTGCGGAATTGATTAATAATGCCAAAAAACCATATATCATTTTTGGTCAAGGAATTATTTTAGGGGAAGCCGAAGCAGAACTAAAAGAATTTATTGAAAAATCAGGCATTCCAGCAGCTTGGACGATTTTAGGACTTTCAGCATTACCAACAGATCATCCGTTGAATGTAGGAATGCTAGGTATGCACGGAAATTACGGGCCCAATTTATTAACCAACGAATGCGATGTGTTAATCGCACTCGGAATGCGTTTTGATGATAGAGTTACCGGAAATTTAGCCACTTATGCCAAACAAGCCAAAGTAATTCACTTTGAAATAGACCCTGCCGAAATTGATAAAAACGTAAAAACAACCGTTGCAGTTTTGGCAAATGTTAAAGAATCTTTGAAAGCGTTAATTCCGCTTATTGAGAAAAAAACACACGAATCTTGGCACAACGAATTCAAAGAATATTATAAGATAGAACTCGATGCTGTAATCAACGAAGAATTAGCTCCTACAAATGACAAAGGAATTTCGATGGGCGAAACCATAGAAATGATTAATAAACATTCTAATGGAGATGCCATTATTGTTTCAGATGTTGGTCAGCATCAAATGTTTGCTTGCCGTTATGCCAAATTCAATTCGACCAAAAGTAATATTACATCTGGAGGATTAGGAACAATGGGATTTTGTTTGCCAGCCGCAATCGGTGCCAAAATGGGAAGACCCGACCGAGAAGTTGTTGCTATTATTGGCGATGGCGGTTTTCAAATGACGATTCAAGAATTAGGAACTATTTTTCAAACCAAAGTTCCTGTGAAGATTGTGGTACTAAACAATGAGTTTCTTGGAATGGTGCGCCAATGGCAAGAATTATTTTTTGACAATCGATATGCATCAACAGAAATGATCAATCCAAATTTTATAGCCATTGCTGAAGGATATTATATCAAAGCCAGAAAAGTAACTCAAAGAGATGAATTAGACGCCGCCGTTGCCGAAATGATGGCTTCAAAAGATTCATTCTTCCTTGAGGTTTTGGTAGAAAAAGAAAACAATGTATTCCCGATGATTCCAACAGGAGCTTCGGTGTCAGAAATGCGATTATCATAAGAAAGTTTAAGGTTTAAGGTTTAAAATTGTTTAAAAAAGATAGCAACAACTTTAAACCTTAAACTCCAAACTTTAAACAAAAAAAATAATGGAAAATAAAATATTCACCATCTCTGTTTACTCAGAAAATAATGTTGGTTTATTAAATAGAATTTCAGGAATATTCTTGAAGCGACACATCAATGTATTGAGCCTTAACGTATCTGAATCTGAAATCGAAAACGTTTCTAGATTTATTATTGTAGTAAAAACTACCGAAAAATGGGTGCAAAACATTGTAGGTCAAATCGAAAAACAAATCGAAGTGATCAAAGCATTTTATCACACCGACGAAGAAACAATCTTTCTTGAAAGTGCTATCTTTAAAATAGAATCTAGTTTGCTATTCGACGAAAGACAAATTCAAAACATCATCAAAGAGAGCCATTCTGAAATAGTAACCGTTTCAAGAGATTTTTTCGTGATTTCAAAATCAGGAAAATATGCCGAAATTAATGACTTATACAAAAAATTGAAGCCTTTCGGAATTATGCAATTTGTGCGATCCGGAAGAATTTCGGTTTCCAAAGAGAAAATGGAAGTAACGCCTTTATTGGAAGAACTAAAATAGTGTTCTGCAATTAGTGTTTAGCTACAAGAATAAAGCTAGGATACTACACGATACATTCAGAAATAGAAAAAACTTTATATTATCAAACACAAACATTTCAATTATTAAACAAAAAAAAATGGCAAATTATTTCAATTCATTACCACTTAGAGAACAATTAGAACAATTAGGCGTTTGCGAATTCATGGATCAATCTGAATTTACAGACGGAATAGCAGCACTTAAAGACAAAAAAGTAGTTATCGTAGGCTGTGGCGCACAAGGTTTGAACCAAGGTTTGAATATGAGAGATTCTGGCTTAGATATTTCCTATGCTTTGCGTGCTGATGCAATAGCCGAAAAAAGAGCTTCCTTTACAAACGCTACAAACAATGGTTTCAAAGTTGGAACTTATGAGGAATTAATTCCAACAGCCGATTTGGTTTGTAACCTAACGCCAGACAAACAACATACCGCAGTAGTTTCTGCTATTATGCCTTTAATGAAAGAAGGGGCAACTTTAGCTTATTCTCACGGGTTTAACATAGTTGAAGAAGGAATGCAGATTCGTAAAGATATTACAGTAATTATGTGTGCTCCAAAATGCCCAGGATCTGAAGTTCGCGAAGAATACAAAAGAGGTTTTGGTGTACCAACATTAATCGCTGTTCATCCAGAAAATGACCCTAACGGATTTGGTTTGGCTCAAGCTAAAGCTTATGCAGTTGCTACTGGAGGTCATAGAGCTGGAGTTTTGAAATCATCTTTCGTTGCCGAAGTAAAATCGGATTTAATGGGCGAACAAACTATTCTTTGCGGGTTATTGCAAACCGGTTCCATCTTGTGTTTCGACAAAATGGTCGAGAAAGGAATCGAACCAGCTTATGCTTCAAAATTAATTCAATACGGTTGGGAAACTATTACAGAAGCATTAAAACACGGTGGAATTACCAATATGATGGATCGTTTAAACAATCCTTCAAAAATTGAAGCTTTTGAACTAGCCGATGAATTAAAAGACATTATGCGTCCGCTGTTCCAAAAACACCAAGACGATATCATGTCCGGAGAATTTTCCAAAAACATGATGATTGATTGGGCTAATAATGATGCCAATCTATTGACTTGGAGAGCAGCAACTGGAGAAACCAACTTCGAAAAAACAGCACCAACAACAAATGAAATTTCTGAACAAGAATATTTTGACAATGGTGTTTTGATGGTTGCAATGGTAAAAGCAGGAGTAGAGTTGGCTTTTGAAACAATGACAGAATCAGGAATTATCGAAGAATCGGCTTACTATGAATCATTACACGAATTGCCTTTGATTGCCAACACTGTGGCAAGAAAAAAATTGTTCGAAATGAACCGTGTTATTTCTGATACTGCTGAATATGGTTG
>CAMCTL010000184.1 GCA_945878515.1 Flavobacterium psychrophilum | reverse complement strand
GCTTTGGTTTATCCCCAAATTGGAAATCAAATTGGGATGGGAGCGATTGTTCAGTTGAATTAAAAATAAGCAAAATTGTTTCACCATATAAGGCATATAAGTTCATTTAAGCTAAAGCGATTTGATACTTAAACTCCAAAAAAAATCCTTGAGCGTTTCAAGGATTTTAAATTTTTATTTAGAACGGTAAATCGTCTGGCTCGTCTTCGTTAAGGCTTGTTGCAGGTGGAAATGCAGCTGTAGGCATAGGTGGAGTTGGTCCTTGAACTGCTGCTGTTGCTTCGCCTACTTTTTCAATTCTCCATCCTTTAATGCTATTGAAATATTTGGTTTCTCCTTGTGGATTTACCCATTCTCTTCCTCCTAAATTAATGGAAACTTTTACATCCTGTCCAACAGAAAAATTGTTTAGCAAATCTGATTTGTCTTGTACAAATTCAATCATAATCGATTGTGGATATTGTTCATCTGTGGTAACAACCAATTCTTTTTTTCTAAAGGTTGGACTAATCTGTTGTTCAGCACTAATTACCTTAATTTTTCCTGTAACTTCCATCTTGAATATATTTATTTATTATTGTTATTCGGTTTCTAATTTCCTGATTGTGAGTTGGTCTTTCGCCACGTAAAATTCCGTTTATCAAAAAATCTGTTTTACAAATATATCAAATTGTTCTTTAAAGTCAAACAAATTTTCGGATCAAAAAGATAATTTTAAAACAATAAAAACTTGAAAAAATAAGAATCAGATTATTTCGTTATATTTATGCCACAAAAATCAGTTTATGCAGTTTTCAAAAAGTAGCAACATCAGTCGTTGGATTATTATTTTTGCTTCATTTTTAATTATTTCATTAATACTTTGGAATACTTATACTTTTTTTCAAATTTTCAAACAGGAAGAACGATTGAAAATGAACCTTTGGGCAAATGCGCATAAAACATTAATTAATGCCGACGAAAATACCGATGTAGATCTTCCGTTACAAATTTTTAGCAATAATACTTCCATCCCAATTATTCGAACAGAGAATGATTCAATAATAGATATGGTAAATATTGAAGAGGAAATTGAAAATAATAAGCTAAAAATTAAATCATTTTTGTCTGGGCTTAAAAATGAAAACGAACCTATTGAAATTGAATATGTTCCGGGAAAATTTCAGTATTTGTATTATGGTGACTCTCAGCTGTTGAAAAAACTTAAATATTACCCGCTTGCATTATTACTTATTATTTTTTTGTTTGCTGCTCTAGTTTATAATTTTTATAAGAGTACAAAAATGGCGACCCAAAATAAGCTTTGGGCTGGAATGGCAAAAGAAACGGCACACCAAATCGGAACGCCACTAACATCTTTAGTAGGGTGGGTAGAGATTCTAAAATCTGAAAATGTGGACGAAGCCACTACTAATGAAATAGAAAAAGACATAGAGCGGTTGCAAACCATTACAGATCGTTTTTCAAAAATTGGTTCAGAACCAAAGTTAGAAAATAAAGATATTATCGAGGAAACCCAGAAATCATATACCTATTTACAATCTCGATTTTCCAAACAAGTTGAGTTTTTATTTATTGGTCCTGAATTACCTATTATTGTGTTGTTTAATCCCACTTTGCACAGTTGGACCATTGAAAATTTGGTTAAAAATGCCATTGACGCAATGAAAGGAAAAGGAAAGCTGACGCTAGAGGTATTGCACGAAGGTGGTTTAGTCAAAATCAATATTTCAGATACGGGAATTGGCATTCCAAAAAACCAGTTTAAAAGTGTTTTTGAACCTGGATTTACCACTAAAAAACGAGGTTGGGGTTTAGGATTATCCTTAACGAAAAGAATTGTAGAGGAATACCACAAAGGAATTATAAAAGTATTGCATTCCGAGCTGGGAAAAGGAACTACGATTCAAGTCTGTTTTAAGGTAACCGAATTAATTTAAAGGAACTCCAAACCACGACACTTTCGAAAACATGGTTTTGCGAACTATTTTGGACTTACTCAAATAGTTTTTTACAAACAAAGATTGTTCTTCGGCGGCTGCCAAATTGTTTTTAATAGATTTTTTGATTGATGATAAATTGGCCGTGTTTTCGCGTCCTACCGAACCTATTTTGTAAATTTCTTCTTGACATTTAATAAATTTATCCAGTGGTTTTTGAATCATTTTTGTAATTTCCTCATCAGATAGAGTGGGTTTGAATTTGTTATTTTTGTAATAAATAAATTCATTCATTAAAACAACTGCTTCATTCATGTCAGTAACTAGTGCGTTCAACTTTTCGATAACCTCATTTTGTTGAAGAAAAATGATGTATTCCTTTACACTCTTTAACTCATTCGAAATCAATACATTTTTAACTCCATTTTGCTCTATTCTTTGTGCGGATTCAAATAATTTATCGATTTCTGACAAGCTGTTTAGTTTTGCAATTTCTTTCTCGAAGTCGAAATATTTCTTTGTTTTATTGATTTGAATATTTCCTTCATAAAATTCAGAATTGGTAATGGGATAATTTAAAAATTGCCATAAATAATCAAATGGAATGTGCGATGCTATAAATTTAGTTGGTTCAGTTTTGAAATAATAATTATCAGTTTTCTTAACAAATACGCCATTTGTAACAGCACCCGAACCCCATGTTGGATCGAAAACGCACCATTTATCATCAATTTTAGCTCCACACCAAGCGTGAGACAACGTCGCAATTTTTCCGTTTTGTTTGGTATAACCAGAAATAACCACGGATTCTATGCCTACTAAAGTCGCTAGTTCTTTAAAAATGGCGGCATAATCTGAGCAAATTCCTTTTTTGGTTTTTAATGTTTTATCAATCCTATCTTTTGTAGAATCGTTTGCATTAGTGGCAAACATATTCTTCACATCATAACTTATGTTGGAAGTGGTCCAGAAAAAAATAGCGCGAATTTTATCCTGATCTGTTTTGAAATTGGCGTTGATGTATTGTGCTATTTCTTCTGTAGAAACTGTAGCTTTTTGTGGAACTAAAGCCACTTTTTTATCTATTGCAGCATATTCAGTATTGGTTTGACCAAAACTTAAAATGAAAAAATGAAAGGTAAAAACTAAGAAAATATTTTTTATTTTTGGTTTCAATTTTAAATTTTTCTTTTTACAAATTGTCTTGAATTTTTTTAGCCAAAGATTCAAATTCATCTTTTGTCATTGTCACTTTATTTTGAAAACGCATTTCGTCCATTTCATTTAGAGGAATCAAATGAACGTGAGCGTGAGGCACTTCTAGACCAATAACTGCCATTCCTATTCTTTTGCAAGGAACTGTTTTTTCAAGTGCAACGGCAATTTTTTTGGAAAACTGCATCAAACCAAGATACAAATCATCTTGAATATCGAAAATTTTATCAATTTCTTGTTTTGGAACACATAAAGTGTGTCCTTTTGCATTGGGATTGACATCCAGAAACGCCAAAAAATTATCGTCTTCAGCTATTTTGTAGCAAGGAATTTCTCCGTTGATGATTTTGGTAAAAATAGAACTCATGGGAGGTTAGGAGTTTAAAGTTTAAAAGTTTAAAGTTGTTTAAAGTTTAAAGTTGTTTAAAAGTTTAATTTAATAGACCTGCAAACTGCAATCTGCAACCTGAAATCTGCAAACTGAAATCTGCAAACTGAAATCTGCAAACTGAAATCTGAAATCTGCAACCTGAAATCTGCAATTAAAGACTAGTCTCTAGAAACTTCTAAAATTTCAAATTTCAAAACGCCATTTGGCACTGTGATTTCTGCTACATCGCCAACGGTTTTTCCAAGTAAACCTCTACCAATAGGCGAAGTCACGGAGATTTTTCCAGTTTTTAAATCGGCTTCGCTTTCAGCAACAAGCGTATATTTCATTTCCATTCCATTGGTTTGATTCTTGATTTTTACATTAGACAATACCAAAACTTTGGAAACATCAAGTTGGGTTTCGTCAATTAACCTAGCGTTAGAATGTATTTCTTCTAGCTTTGCAATTCTCATTTCTAGCATTCCTTGTGCTTCTTTGGCAGCATCGTATTCGGCATTTTCGGACAAATCTCCTTTATCTCTTGCCTCAGCAATGGCTTGCGAAGCTTTTGGTCTTTCAATACTTTTTAATTGATCTAACTCGTCTCTCAATTTTTTTAATCCTTCGGCTGTGTAATAAGATACTTGACTCATAAATTCATCGTTTATATAAAATACAAAAAATCCCATCGGGACGGGATTTCTTTCCGCAAAGATAGTATTATTTTTATTTAGTTTATAAATATACGTTAAACATATCAAGTTGACACTTAAAAAAATTATTTTTGTATGTCACATTGTTTTAATATACCTACCATGAAAAATAGTTTATTTCTGTTGATCGTCTTTCCGATGCTTTTTGGATGTGATACAAATTCTCCGATTAACAACAATCCGTATTTGCCTAATTATGCTGTAAACGTTGATATTAATCTGAATTTACCTCAATATTCGGCACTTAAATTTGTAAGTAATGCTGTTTATATTCCCAATGAAGGTGTTCGGGGAATTATTGTTTTTAATACATCAGGAACTACTTATAATGCTTTTGATGCGGCTTGTCCCAATCAGGTTTTAAGTTCTTGCTCTACTATGACTATAAAAGGTATTAATGCACTTTGCACCTGTGATAATGCGGAATACAGTTTGTTTTCGGGCCAAAGTAAAGGCGCTGCCTATCCGCTGAAACAATATCGTGTTACCGTGAATGGGAATGTATTGAAAGTCTATAATTAATGACAAAGATTGATGCAAACTTTTAAAAAAATTGATTGGTTGGCTAAATCTATTTTTGAAATAGACATTTTTTAGTGTTACAAATAAAAAAATGCCGAGTGATTTTAATGTAACATTAAAAATTCTCGGCATTGTATTAATAAAAGATGGAATTCTAAATATACTGGTTGATTATATTCTCAAACAATTCTTGTTTGCCACTTTGTAATGTAAGCTCTCCATTTTCTTTGGCAATTTCGTACAAGGCTTTTAAATCAAGTTTTCCTTCTTCAAATTCTTTTCCTTTTCCAGCATCGAATGAGCTATATCTTGCTGTTCTCAATTTATCATAAGCTGATGAAGTAATAATTTTATCAGCAGTCAACAAGGCTCTTGCAAAAGTATCTGCTCCGCCAATGTGTGCCAAGAAAACGTCTTCCATATCAGTCGAATTTCTTCTAATTTTTGCATCAAAATTAACTCCACCACCATGTAATCCACCTGCTTTTAAGAATACCAACATCGCTTCGGTAGTTTCTTGAATGTTATTTGGGAATTGGTCTGTATCCCATCCGTTTTGATAATCGCCACGGTTCGCATCTAAACTTCCTAACATTCCAGCCTTCGCAGCCACTTCCATTTCGTGTTGAAAAGTGTGTTGCGCTAATGTAGCGTGATTTACTTCGATATTCATTTTGAAATCTTTCTCTAAACCGTATTGATTTAAAAATCCAATGGCGGTGGCGCAATCAAAATCATATTGGTGCTTCATTGGTTCCATTGGTTTTGGTTCGATGAAGAAATTTCCTTTGAAACCTTGTGCTCTTGCATAATCTCTGGCTTTCGCCAAAAACGTACCCAAATGGTCCAATTCTCTTCCCATATCGGTGTTCAACAAAGACATATAACCTTCACGTCCGCCCCAGAAAACATAGTTTTCACCACCTAAAGCAATCGTTGCATCCAACGCTAATTTTACTTGGCCACCAGCTCTTGCTACTACATTAAAATCAGGATTTGTAGCTGCACCATTCATATAGCGAGGATTCGAAAAAGCATTGGCAGTTCCCCAAAGTAATTTTACGCCAGAAGCTGCTTGTTTTTCTTTTAAATACTCGGTAATGGTTAAGATTCTTTGTTCTGATTCTCCAAAAGTGGCTCCTTCTCTAATTAAATCGAAATCGTGGAAACAGTAGTATCCAAATCCCATTTTGGTGATGAATTCGAAAGCGGCATCTGCTTTGTCTTTTGCTGCTTGCACTGCATCTGAGGATTGATCCCAAGCAAAACTTTGTGTCCCTGGTCCAAATGGATCAGAACCTTGCCCGCAGAAAGTATGCCAATATGCGATAGCAAATTTAAAATGCTCCCGCATCGTTTTTCCAGCCACAACTTGGTCTGGATTGTAATATTTGAATGCTAAAGGATTGTCTGATTCGTTGCCTTCAAATTTAATTTCGCTAATACCTTTAAAGTATTCTTTATTGCCTAAAGTTGCCATTTTGTTATTATTTATTGATTATTAATTCTAATTCGTTTTTCCAAAGTTGATATGCTTCCAAATACGGTTGTTTGTCTGTAAAAGGTTTATACGTCATTACGTAATCATTGTCGGTAATGTACTTTCCAAAGGTTTCAAAGTCGCCTTCGTGAAGTCCTGATGCTCTTGCTGCGCCAATGGCTCCAGTGGTATTGTA
>CAMCTL010000183.1 GCA_945878515.1 Flavobacterium psychrophilum | reverse complement strand
TTCTTCAAAATAACATTCGATAAAACCAAAGTAGCATTGATGGCATAATCCAATAAACTCAAGCCGTTGAAAGGCATTTTCATCACACGACCTTTGTCGATAATCATATAAACCGATTGCGATTTTTCGTCTTGAAATTGATTGACCATTAAGGCGTTTTTCTTGGCGGTAGCTTTCCAATTCAAAGTTCTAACGTCGTCGCCTTGATTGTATTCCTTGATTTGTTCGAACTCCATTGTGTGACCAATTCTTCGAATTTTCTTGATGCCGTATTGAAACAAATTGTTAGAAAAAGCCATCAAACTGTATTTTCGCAACTGAATGTACGACGGATATGTCGGCACCATTCGCTCCTTATCGAATTGAAATCGTCTGGAAATTAAAAACAAAGGCGAAGAAACATACACATTCAAATTCCCGAAAACATATTCGCCACGTTCGGTGGGACGCAAATAATATTGGATTTCTTTTTCTGTAGAAGCTTTTATTTTTTGCTTGATTTCAAAATTTCGCACCTGAAACTGAAACGGAATTTCATCAATTATTTTGACCGAAATCGGAAACGTATAATAGTTTTTGATGCCGACTCTCATTTCATTTTCATCGCCATTGGACAATTTTTCGGGCATCATTCGACTGCCTTCGATACCGTTTTTGGTAAAAAACAAAATCAGGGCATCTAGAATCAAAAAAGTCAACAGCATCAACAAAACATACCAAGTAGCGTTGTACAAGGCGGGCAATATAAAGGCCAAAACAAACAATCCCACTACGCCCAAAAGCGCATAGAAAAAGAAATTGTTGATGTATAAACTTTTTAGTAGTTTCATAATATTGGAATCTGGAAACTTAATTTTTAGCCACGGATTTAAATGATTAAACGGATTTACACTGATTTTTTTGAATTGAATAGTTATTTAATCTGTACGAATCTAACGAAGTATTTATTAGTGATTACGTTTATTCTTCCAGACAATTAAACTATCATTGGGCAAATCGTATTCGTATATTTTTTTAGATATACTATCAATATAAATCCATCCACTAGAGGTAAATCTTGGGTTAGATCCATCTTCTTCGGATACTTCTTGACCTATATTAAAAACATAGTAATTTGTGGAATCAGTTTTTTCAGTTCCATCTAAAAGCCAATCAATTCGTTCATTGTTTTTTAAAGACAATTTAATTATTTTATTGTCTGAATTTTTGATGTAATCTGCAATTAAAACATCATACCAATTTTGAGTTTTTGATTCAGTTTCTGATTTTAGGACTTTTTTATTTAAAGATAAAGAATCAATTGGTTTCTCAACAATTGGTTTGTCAACGTTGCCTGTCTTATTACACGACAAGATTGCAAATGATATTAATATTAAAAGTGTTTTCTTCTTCATTTATATATGTTTTTGATTCATAATTCTCTCGTTTGTTACGTCTATATTACCTTTTGAACAGATAAACTTACCTCGGAATCTCCACACTTTCTAATATTTGTTTGATAATTTCTATACTCGTAATACCTTCCATTTCACGTTCTGGTGTTACGATAACACGGTGTTGCAAAACAGGAATCGCAGCGTCTTTGATGTCTTCTGGTGTTACAAAATCACGTCCTCGGATGGCGGCAAAACCTTTGGCTGCATTCAAAATGGCAATGGAAGCACGAGGCGAAGCACCGAGATACAAAAAGGCATTTTCACGAGTGTTAATCACAATTTTAGCAATGTATTCCAGTAAGTTTTGTTCGACGATAATTTGTTTCACCAAGGCCTGATATTGCTTGATTTCTTCGGAAGAAAGCACCGTTTTGATGTTGTCGAGTTTTCCTTGATTTTGGAGCAAATGTTCTCTTTGGATAATCATAATTTCCTCGTCCATTTTTGGATAATCTATGGAGATTTTGAAAAGGAAACGGTCTAATTGCGCTTCCGGCAAACGATAGGTTCCTTCTTGTTCAATTGGGTTTTGGGTGGCAATCACCAAAAATGGTGCGTCCAGAATATAAGTAGTTCCATCGATAGTAATCTGACGTTCTTCCATAACTTCAAAAAGTGCGGCTTGGGTTTTTGCCGGTGCACGATTGATTTCGTCAATCAATATCAAGTTGGAAAAAATAGGTCCTTTTTTGAATTCGAATTCCGATTTTTTCAAGTCAAAAACCGAGGTTCCCAAAATGTCCGAAGGCATCAAATCAGGCGTAAACTGGATTCGGCTGAAGCCAATGTTCAAGGTTTTGGACAATAATTTTGCCGTGATTGTTTTGGCAACACCAGGAACACCTTCGAGTAAAACGTGCCCGTTCGACAAAATGGCAACCAGCAATTGATCGATCATTTTGCTTTGTCCCACGATAACAGTTCCGAGTTCCTGTTTTATGGCATTGATGCTTTCTAAAAGCGGTTCTAAATTGATTCTAGATTGAAAATTCACGTTTTCGGTTGGATTTTCAGGGTTGTTTATTTCTTCCATATTTTTGGTTTTATAGACACAGATTTCACAGATTAATCCTTTTAATTTTTTTCTTTATTTCTACTTCGTACCTCGTATTTCAAACCTCGTACTTTGTATTAGTTCATTACTTTTTCAATAGCATTATTAATTTGTAATAAATCGTCTTCGATGCTCAGATAATTATTTTTTCGATAAGCCTTTATTAACGATACCACATTTTGAATGTCTTCTAATTTTTTTCCTGATTTATGGTGTAATTTTTTGATGAAATCATCATCCAATCTATTAGTTTCAATCAAATATTCGCTGCGAATTTTTTCTAGAAAATAAATAATTTTTTTGTCGATAATGTTGTTGTGGTCACCTTCTTGGTAATACAAATTCCCGATGGTTTTTGTAAAATCGACTGTGGTGTTTGCTAATGGTTTTATTATTGGAACCACTCTTTGTTTTCGTTTGGCATTGAAAAATATAAAAACCAGCATACCGATCAAGAAAATATACCAAGCCCATTTTAGTGCAGGTTGACTCAAAATATAACGCATTGGCGAATCCGAAATTACTGCTCCAGTTTGATCTTTAACACACCAAAAAACTTCTCCTTTCGGGATGTATGACAATACTTTTTCGGCATATTCGTGATGATTTCCTTTCAATAAATGAAAATTGGTAAACGCCACAGGTTGGGTGTGTAAGTAAAATGTACCTGTTTTGTAGTTCACTTTTATGAAATTCACTCTCGTGCTATCGCCGTTTTGATAGCCTAAAACAGTCGTGTTCAGCGTGTCGATTTTGGAGAAATAATTGTTGTTTACGCCTTCGGTGATTTTGTATTTTTGATTTCCAAGTTTTGCATTGGCGACCCAATTATAAATGCTGTCCGAAAATTTGTATTCGCTGTCCATCTTTAGATTCAAGCTGTCTAGTAAAGTGTTTGGAATCATTTCGGAACTGATAAAAGCATTGTTGCCGTGATTGACAAACGTACAGAGTTCGGTAATCGATGCTTCGTCAAAATTAGCCAATTTGGAAATGCTGAGAAAAGTTCCTTTGATTCGGTAATTATTTACGAGTGAATCATAATCAAATTTACTATTGAAATATTCATACGGCGTAGTGGTGAATCTCTGAATTTTTTGATCATTCAAAAGTGTTTTAATTTCCCAATTGAAAACAAATATTCCCAACGGAATTTTGTCATTTAGGGAAAAAGTTGGTGTCCAATCAATAGGTTTTGGTCGATTGCTGTCAATAACAACGATAGCCGCAATCAGCAACACCAAAAGGGCGATGTACATTTTTAGCGTTTTACCCATTGCTGATTTTTTTTATTGATTTGTCGAAAGCGTTTTTGGCTTTTGTAAAAGTAGCTTCGTCCAATTCGAATTCCCCATACCAAATATTGTTGTACAAATACGACAAATAGGCAAAATCTTCTCTTTGTGCTTCGTTTTTTATTTCATAAAGGTAATCCGAGTTGGTTTTTTCTAAATCCCATTCAATGATTTGTTTTTCGGACATTTTCTTGAGCATCCAAAGATAATAATAGCGAATTGTCAATCGATTTTCGCCCGATTCTAGACTTTTTTGAATCAGTTTTTCGAAATCAACCAAATGAAGATTTTTCTCTATTTCGTCATAATTGATTATTTTTCGATCGGAGTTTTTGCCGAAAATCCATTGTCCTTCTTTGTTCATTATGGATTTTGCGATTAAATAAATAACAACAACAATGACAATTATGGCTATTACTCTCAATAAAATAGTTAAAAAACTTAGCGCTTCTTTGCTATCTGTAAATTTGAAAATGTTTTTGAATAAATTTGCCAACCATTCCTTGAAACGATCCCAAGCATTTTTTTCGGGCGTTTTAAATTCGTAGATAAATGCTTCGTCGGTATATTTACTTTTGAAATTTTTATCAAAAGGTTTTAATGTTATAAAAGCCGAATCTACTGCAATGTCTTTTTCGGTAAAAACAATTTTTTGCTTTTTGGCAACAGCCAAAGAATCCTGCGCTCCAATATTTGAACAAAATAGAAAAAGCAAAAAAAGTAGGAATTTATTCAATGTCGGTACCTATTAAATCAATTTGACTTTTGGTGGAATTATTTTCTTTTTCTTCTTGCAAACCATAATACATAATCCCTTGGTTGACTATAAAAAAATTATTAAAGAAATAACTCATCAATACTGACAGTACAAATATCACCGCAACCAATATTCCCATTGTTGAAAAAGCATTAGTTGGTGGGCCAGATTCCTGCAGGTTTTGGGTAGAAGTAAACATCCATATCATACTGATGATGTATGGAATTATAGTAATGATTCCTTGCACAATTTGAACCAACATCAAAACAAGAAATGTTGTGCCTACGACAATCCAAAATTGCTGTTTTACCAATTTAAAACCATTTTTCAAAGCGGTAAAATAACCCACATCTTTTAAAGTATATTCGTAATAAGACAAGGTTGTCCAGGATATAAATGCGCAACCAACTATAAAAATCAAGGGAATTCCAATCAGAATAAAACACAATAAAAAAAGAAATCCAAAAACAACAATTGATATTGGAAATATAATGACGATGCTTCCTACAAAGAATGAAATCATTTTTCCAATGTTTTGTTTCAAAGCCGAGATAATTTCCTTGGTTGAAAATGAATCGTCATTTGTTTTCTCTAAAAGTTTAAAATAAACAACTGGAAAACTAATACTGAGCATCGATAAAATAATAAAGAGTAAAAATGCTACAATAAAACTACCAATAATTAGAGGCAGATTATCATTGAAATAAGCCATAGAAAGGTTTGAACTTTGTTGCGGATTGGAAATTCCTGAAAAAATGACTTCCATATAAACTTTGGCAAAAAAATAAATCAAGACCACCAACAGCATTAAGAACATTCCGTTGATAATGAAATAATTTTTGAAATAATGTTTTCCAAAAGTTTTGAAAAAAGTAGTGGTGTCGGAGAAATTGGCGCTTAAATCACGCTTTTTGTAAAGTTCGAACATTATATTTTTTTTGTTTTGTTATGAACAATAAAAGGATAAATCAAATAATAAAAAGCGATAATTGCCAAGGTAAATAAAATGATAAAACTACTTAACCAATTGGGCATATCAATTGAATATCTTGTAATGAAACCTTCCAGAAAACCCGCTGCAATGGTAAAAGGAACGGTACTTAGGAATATTTTGAAACTGTTTTTGAAACCAATTTTAAACGAATTCATTCTAGAATAAGTTTTAGGAAATAGGATAGAAGCACCTAGAATGTAACCTGCAGCAGTTTCGATGACAATGGCGAAAATTTCCATCGAACCGTGAATCCAAATACCGCGAACGCTTTTCCAAAAAACACCTTGCTGAAAGAAAAAACACTGAAACGAACCCAACATTATTCCGTTTTGCAAGGAAACGTAGAACGTGCCAATTCCTCCAAAAATTCCAAAAATATAACACATCATTCCAACTTTTAAATTGTTGAAAGTGATGCCAATAAAACTGCCCCAGTTGCTACCAGATTTGTAGATGGCAACAGGATTTCCTTTCTTGATATTTTCTAAAGTTTCGTTAACATAGCCATCGCTCAGGATTAATCGAACAAAATCTGTGTCATATTGCGCAGAAACAACGCCAAAAGAAACGCTAATAAAAAAAAGCGCAAAGGCATAAACCAAATACCTTTTGTATTCATATAATAACAGCGGAACTTCGGTTTTAAAGAAATACACCAATCGATTGCTTTCGGTTCGTTTGGTTTTGTAAATTTTTTGATAAATTTGTGAGGCTAAATAGTTTAGATAAACTACAGTTTTGCTTTTTGCATAATAAGTTTGAGCGTACGACAAATCATTCATCAATTGAATGTATAAATTTGCCATTTCATCAGGATTTTTTTTAGCTTTACCAAAAATAGCTTGTTCAAATTCAAGCCATTTTTCTTTATTGGTTTTTATAAATGCAATTTCTCTCATCGAGTGCTAAAATAAGAAATATGTCAGA
>CAMCTL010000182.1 GCA_945878515.1 Flavobacterium psychrophilum | reverse complement strand
TCATAAATCGAAACTTCAGCATTGTCATATTCTATTTTATTATCAATAATTAGCTTAACAGTTTCATTAGAAGAAAGTAGTGTTTTTTCTAAATATGCATCGGTCTTATTTAAAAAACCCAAGTTTTCAGTACTTAATAATGCATCGGTAACAGATACTATTTCTATTTTATCAATAGTTGCGTTCTCTATTTTAATGGAATTATTTCCTGCATTCAAATTTTTCAGCACTGGAAAATTTGTTGGATTACCTGAAGAAGAACAGTAAGCATCTGTATTTGGCAAAAGTATCGTTTCGGTACCGCCGTCGTTTACGGTTAATCTAAGATTCGATTTGATAGCGTTTGCATAAAATATCTTGATAAAATAAAGGTCGCTGGTCACTGCATTAATGGCGTTGAACGTTAATGATTTTCCAGCATCAAGAACATTAACTGCTTTGCCTCCTGAAGCATTCACACAGTTAATTTGAGTTCCGCCTGCAATGATTCCAGCTTCTGCTTCATAAGAATTCAAGGTTGGAGCGCTAGTTTCTCCTGATCCATTATAAGCACCGATATTAGTTGCTGATGCTAGATTTACCGGATTGCCAAAAATATCTTTAGAAGCATTTGAAGTTATATCCTTGAATATTCCTTTTCCCGCTAATGGAAAAACAGGCTCAGAAAAACTTAAAGCAGTACCAATTGCTGGACTCGTTGTTAAAAGTTTATATCCAGAAAAATGCCTTCTTCCAGTATCTACAAATTTTGGATCCTGCTCTATTCTTGATGCATCCAAATTTTTAAAGTTCGTTTTGATGGTTCCTCCAAACATAATATTTTTAGCAAAAGTACTTGTACCCACATCAAAAAGATAACCCAATTCGCCTAGTTTTGCAGAAGGTTCTAAATAAATAATATTATTCATAATAATTAAAGAATTTGCTTCCAAACTAATTTTAGAATCTGCCATGACATTGTTGTATTTCATGCCTTGATAAATTGTATTATTATAAATAAATATATTGTCACTTTTTTTAGGCACAAAAGCATAATCACTTGTCCAAAACAATAAATTTTTTCCGCTTTTATTTCCTTCATTAACACTAATATTATAGCGCCAAATAATATTTACATTTTCGCCTAATGTTTCACAAAAACCTCCAGCTGAATCTTCTAAATAATTGTACTGGAATAAAATATTACTATTTCCGTAATCGACATGCATTCCAGAAGAATCGTTGCTTCCTTTTGCATGTTGTGAGGTATTGTACTGCGCCACCACGTCGTCTGAGTTAAATACCCACATGCCACTGCCTCTTTTGACCATTCTTGAATCAGTATTAGATCCGGTAAATCGCATTAAGTTATTTTCATAAAGCACTCGCTTTGTTGCAGATAAAATTGTTCCAGAGCCTCCTGTATCTATAAACTGATTGTTTCTTATAATTGCATCTGATACATATTTTCGGAGCCAAATTCCAGTTCGTTCCAAATCAGTGAAATAGCAATTTTCGATAATGACATCAGTAACAAAAGCGTCTAAAAAATAGATTCCTGAACTGTAAATACTATCAAAATCAGTTGCACTACTGCCAAGAGAATAAATATTTTGGCATATTATATTAGAAAACCTAAAATGCTTTGCCAATACTGCATCTTCAAAATTTTTAGATGCAGGCAAGGTTTTAAAACTCTGATAATAAATTCCAAAAGATTGATCATTTGGTGAGCCAACTTCAGCATCAAACCTTTCGTTTTCTATTTTGAGGTTATGAAATTCTAAATATTGTTTGCCTATAATTTTTATGGTGCTCAATGGATCTGAGATACCATTACTGCCATTACTAGCACTTAAAATTGGTAAATCTCCTAAACCATAACTATCATAAACTATTGGTTTTCCAAAAGTTCCCGAGTAAGACACTAATATTTGACCAACGAATGTATCTCCTTTTTTAAACAAAATTTTGTCTCCAGGAACTAAAACCAAACTGTTTAATTTTGAAATAGTTTTGTATGGACTAGCCTCAGTACCCGCATTACTATTATCTCCACTTGAACTACTAAAAAAATAAGATTTTTGTGCGAAAGATTGCCCGATACAAAACAACAAAACTATTGAGGTAAAATTCTTTATCATTAATTTAAACTTTAATTGGTAAACCTATAATTAATTTTAAAAAAAATAAAGTTGTATTAAGTCAATTAAAGGGTGTATTAAGCCAGATACTGAAAATGACAAGTTGTAAAAACATAAAAAGCCCTGAAATCATTAGATTTCAAGGCTTTTTAAAATCAATATTCTTTGAATTAATTTTTCAAATATTTCTCCAAAAACTGGTCTTGTTCCCAAAGCAAATGCAAAATATTTTCTTTTGCAACATAACTGTGCGCTTCTTTTGGCAATATTACCATTCTGGCAGGAGCGCCTAATCCCTTTAAAGCTTGAAAATACCGCTCTGTTTGTAAAGTAAAAGTGCCGGGATTGTTGTCGGCTTCACCATGTACTAATAACATTGGCGTTTTCATTTTTTCGGCGGTCATAAAAGGAGACATTGCGTTGTACACTGCCGGAACTTCCCAATAATTGCGTTGTTCAGTTTGAAATCCAAAAGGAGTTAAAGTCCTGTTATAAGCGCCACTGCGAGCGATTCCACAGGCAAAAAGATTGGAATGTGTCAACAGATTAGCAGTCATAAAAGCGCCGTAAGAATGTCCTCCAACCGCTACTTTTTTCTTATTAATATAGCCCAAAGCATCTACCGCATTTATAGCGGCTTCAGCATTATCAACTAATTGTGTGATGAAATTATCGTTAGGTTCAGTTGTACCTTCGCCAATAATTGGAAACGAAGCGTCGTCAAGAACCACATATCCTTTAGTTACCCAATAAACGAATGAACCATAATAAGGAAAAGTAAATTCATTTGAATTTTGACTGCTTTGACCAGCACTACTTTTATCCTTAAATTCAGATGGATAAGCCCAAATTAACAATGGCAATTTTTCTTTTTTGACTTTGTCATAGCCTACTGGCAAATACAAAGTTCCAGACAACTCTACACCATCTTTTCTTTTGTATTTGATTACTTCTTTACTCACATTTTTGATGCTTTCAAATGGATTTTCAAATGTAGTAATTGGTGTAAGTTTGTTCTTTTGTTTGATGTTTCTAAAATAATAATTTGGATACTCATTTTTAGACTGAATTTGAACCAAAACAATTCCTTTTTTGAAGTCTTCAATCTCTATTATATCCTCTTTTTTGTCCTTATATGGTGAAGTATAAAGTCGTTTTGATTGTAGTGTTTTCAAATTAAATTCATCAATATAGGGAAACTGTCCTTCTTTTGTAAATCCTTGCCCAATGCGGAAAGCACTGTTATCCTCGATGGCCAAAACATATTTATTGTATTGATTTTTTTTGGTTTCGAAATTGCCAGGATCAGAGTAAATATCTTGCGAATTTCGATCCGTAATTACTTTTGGCTTCTGTGACAAATCAGATGGATTTATCAAATAGGTCTTGGTATTTCGGGTATCGTACCATTCGTCAGAAACAATCGCAACAGTATCATCACCCCAAATTATGTCGCTATATCGCTGTGGTGTTTTCATTAATGAAGTTGGCTGACTTTCAAAAGGAGCGTCCCATAGAAATAACTCGTCTCTAAATTCCACTTTATTTGCCTGATCTCCTTCATCTAATGCCAAAACGTAAGACAAAGTAGCTGGTTTATCATTTCGCCAAGTCATTTCGCGTTTTCCTTTTCGGACTGACATAAATCCTTTTGGCATAATCTCATTTAAAGGCACTTCGTTCACTGTTTTTATTTCAGCACCATTCTTGTCATAAACTACTGTTTTCATTGGAAAACGACTCAAAGGAACAATGTATGAAAATGGTTTATGCATCGTGGTTATCATCAAATAATTACCGTCAGGCGAAAATCGTTCCGCTACATACATATCGGCATTTTTAAATAAAGTTGCCGTAGCATCTAGATTTACTTTGTACAATTCCGAAGTAATGCTATTCTCAAAATTGACTTCATCATTTTTGTTTTTCAACATATCTGGATAAGTTCGATTTTGCGATTTTACTCCATCAGCAGTCGAAATAATTGGGCCTGTTGGCAAATCTTTTTTTGCATCTAACAATGGTGTTCTATTTTTGGGTAACATTTTTACCAAAATAGTTTGGTTGTCATTAAACCAACTGAAAGGATTGCCCAAATTTGCATTTACTTTTGCTTCGGTTAGTTTAGTGGCTTTGGCAGAAGCCACGTCTATAACCCATAGTTCTACTCCAATGCTAATCGTATTCGAAAATAATATTTTCTTATCGTTAGGCGACCAGAGTAAATTGCTAATTCTCGGATTCGTCGGCAAATCAACAACTTGAACTTCGTTATCACTTTTGATTTTTCTTAATTTTAGGTTATTGATATAAGTAACCGTGCTCGAAATATTGGTGACGGGGTTTATTCTTAAACCTGCTAATCTCAGTTCGTCTTGGTTTAAATCGTCCAAAGTTTTGTAAGTACTTCTATAAGACAACAAAACATATTCCTTCTTGGTATCCATCGAAACGGATGGTGCTCTTTGATAATCAGCCAAATCTAAAATCGTTTTGGACGGTTTTTGATAGACCAAATTTTCTTGAGCAACAGCAAACAAACTTAGCGCTTGAAACAATAGTGTGATTTTTAATTTCATTAATAAATAATTTGGATTATAGAAAGAATGACATCCTATATTTAGTCAAAAATAAAGCAATTTTGTTACAGTTCAATTTTTTTGTTGTTAAAGATTATTAAAGTTGATTGTCTGCTGGTCTCAAAAACAAAGCAACTACTGTGACATGATCTTTGAAAATAATGATAATTTGAAATCCTTCTATTTGCAACATACCAAAAGTAAGAAAAATACAGTTTTAACAAAAAAAGGCAAAATTAAATCCGTACAATTTCCTGTAGATTCAATAAATTTGGGAAAACCGATTGCCAGAACGAGTCGCCGAACTTTACTCAAAGAAGGTGAACCGTATAATTTGGAAGTTATAAAACTCGACAGAGAACGCATCGGTGCCAGGCTCTAGGAAAAAGGATATTATTATTTTAATCCCGATTCTGTTTTGACCCAAGTTGACAGCAAAAAAGCAGATTATGAAGTCAATATAAAATTAAAAATTAAAAACGAAACGCCGGATAAAGCCGCCATTGCTTACAAAATAAATAAGATTGTGGTCTATCCCAATTTTTCGATTGCAAGAGACAGCATTGGTTATAAGAAAGAAGATATTGTTCAATACAAAGACTTCACGATTATCGATTCGGTGCACACTTTTAATCCAAGAGTATTTGACAGAGCTTTGTAATTTAAAAAAGGAGATGTATACAACCGAAAAAATCACAATCTATCTTTAAATCGTTTTGTAAATCTGGGAACATTCAACTTCGTGAAAAATAATTTCAAGGTTTCGGATAGTTTGAAAAACACATTGGATGCTTACTATTATTTGACGCTTTTACCTAAAAAATTTATCCGTGTCGAAGTATTGGGCAAAACAAATTCAGCAGAATTTACAGGTTCTGAAATTAATGCCAATTGGAATAATCGAAACGTATTTCGAGGGGCAGAATTGCTGACGGTTTCCGTATTTGGTGGAGCCGATTTTCAGCTTTCGGGAGAAAATAAAGGGCAAAATATTTTTAAATTGGGAACAGAAACTAGTTTGACCTGGCCAAGATTGATTACACCTTTTACTATCGAAAGTGACCAAGAATTTGTCCCAAGAACAAAAGCCACAGTAAGCTATGATTACCAAAATAGAACGCAGCTTTATGCTTTAAATTCCTTTAAAACTTCTTTTGGATACCTCTGGAAAAACAACATTCGAAAAGAACATCAGATGAATGTTGTTGATGTTACGTACGTGAGTCCAAAGAATGTTACAGCAGAATATCAAGCAGATAATGATGCCGATGCTGCTTTGGGAAAGGTAATTGAAAAACAATTGATTTTTGGCCCAACCTATTCCTATACTTTG
This sequence comes from Flavobacterium psychrophilum, assembly GCA_945878515.1. Lineage (GTDB taxonomy): Bacteria > Bacteroidota > Bacteroidia > Flavobacteriales > Flavobacteriaceae > Flavobacterium > Flavobacterium psychrophilum_I. The sequence continues at coordinate 431 of CAMCTL010000182.1, read as the reverse complement.
ACCAATACAATGCAAAAACGCAAAAAAAACACTTTCTATTTTAACGGACAAGTGGATTTGGCAGGAAATGTTACGGGTTTATTGAAGGATGCGAATATCAAACAAGGCAACATCATAAAAATATTTGATGTTCCGTTTAGCCAATACGTAAAAGTAGAAACCGATTTCAGGCATTATTTAAAACTAGGAAAAGAAAGTGAATTGGCTAGCCGAATTATCCTTGGTGCTGGATTTGCGTATGGGAATTCGACCACATTGCCAACAACCAAGCAATTTGTCGTTGGCGGAACCAACAGCATTCGTGCCTTCAGAGCAAGATTACTCGGGCTTGCAAGTTACCAACCAACTCTTACTTCCAACTCCTTTCTGCCAGATCAATCTGCTGATTAAAAACTTGAATTCAACACCTAATACCGAGCTAAAATTTATGG
>CAMCTL010000181.1 GCA_945878515.1 Flavobacterium psychrophilum | reverse complement strand
AACTTATAACTTCTAAAACTCTTAAATAATTTTTTACTATATTTGACATAAATATTGGTTTGTTTTGCGACTTCAAGATACTGAATTTCAGTATCTTGACCAATATTTATCCGATTTATTTTACTTTAAATAATTACACCCAACGGGTTAAATAGTATTATTTTTACCGAGCCAAACGGTTTTCAAGGTGAAGGAAGTCTTAATCAAACAAATACTATCAATTTCATTGGACTTACATCAGGTTGGAATGCACAAGGTTTTTCTCCTTTAGATACTGTTGTTTTTGATTTGTCCGTCGGGTACATAAATTACTCCGAAAAACGAACCTTCTTTAACACCTACGAAGCCAAGGGAGGGAATTTAGGAATTAGTTCTGATTTATCGTACTATGTTGGAATTACCAAAAATTTCAAAGTAGGTCCAACTTTTTCTTTCTCAGGCGGGGCTCTCAAAAAATATAGTATTGAAGGCTCTAATGGCTATAGAGATACATTTAAGTTCGACGAAAATACTTTTTTGAGTTTATATAGAGTTGACTTTATGCTTGGGACTTACTTTGAATTTTAATGAAATATAATCATTTATTTTTGGTAATTCCAAATGAAGTAGAAGTCAAATCGATTGAAATAGAAAACTTTGATTTTAATAAAAGTCCCAAAACAACAAGTTTTGGGACTTTGTTTTTTTAGAAGTTTTCTAAAAATATTTGAAATTTCAAACTATAAAGAAAGCTTTGTCCAAAAGTTTTTCATGTGGAGCAATATTACCCAAAACATTTCATTTTCTACTTTCTTTTTTTGTACTTTTTTTCGTTTAAACTTGTACATTTGTTCAAAATTTAAAATTAGCATTGCGTGTTTTGGTATCATCAAGATTTAGAACGGTTAGAAAAAGAAATTGAAACATTAAAATTTCATCCAAAATTGGTGTTTTATGGGAGTTCTTCATTTACTTTATGGACTGAATTGTCCAACCATTTCAAAGAATATGATGCTGTTAATTTAGGTTTTGGAGGTTCAACTTTGGCAGCATGCACTTGGTATTTTGATCGAGTTTTTAAAAATTTAAATACTGTTGAGGCGATTGTCATTTACGCGGGAGAAAATGATTTAGCAGAAGGAAGACATCCTGAGGAAGTGATTTTGTTTTTGCAAAATTTATTGGCAAAAATTAAGATGAAATATGGCAATATTCCATGTAGCTATATCTCAATAAAACCGAGTTTTAGTCGACAGTATTTGTCTGAAAGCATTCGTTACACTAATATAAATATAGAAAAGATAATGCTAAAAGATATTAATCTTCATTATTTGAGTGTTTATGATTTGATGTTAAACGATGATGAAAATCCAAATCCTAAGTATTATCATGAAGATGGATTGCATTTATCTCAAGCGGGATATAAGTTATGGTTGGATCTATTTACAAAGCATCCGAAAATTTTTCCGATTAAAAAACTTGAAAAATGATTTTAATCAAAAGGTATTTATCCACAATGAAAAACCGTTTTCATGAAAAGAGAATATCACAAATGGTATAGCCCAAATCTTGAAAAAGATATGGAGCTTCTAATTTTTGGTCACTCAGGTGCAAAAGTTTTGTTTTTTCCGCCGCGAATGGGGCGATTTTTTGATTATGAAAACTGGAAAATTGTTGCGTCGATAGAAGATAAGATTTCAAATGGAGATTTACAATTGTTCTGTGTGGATAGTGTTGATTTAGAATCATTTTATAACAGTTTTAGTGATCCTGGATATCGAATTTATAGGCATATTCAGTATGAAAAGTATGTTCTTACGGAGGTATTGCCATTGGCCAATTTATTAAATCCAAACCCCCATATCATTTCAGCTGGCTGTAGTTTGGGAGCATATCACGCTGTAAATGTGGCGATGCGGCATCCCAAATTATTTTGTAAAGTGGTGGGCATGAGTGGTCGTTATGACCTAACCCAATCCAAAGGCTATTTTCCAGATTTGTTGAGTGGCTATCACAATGATTTCGTTTATTTTAATATGCCCAATCAATATTTAAAAAACATAGAAGATCCCGTTTTAATTCAACAGTTGAATGCCATGGATATTGTGCTGGCCATTGGACAAGAAGATACTTTTTTGGACAGTAATTATAAATTATGTGGCATTTTAGATGAAAAGGGAATTAGATATCAATTGAATGTTTGGGATGAGGAAGCCCATAAGCCAAGACATTGGCGAAAAATGGTGCAACTTTATCTTTAATCAAAGAACAATATACCATCTTTTAAATCTTAATAAAATTATAATACGATGACCCGAAAAATTTTCCTTTTATTAATCATTTTTGTACTAACTTCATGTCAAAAATCAAAAAAAAATGACATTCTGAAATCATCTAAGTGGTTGCTTGGTCAGTGGGAAAACAAAACTGACCATGGTAAACTAATTGAAATTTGGAAAAAAGTAAATGATAGTCTTTACATTGCTGAAAGCTTCTACATAAACAGAAAAGACACCTTGCATTTTGAAAAAATCCAGTTGAGTCAAAAAGGCGAAAAACTATTTTATATTTCTTCTATTAGAGGTCAAAACGAGGACAAACCCATAACTTTCAACCACAATATTGAAGTTCAAAGGCAACTGGTTTTTGAAAATCCCAACAACGTTTATCCAAGAAAAATTGTTTACCAACCCAATATCAAAAACCGAATAGTCATTGAAGTTTCCGGAATTCAACAAGGCAAACCAAGTATAGTCCGTTATTCGATGAAGAAAACCGAATAATAATCACTTTTTTCAACCCAAAATCAGAATCTTGCCCTAAAAGAGCAAGATTTTTTTTGCTACAAATCATTGGTAAACAACTCCTAATAAAATGTTAATAATTATTATTAAGATTTAGTCTAAATAAACTTTGTATATTAGAGAATGGTTTTTATATTTGCATCACTATTTTTATTAAGTCTAAATAAACATTCGATGAAAACTATTTTACTACCCAAATTATTTTTATTATATGGTCTAAATGTATTGGCTCAAGACAATGGATTTTCAGCAGAATCGACAGAATTTGACAAAGCAATTTTTGAAAACCTAGACACTATAAAACCCAAAAAAGCAGCCCTATTGAAAGTAGTTATTGTTACCACTCACAAACAACCCAAACCTTTGACAACCCTGCGTTCTGGATTAAAACCAATGGATGCACCACAAACTATTCAAGTAATTGGAGCTGAAATTATCGAACAACAACAAGCCATTCGTTTGAGTGAAGTAATCAAAAATGCCAACGGTATTTATGTAAGTTCTGCCCGTGGTGGAGCACAAGAATCTTTCTACTCAAGAGGTTACGATATGTCAGCAAACAATATGTTTAAAAATGGTTTCCGTTACAATGCCGGTTCCATTCCTGAGGTTTCAGGTCTTGAAAAAGTAGAGTTTCTAAAAGGTGGTTCAGCATTATTATTTGGAAATGTAGCCCCAGGAGGAATTCTAAATTTGGTTACCAAAACGCCTTCTTTCAAAAGTGGAGGAGAAATTTCGATGCAAGTAGGAAGTTATGCTTTTTATAAACCAACACTTGATTTTTATGGCCCTTTGAATAACAATATTGCGTATAGAATAAATGGTTCTTATGAAAATTCAGAAAGTTTTAGAGATGTGGTAAAAAACAAACGCATTTACTTCAACCCATCTATATTATTTAATGTAACAAATAAAACCCAAATTACACTCCAAGGCGATTATTTGAGCGCCGATTGGACACCCGATTTTGGAACGGGAGCCATTGGAAAAGAAATTGCAGAGGTTTCAAGAAATACCTATTTTGGAGCACTTTGGTCTAATGGACAAACGAAATCTACTAGTGCTTCTGCCTTGATAAATCACGATTTTAACAAAAGATGGAAATTAAACTTCAATTCCTCTTTTCAATCTTATGACAGACAATCTTTTGGCACAGAGCGAATTCAGCCCAACGACGAAAAAAACGAAACTGTTTTTGGAGACACCAACAGACCACTAGGAAAAAATAAAAATTTAGAACAAATCTTTGGAGACCAACTGAGTTTACAAGGATGTTTTAAAACCGGAAGCATCAAACACCAATTCTTTACAGGAGCCGATTGGGAAAATTCATTGGCTACGGCTTATGCTTTTACATTTTCGGAAAAAGCAGTGTCAATAAATAACGATGGTAAATATGTTGTTAATTATTATGACACAATAAATCTATTTTCTTTCGATCCAGCGACTCAAAGAAATGATCTTCCAAAAAACGTTACCACTACACAAATAGTTACTACCAACACCAACCGTTTTGGAGTTTTTGCTCAAGATTTAATTTCATTTACAGAAAAAATTAAGCTTTTGGCAGGAATCCGTTGGTCTTGGCAAGAGTCACAAGCCGACACTAATAATTTGGTAAAAAACACTATTACCGAAGGCGCAAAACGTTTGGATAATGCTTTCTCTCCTAAGCTAGGATTGGTTTATCAACCTACAAAAGATATGTCGGTATTTGCCAGTTATTCGAATTCATTTACACCAAATACGGGAACAACAGTAGATTTGCAACCCATAAAACCATCAATTATTGATCAATATGAAGCAGGAATCAAGAATGATTTTTGGAAAGGATTATTGAGTATCAATATTACAGTTTATCAAATTATCAACAGCAATTTAGCCCAAACTGCCGAATTCAAAGCAGACGGAACTACAATAAATACAGACACTACTATCAAAACTTTGAGCGGAGAAACCAAAAGTAAAGGTGTTGAATTTGACATTACCGCAAGACCAATCGAAGGATTGAATATCATTGCAGGGTATAGTTATAATGATATGCGTTATTCAAAAACAACAGGAGCAAACGGCAGTTTCATAGAGGGAGATCGCTTGGTAAGAACTCCAGCAAATACTGCTAATTTAAGCTTTTTCTACACCTTACAATCGGGTGCGTTAAAAGGAATTTCTTTTGGAGCCATCGGAAACTATATTGGAGATCGACTTGGAGGTTGGAATAACCAGTATGATGCTACCAAACCAAATGGAATCAATGACCGAGAAATCCCTCTTGAAGGCTACACTACAATTGATGCTTCGGTGGGTTATAATTGGAAGAAATTTTCGATCTTGTGCAAGTTATCGAACATTAACAATGAATTGAATTATACCGTACACGAAAATTACAGTATCAACCCGATTGCGCCACGCCAAATTATGACAAGCTTAAAATATAAATTCTAATTAAACCATTAATCAAAAAACGAGTCAAATATTTTTAACTAAACTTCAACAAAACACAAAATGAAAATAATCAACTTCAGAAACTTACACCGAGATTTGGGCTATTTTTATATCGGACTTATTGTTTCTTTCGCCTTTTCAGGATTATTAATGAACCACAGAGATATGTGGCACGCCGAAAAATATACCACCGAAACCAAAGCCATCGAAGTACAACTTCCTGAAGAAAGTGAAATCAATGAAAAATTTGCAGAAGATTTAGGAAAAAAACTAGACATAAAAGATAAATTCAGACGTCATATGGTCAAAAAAGATGAATTTAAAATCTCTTTCGAAAACCACGATGTCGAAATCGATATGAAAACCGGAAAAGGAGAAATCATTTCTTTTATCAAAACGCCAATCATCAGCCAAACGATGAAATTGCACAAAAACACCTCTAATTTTTGGATTTATTATTCTGATATATTTGCGATAAGTTTAATCATCATCGCCTTAACCGGAACCATAATGATAAAAGCTGGTAAATTTAGTTGGAAAAACCGAGGTTGGAAACTAGCAGTCGCTGGAGTTGTATTCCCGTTGTTGTTCTTGATTTTGTTTGGATAGTAACTAATTTTTATAAATTAAAAATCCCAATTCTGATTCTTTCAGGATTGGGATTTCATATTTTAAGAACTGTTTAAAAGTTTTATTTCAACCCAGCCAAACTCTGCTCAATCGTCTCAATTTTCGCCAATGCGTCAGCTTCTTTTTGTCTTTCGTTTGCCAAAACTTTCTCTGGTGCTCCGTTTACAAATTTCTCGTTAGACAATTTATTTTGAACTGATTTCAAGAAACCTTGAGTGTAAACCAACTCAGCAGTTAGTTTTTCAATTTCAGCTGCAACATCAATGTTACCAGTAATTGGTATGAAATACTCATTCGATTTCACACGAAAAGACAACGCGCCATCCACTTTATCCGACACGTATTCCAAGGAATTAATATTTCCTAATTTGGTCACAACAGCATCAAAATAAATCGAAGCTGCATCATTGTTAATCGCTTTCAATTCAATCGCATCCTTAAACGGAATGTTCTTGTCTTTACGAATGGTTCTAATTCCAGAAATCACTTCAATCGTATTTTCGAAATCGGTAATTAATTGCGTATTGAACTGTTTTATTTCTGGCCAAGTAGAAACAATCAAAGCTTCGTCTTGCGTTCTTTCTGCCAATAATTGCCAAATTTCCTCTGTCAAGAAAGGCATAAA
>CAMCTL010000180.1 GCA_945878515.1 Flavobacterium psychrophilum | reverse complement strand
GGCGCTTTAATTGTCAACTTTGTATTCAGTATTTTCAAACCTGAAATGGTCCATAATTTATATCAAAAAATGGATTTAAGCGAATTGTACAATCGAAGTCAATGGGTTTTTTATGGTATGTATAGTTTTGTTTTATTCCTTTCAATCCTCAAATGCATTTTGTTCTATATTGTCATTATGCTTCTTCTCAAGCTAGATCTTGAAAAACCTTTTAATGCTTTTGTTTCAACACAAATTACACGAATGAGCTATTTGACCTTATGTATTGGGCTCGTGAGTTATATAGCTAGTGAAATTGCAAAAAGTTTGCAGCAAAACGGTTACAAAATCGAACCATTAAATCAATTTTTGGTCGATAGCAATGCGTTTGTTTTGATGGCGGCAGTAGTTTATGTCATTGCCGTTATTTTCAAAAAAGGAGTCGAATTGCAATCGGAAAACGAACTAACAATTTAATTATGGCAATAATTGTAAACCTAGATGTTGTGATGGCGAAACGGAAAATTTCGCTAAACGATCTTTCGGCAAAGGTAGATTTAACACTCTCTAATCTTTCTATTTTAAAAACAGGAAAGGCAAAAGCCATTCGATTCAGTACTTTAGAAGCGATTTGCAAGGCGCTAAATTGCCAACCGGGAGATATTTTAGAATACATTAATGACGAAGAAGAATAAAAACTTCTTCTGTATCTTGATTACCAAAACTCCAATTAAGAAATCACTTGAATAATGCAACTATTTTCATTAATTATATAAGGTATTAATGTCGAAAAGGTACAACCTTTATACAATTCTAAATTAACAATTTAAATAAATAAAAATGAAAATTCTAATTGTATTAACGTCTCATAGTGAATTGGGAAAAACGGGTAAAAAAACTGGTTTTTGGGTAGAAGAATTTGCAACACCTTATTATGTTCTAGCCGATGCAGGCGCAGAAATTACCATCGCTTCTCCAAAAGGTGGTCAACCACCAGTGGATCCACAAAGTGAATTGGCCGATGCGCAAACGCCTTCGACCGAACGATTTTATAAAGACAATGTCCTTATTGATAAAGTGGCGCATTCTTTCCAATTGAGTGCTATACAACAAGAGGATTTTGATGCTGTTTTTTATCCTGGAGGTCACGGACCACTATGGGATTTAGCAGTTGACACAGACTCTATTCATCTAATTGAAGCGTTTTACAACAATCAAAAACCAATCGCATTTGTCTGCCACGCACCTGCTGCCTTGGTTAATGTGAAAGCAAAAAATGGAGAACCATTGATTAAAGGAAAAGAACTTACTAGTTTTTCAAACACCGAAGAGGAAGCCGTGCAACTAACGAAAGTAGTTCCATTCTTATTGGAAGACGAACTCAAAAAAAATGGTGCTGTTTATTCTAGAGGAGAAGATTGGGCATCTTATGTAAAACAAGATGGCTTACTAATCACCGGACAAAATCCTGGATCTTCAGAGGCTGTGGCCAATTTACTTTTGAAAACATTAGAGGTAAAACACTAAAGTATTTATATAACAAACTGATTTTCTTACTTAATTAAATTTATACAGACTTGTGGCCCGCAAGTCTGTTTGAGTTTTACTATAAATGATTAAATTTACTGAAACCAAACTATTCACGATTAAAACCGAATTTATGAAAATATTTATCATTACAATTAGTATAGTAATTGGAATATTCCTTCTATTTCAAATTTACTTGATAATGTCTATCAATAAAACAGAAACCCAAACTTACAAACTGATTCGTTTTGAAATTCGGTATTATCCTGCTGCAACGATGGCAATGATTACCTCTACGTCAAAATCTTATCGCGATTTGGGATCTTCTGGTTTTAGGAAATTAGCAAAATACATTTTTGGTGGGAACAGCGAAAAGAAACAAATAGCAATGACATCGCCAGTTCGCATGGATATTGGGGAAACCAATTCTACAATGGCATTTGTACTTCCATCCATTTACAATCAAAGTACTATACCAAAACCCGATGATTCGAGTATAGACATTATAACCTCAGAACCTGAATATGTTGCCGTCATACAATTCGGGGGATTTGCTAGTAATGAAAGTATTAACGAACATAAAACGATGCTTGAAAACAATTTAAATATTTTAGGAATTTCTTTTTATGGCAATTTTCGCTACTTGGGTTACAATCCACCTTATCAGCTTTTTGGAAGAAGAAATGAAGTAATTGTAGCATTGCCTGACACTAACTTTATTGAAAAATAACTAAGTAAAAGAATTGTATAATGTCGCGTTGTATAATGTAAAATCATCAGTAATTACAATGGTGCATTAGTTATAAACATGACCCAATTCTATATACGGTACTTACATCAAAATTATTTAAATCAAATGACGTTTGTGCTGTGGAACTAGCTTTATTGATGCTTGAATGTTTCGTAAACTTCGAAGAATAACTTCGTATTGTGCAAATTGTAGCATCTGGATTCAATATTTTTGAAAAAAAAATTAATTGCAAAGCTTTATAGAACAAAATCTCTAAAAAACCAGCTTGAAACCCACATAAAAAAGCATAATTGCAATGGCATTTCTTAGCATTAAATCTGGTAATTTCCCGCTTAGCATACTTCCTAAATAAATCCCTGGCAACGAGCCCAACAACAAGTATCCTAGTATACTTAAGTCTAAATTCCCCATTGTGGCGTGACCCAATCCGGCAACTAAGGTCAAAGGAACTGCGTGAGCAATTTCAGTTCCAACTAATTTTGGCGTAGGTAAAAGAGGATAAAGAAAAAACAGAGTTACAGTCCCTAACGCTCCAGCACCAATGGACGTAAGTGTTACTGTTGCGCCTAACAAAACTCCGATGGCCACTGTTAATAGATTTTGTGTTTTACTTTCATTATGAAATTTATCACCCGCATGTTTTTGAGAAATAACCAATAGTTTCTTCTTAAAAATAATTGCTACCGAGGTAAACAATAAAGCCCAACCTAAACTGTATTTAATCGTTTTATTCAAGACTTCTAAATCTGTTTTCAAATTATGCAGTATCCACAAAGTCAACAGTGCGGCGGGAACACTGCCAAGAGTAAGCCATCCGGTTATGGTCCAATTGATATTTTTCTTCTTGTTATGCACAAAAACACCTCCAGATTTAGTAATGGCGGCATACAACAAATCGGTGCCCACTGCAGTGGATGGTGGAATTCCAAAATATAATAATATAGGTGTCATTAACGACCCGCCTCCTACTCCGGTCATACCAACAATAAAACCCACAACTAATCCCGCAATTATTAATCCTACTAAATCCATAGATATTATATTATTTTTGCAAATCTAAACAAAAAGAGTTGCAAAACAATACAAATTTTAATTAGTTATGATAATAAGTAGCATAAGAAATGAATTTAACCATTATGTAGATTCTACATTTTCTTGGTCTAAATTTATAATCAAACAGTTATATTTGTTATAAATAATCTCAAATGGAAGAATGTATTTCAGTTTTTGATATGCTAAAAATTGGTGTTGGACCATCAAGTTCCCATACCCTTGGACCTTGGCGTGCTGCCGAACGTTTTTTGGGAGAACTTCGCGCTACACATCTATTTGAAAATGCAAATTGCATAAAAGTAGATTTGTACGGTTCACTTTCATTAACAGGCAAAGGCCACGCCACTGATTTAGCCATAATGTTGGGTTTAAGTGGTCAAGATCCGGAAACAATTCCAATTGAAAATATCTCCAAAATTATAACTACAATTAAAGATACAAAATGTATTCTTTTGGGTAATGAGGTCGAAATCCCGTTTTGCTTTGATGGCGATATTATATTCAATAAAAATTTTCTGCCTTTTCACGCAAACGGTTTGAAATTTAGCGCATATTTACTCGACAAAACAAAATATTCTTCGACCTACTACTCCATCGGTGGTGGATTTGTTGTGGTTGAAGAACGAGTCAATGCCAAAAAGAAACTGGAAATAAAATGTGCTTTTCCATTTCCGATTCAGAATGCAGATGAATTGTTAAAATACACTTTAGAACAAAACAAAAGCATTTCGGAGATTGTATATGAAAATGAAAAATCAATGCGTTCTGAAGCTGAAATTCAGCATGAATTAATCCGAATTTGGAACACCATGCTCGAATGCATGTACATCGGTTGCCATTCTGAAGGGATTCTTCCCGGAGGATTAAACGTTCGCCGTAGGGCTTTTGATATGCACCAACACCTCATTGGTTCAGCTAGATATGATTCGCCGCAAACTTGGCTAGAACAAATTAGGTTAACCGAAGTTAAATTCCGGCAAATCCTGAAATGGGTTTCGTGTTTTGCATTAGCTGTCAATGAAGTCAATGCTGCTTTAGGAAGGGTTGTTACTGCTCCAACAAATGGAAGTGCAGGAGTTATTCCAGCGGTTTTGATGTATTACTTAGTTATCGAAAACCACAGTGCAGGAGAAAGGGAAATCAAACAATTCTTGATGGTTGCTGGAGAAATTGGCAGTATTTTTAAAAAAGGTTCAACAATTTCAGCGGCAATGGGCGGTTGTCAGGCGGAAATAGGCGTTTCCTCAGCAATGGCAGCTGCGGCTTTATGTGAATTGATGGGTGGTACTCCAGCACAAGTCTTAATTGCAGCCGAAATCGCCATGGAGCATCATCTTGGATTGACTTGTGATCCTGTAGGCGGTTTGGTTCAAATTCCTTGTATAGAAAGGAATACTATGGGAGCAATAAAAGCAATAAGCGCAGCCGAATTAGCCTTAGAAACGGATCCGAAAAACGCTAAAGTACCTTTAGATAAAGTGATTGACACGATGTGGCAAACAGCCAAAGATATGAATAACAAATACAAAGAAACTTCCGAAGGTGGATTGGCTGTTACTGTGAATATGGCTGATTGCTGATAAATAAATCAAAATAAAGCTACTTTTTATATCATTCCATTTCTTTGTCAACTTAATATTGCTGTCCTTTGCAATCTTTAAATAATACAGCATGAAAACGACGAATCCTGATGATAATCGTCCAAAAAAAAATATTTTAGATAAAACAATCACCACTCGTGAGGTTATCTTTATGTTTTTTGTAGTTTTATGTTTGTCCCCCTTGATTTCTCCGCCAATTGCATTACTAATGGGATTGATAATTGCCCAATTTATTGGGCATCCCTATTTAAATTTAAATCATAAAGCAACCCATATTTTATTGCAAGTTTCGGTCGTTGGACTAGGTTTTGGAATGAATGTAAACAATGCCTTAAAATATGGAAAAGAAGGTTTTATACTTACTATTGTTTCTATTATTGGAACAATTTTGATTGGTTTTTTCTTGGGAAAAATATTAAAAATAGAAGAAAAAATTTCGTTTCTAATTGCCACAGGAACCGCTATTTGTGGCGGAAGTGCCATTGCTGCTATTTCGCCTGTTATTAAAGCCAATGAAAAACAAATTTCGGTGGCTTTGGGAACAATTTTCATTTTGAATTCAGTTGCTTTGGTGATTTTTCCGTTTATTGGTCATTACCTCAATTTATCCGAAACACAATTTGGTTTGTGGTGTGCAATCGCTATTCACGATACCAGTTCGGTTGTTGGAGCGTCTGGAAAATATGGAGTTCAAGCTTTAGAAGTAGCAACAACTTTAAAATTAGCCAGAGCTTTATGGATTATTCCAATTGCACTTTTATCGACCTTTATTTTCAAAAATAAAGACACCAAAATCAAAATTCCCTATTTCATAGGACTGTTTATTTTGGCTATGTTTGCCAATACTTATATTCCATTTGTCAAAAATTTTAGCCATTATATTACTGGCTTTGCAAAAGCAACTTTAACGCTGACGCTCTTTCTAATTGGATGTGGCTTATCACAGAAAGTGCTGGCCTCAGTGGGTTACAAACCTTTAATACAAGGAACTGTAATTTGGATTATCATCTCCGCTTCGACATTATTGGCTATAATTTCATTGATATAATTTGAAAATTATTATGTTAAAAAACAGTCGAGTACGATACTTCATTTTAATTCTTATAGTAATTGCATTGGGGATAACTTCCAGAAAATTAGAAGGGTTTCCAACTTTTTTTGGAGACTCACTTTATGCTATAATGGTCTATTTTGGATTACGGATGTTTTTTATTAATGTAATTATCAAAAAAGCAGCACTTTTGGCATTACTTTTTTGTTTTGGAATCGAGTTTCTTCAACTTTATGACGGCGAATGGATGCTGGAAATCCGAAGAACAACATTAGGCCACTATGTTCTTGGTCAAGGTTTTATTTGGAGTGATTTGATCTATTATACGCTTGGTGTTATAACTGCTGTTTATTTGGACTTTAGATTTTTACTTAGAAAATAACCCGTTGGGTGTAATTAGTTTTTGATGATAATTTTTCGTCAGTTCGAGTGATTTTCGATAGAAAATCGTATCGAGAACAAGAAGAATTTCATTAAAAACGGTTCTCGATACATTTTTTGTTCCGTTTTACTACACAAAAAACACTC
>CAMCTL010000179.1 GCA_945878515.1 Flavobacterium psychrophilum | reverse complement strand
AGTTTGAGGTACGAAATTCAAATTGGAATAAATAATAAATCCGTCTTGTTGAAAAACTTGACGGATTTTTTTTGTTATTAATAATCGGGTAAAGTTAATCGTTATTTAAAACACTTTGTTTAAAAAAGAAGCATTAAACAATAGCACTTGTTTCTAATTTAATGATAATTAAACAATTATAACCATATTTAAAAACCATAAAAACTTGTAAGATTAAAAAAAAATTGGCACAACTGTTGATAATTATAAAATTCAAAACTAAAAAGCCTAAATTTATGAAAAATTACTCTACAATTATCGCACTTATATGCGTTCTGGTTTTTCAAAATGCTCGGTCTCAATCCAGCACTTCTTCAACAATTGATAAAGAATATATTAAAAAATCGCTCGAGAATTATTTTAACTTAGATAGAGAAAACATCCACCTACATCTAAACAAAAATGAATTCTTAACCTCAGAAAACATTTGGTTTAAAGGGTACATCGCAAATAGAAAACAAACTAATGCGACTATAAAAACTACAAACATACAGGTAGCATTGTTGAATGATAAAGGAGAAAAAATAAATGACTATCTTTTTTTTGCGAACAATAATAGCTTTTCAGGAAATTTTAATTTGACAGGAAATTATCCTACAGGAAAATACTATTTACAAGTCTATACCAATTGGATGAATAATTTTACGGAAGATGAATCTTCAACCTACCCTATTACAATCACAAATATTGATGAAAACAATAAATTAATTGCTACCAATAAAGCAAATAGCATCAATATTAGTGTTTTTCCTGAGGGAGGAATGCTCGTTGTTAACACTATAAACTCCATTGGCGTAAATATAAGTAATGTGTACGGAAAAGCATTATCTGAAACCCAAGCTTGGTTAGTCAATTCCAAAAAAGAAAAACTGATGCTGCTTACTATAAATGAATTGGGACATGGTCGTTTTGATCATTTTCAAACAATAGAAGATTTCTACATTTTAGTAGAAAGTGGTGACAAAGTAGTTGAAAAACAATTACCCCAAGCCAATGCTATAGGAATAACACTTGTAGCAAACAGCTATTTTTATGATAAAAAAACTATTATTTCAGCAAAGACCAATAGTGAGACTGTCGAAAAACTTCAAAATCAATCGCTCTATTTAGTTATTCACCAAGACGATAAATCCCACATAGTTGATCTAAAATTATCAAAAACCAAATTGGAGGATACTTTTGAACTTTCAAATGATATTCTATTTAGTGGAGTAAACTATCTTCGAATTATTGATAGCAATGGTATACAATATGCTGAAAGAATAGTTTACAATAATGTGCAGACCATCACTAATAATTTTGAAATTAAGGACATTACTCAAGATAAAAACACAACAACCTTGGCTGCTCAAACGGCTCAAAACAACTACAACGTAAGTATAGCGGTTCAACCAGATTACAATAGCCCTGATTTGCCTACAAGAAGTATAATCAGCGACTTAATCGTTAACCCGTACTTAACAGCACCAATGGCAATAGACACGCAATCTCTTTCTAACCAAGCTACTGTAAAGCAAAAACACGGCCTTGATCTAGTTTTACTAAATCAAAATAAACATAAATACGAATGGAAAAACATAATGGCTAATCCTCCTAAAAAAATGTATGCCAATGAAAATGGATTAACTATTGTAGGGAATATAAATGAATCGTTAAAAAATTATGAAGACTATAGAGTACGAATGTATTCTATAAACAATCTTTTGATGGAGTTTGCAGATATTAATAAAAATGGCCACTTTGAATTCAATAATTTATATTTAGCAGATTCGATTCCGGTGCATTATACATTTTATAAAAAAAACAATCTAAAGGAAGTAAATTTAGATTACACCACAAAAATCAAAACAAAAAATAGGGATTTTAACCACAGCTACTCGCCTAAACTACATGATGCACCAGTTGAAATAATTGCTGACAGTATTTCTCCTATAATTTTAGAAAAAAGAGCCATAAAATTAAAAGAGGTCCTCGCAAAAAAAGAAAGTTTAAGACACTTAAATGAATTAGGCGGTCTGACATTTAATAATTACATGCAGAAAGCCTACAAAGTAAGACCTTCTGATTTAGGCCGTACTGTTCTTTCTTATTTGAATTCAAATGGATTTGGAGTAAGAAACACAATTCCTATAGGAATTACGTCCAATAGAAACATAAGAGAAACCTATGATTCTATGCTAATGCAACTTAATCCATCGGGTAGACCCTTAGGGTCAGTTTTAACGAATCGGACAATTGTCTATTTAGACAACCTGCCTCTAATGGACTTAGACAGACTATTTAATTTTTTTATGGAAGACCTCGAGGAAATTTATACTGATAATAGACCCAATATTATTGAAGGCGCCCTCGGTGTAATCAAACTATATTCTAAATCACAACCAGATAATAGAAAAAGTATAAATTCAATTACACTTGCCAATGGGTATAGCGGCTCAAGAACATTTACACCAGAAGACGCATTAGTTTTAAATGATTCTAATTATAAAAATTTCAATTGTATCTATTGGCACGACAACATTGAAAGCAATGCCAACGGAATAGTAAGTATTGACATTCCCAATAGCGCATTCAAAGAAGTCAAACTTGTTATTGAAGGAATAAGTAACGAAGGACAGTTAATTTCGGCTTCGCAAATAGTTAAATTGAAATAAACCACTATGTACTAAGTGTCCAATATCGTGGAGAAAATTTAAAATTTTATAAACCTTTGTAAAAGTTCAAAACTTTGACAAAGGTCAGTTCTACAACTGAATGTGCTTTGGTGGACATCAAAGAAGAAAACGCTGGTGGCGGACACGGAATGGGTGGCGGAATGCCAGGAATGATGTAAATTCAAGTACGAAGTTTGAGGTACGAAATTCAAATTGGAATAAATAAAAAATCCGTCTCGTTGAAAAACTTGACGGATTTTTTTTGTTTAATTATTAAAAGCAAATAACTTGTCATTTTTTGTTTGAAAATTGATTAGTTTAGCTACAAATTAAAAAAAATCACAATGAAATTAATATTCTCGTTTTACTGTTTTTTATTTTGTCTTATTAGCTTTTCACAAACTCCAACCAATCAGGAAAAAATTAAAAACCTTCTCGATACTTATTTTCTCGATGAAAGAGAAATCATTCACGTACAATTCAACAAAAACATTTATCTCAACAATGAAGATATTGCATTTAAGGGATATGTTTTTAGTAAAAACAATGCTATACCTCTCAAGAATTCATCTAACATTCAATTAATTATCTACAACGAAAAGGAGGAAATAATTCAAAAACAACTACTTTATACAGCAAATGGCATGTTTTCGTGTGGAATTCACTTGAATAAAAAATTTAAAAAGGGAAAATATCTTTTTCATTTTCACACCAATTGGATGAATAATTTTAAAGAAGACGATTCCTTTTCTCAAACAGTAGAAATTTATGACATAAATGAACCCTACCATTTTAAAACAAATGAACCCAACTTGAAAACTGCCAAAATATCATTTTTTCCAGAAGGTGGCAATATAATAGAAGGCATAAGTAATACGATTGGAGTAAAAATTACCGACTGTAACAATAAAGGTATTGAACTCAATAATGTACTAATTTTTGATTCTAAATCGAATGAAGTTTCTCATTTTAATACTAATAAAATGGGAAATGGTGTATTGTATTTAACAGCAGAAAGCAATGAAAAATACATCCTAAAAGCGGATTCCAAATCACAGAACATTACACAAGATTTACCAATTGTACAACAAACTGGAATTGCTATTAGCTACAATAATAATTTGCCCAATAATAAATTGGCAATCTCTGTAAGAACTAACGAAAAAGGAGTCGAATTAAACCAAAATAAAAAATTAAATCTCTTGATTCAACAAAATGGCTACTCTGTTCTAAAAGAGATTAATTTCGATAACCAACAAAAAAATCAAGTCGTATTTATTGATAAAAAATATTTGCAAAATGGTGTAAATTCTATTCGTCTCATTGACGAAAATCTTAATGAAATTACCGAAAGGCTAATTTATAATTATGCAACTGTTCAACCTGTTACAACCCTCAATACCGCTGTTATTGCTAATGATAGTATTGTCTTATCTGGACAAACAAATTTGACAAATGGAAATGTAAGTGTTAGTATTCTTCCAGAAAAAAATATAAGTTTGGACAGCAAAAGATCTATTCTCGGCACCTACTATTTAAACACGTATTTAGAAAATCCTGAAATAGATAATTTTGCCTATTTTGACCCCGAAAATAAAAATAGTAAAAGAGATATGGATTATTTGATGTTAGTTCAAACTAAGAGTAAATTACGCTGGGAAAACATCAAATCAAATCCTCCAACATTGAATTATAAATTTAACAAAGGAGTTACTATAAG
Organism: Flavobacterium psychrophilum; assembly: GCA_945878515.1. Lineage (GTDB taxonomy): Bacteria > Bacteroidota > Bacteroidia > Flavobacteriales > Flavobacteriaceae > Flavobacterium > Flavobacterium psychrophilum_I. The sequence goes on along the minus strand of CAMCTL010000179.1, from coordinate 2,110 downwards.
CGGCATCGTCGAGGGCAAAAAAAATCCAAATGCAACAAAAACAGTATCGTTAATATCATTAAAAAACAATGTTTTTGAAAAAATTAAAGTCGAAAAAGACAATACCTTTAAACTTGATAATTATTTTGTTCAAGACTCCACTGTTTTTGTTTTACAACTTGAAAATGAGAAAAATGCAGCGGTTTTTTCAAAAATAGTAGCGCAGCTTTCTGACAATCAATCCAAATTTACTTTTCCAATTCGTTTTAATCAAACCAAATGTTCTGATGAAAAAATGACTGGCGAAAGCATTGTTTTTTCGTCATCAAAACTTAATAAAAACACTTTATACCTAGATGAAGTATTGATCAAGACAAAGAAAAAAGAAATCTTTACGCACAATGCAGGAATAAGCGGTAACGCTAGAGGGTTTAAAATTGACGATCGAGAATTTGGGACTATTTTAGATTTTATCGGAAGAAATGGTTTCAGAACTGGGGTAAACAACGGCGAGGCTTTCATCAGAAATAACAGAGATTATCAATCAGAAGGTTCTCCAGAAGTATTTGTGGATGGCGTTTTGCTTTTTGACTTTAATGTATTATTCGATCTAGACATAGATACTGTTGATGAAGTTTATATAGACAAAACCGGCATTGCAAGTACTAGACAAAACGCTTCAGGTGCCATTAAAATTTTCCTTAAAAGAGGCAAGGAAAACAAATTTTATATATCAAAGTGCTCCACGATAATTGCAACAGGAGGGTTTAGTAAAAACATAAAATTCAAGAACACTATTTTCGATTCACAAAAGGAATTTAATGCTTTTGGCACATTGAATTGGTCTTCAAATATTGCACTAAAAGAAAATCAAAGTTTTGAAGTTAAGTTCCCGAAAAACAATCAAAGTGTAATTGAAGTCTTAATTGAAGGTTTTTCAGAGGATGGACAGCTGATTTCTGAGATTAAAAAGATTCCTATTGGAAATTAGTAGTGCAAAAAAAATCCGTCTTGTTGAAAAACTTGACGGATTTTTTTTGTTGATAATTTAAAGTTGTTTCACAAAATCAAAACAACTTTAAACTTTAAACAACCTTAAACATTCTTAAAACCTACTTATCCACTTCGATTTCATAAACTCCCACGCCAGTAGCAGCCGCGTTTTTTACTAAAATATTGGTAGCATTAGGATTCAATTCGGATGCGGTTTTATTGACAGATGCACCGCCGCCTATAGCAACTTCTATTCCCTCAAAAACAGTTGTGGTGCTCAAACAAAATACCAACGGCACCAAACCAGCATTTTTGAAAGTGAAAATAGTATCGGCAGCAAAAGCCACAGTTCCTGCATTTACAAAACTGTTTGGGGCTACTTCGCCATTAAACTCTATACCAGAAATGGCAGTCGCAGTACTGTAAACAAACTGATTTCTTTTAGCAAAGTCATCTTTATACACTCTTTGTGCAGCAGCATTCACCTCAGTAACATATTCGAAACAATTGTTCAATATTACAATGCGCTCTTCGGTAAGCCTTGGACGTTCTTTTTTAAACAGTTTTTGATCGGTGTTGCTTGTTTGTAGCTCGTTTCTAATGCTTTGAATTTCGGCAATGGCAGCAGCACCAAATCCTTTTGCCTCTAATTGTGTTTTATATTTGATACAGCTTTTGTACATTTCGTCCAAAAACTGAATCATTTGAGCGGGGTTTTTTCGGGCGCGTTCATAGTCATTTAGGCCAAACTCGTTTTGAGTGCCAACACTGCTTGCAAAGGTTTTTTGAACAAAATACTTCACATCGGCATACTTGTTTTTGGCTTTATCCATTGCGGTTTGTATGGATTCTGTTTTTTGCATCAACATATCTATTACCGCTGTGTCGGCTACAACAGTATCGGCATTGTCTATGGCTGTTAAAAACAAATCGGCATAAGCAGCGGTAATAGTGCTGTCGAAGGCTGTAAATTTTGAAATATCGCTTATTAGCAAGCCGTGAATAACTCTAGCAGATTCGGTCATCTCGGCATCCGAGTTGGGGAAAATGCGTTTAATTTCTTCTGGATTCATAGTGTTTTGGGGTTTAATTATTGATGTTATAAAAATATAAAAAAATGTAATATTATTTATTTTCA
>CAMCTL010000178.1 GCA_945878515.1 Flavobacterium psychrophilum | reverse complement strand
GATACCAATAATCATCTGCCGGCAAAGGATTGTTATTGAACGTCCCGTCCCAACGATAATTTGATGCGTTTAGATTTATGATTAATTTCCCGTATCGGTCATAAATTGAAGCGCTTGAGTTAGGAAAATTTTTCATTTCAGTTATTTCCCAAAGGTCATTAAATCCATCATTGTTAGGTGTAAAGAATTTTGGAAGGTGCAAATGCCAATGTTCTAAAGATATTGAGCTTTTACAATTTGGTTGTGTTACAGATATAGTATAAAGCCCACTATCAACATTTGAAAATACGTTGCTAGATTGATAAATATTTTCATCTAAAGAATATATAAAATCTCTTGTGTTTGAAGTGGTCACAATGATGTCATTACCATCCGAAATTACTTTTTCAATTCTTGGTTTTTCCAAAAGCTTTACATTAAAAATTCTTGTTTCAAAAGAACAAATACCAGCAGTAATGCTAACAGTAAAAGTTCCTGCACTATCAATAGTTATATCCTTTGTAGTTACTCCAGTGCTCCAAGAATAGCTTGGACTAGGTAAATTTGTTTGCGCTTCTAAAGTTAATTTTGAGTCTTCACATAATTCTAGATTCTCAACAGTGATATTCCCTGGTTGGATCCCGGTGTTATCCCATATACAAGAGGTCGTATTAAAAACCCAGTTATCCCAGCAGTTCACTTTTGCTGGCCTAGTTGGTTGACTTCCTAAAACATCCCAAGCACATGTTGCATCATTAAAAGTTGCTGATTCCCAACATTGCAAACTAGGCTTTACAGGTTGGTTTCCAGAAATATCCCAAGAACAAGTTCCAATGTTAAACATGGATGTTTCATAACATTTAGTCGTTGGTTGAGTTGGTTTTGTTCCGTTATAATCCCAAACGCAGGTTGTGGTGTTAAACACATAATTATCCCAGCAGTTCACTTTTGTTGGTTTAATAGGTTGGTTACCTGTATTATTCCAAATGCAGGTTGTTGTGTTGAATACAAAATTATCCCAGCAGTTCACTTTAGTTGGTTCGATAGGTTGGTTACCTGTGTTATCCCAAAAGCAGGTTGTGGTGTTGAATACATAATTATCCCAGCAGTTCACTTTTGCTGGTTTGACAGGTTGGCTTCCTGTATTATTCCAAATGCAAGTTGTCGTATTGAATAAAAAATTATCCCAGCAGTTCACTTTTGGTGGTTTGGCAGGTTGGCTTCCTGTATTATCCCAAAGGCAGGTTGTCGTATTGAATACAAAATTATCCCAACAGGTCACTTTAGTTGGTTCGATAGGTTGGTTACCTGTGTTATCCCAAAAGCAGGTTGTGGTGTTGAACGCATAATTATCCCAACAGTTCACTTTTGGTGGTTTGATAGCTTGACTTCCAGTATTATTCCAAACGCAGGTTGTGGTGTTGAATACAAAATTATCCCAGCAGTTCACTTTTGTGGGCTGAGCGGGTTGTGTTCCTATGTTATCCCAAAGACAGGTTGCTGTGTTGAATACAAAATTATCCCAGCAGTTCACTTTAGTTGGTTCGATTGGTTGGTTACCTGTGTTATCCCAAAAGCAGGTTGCTGTGTTGAATACATAATTATCCCAGCAGTTCACTTTTGTTGGTTGGGTAGCTTGCTTTCCAGTGTTTTCCCAAATGCAGGTTGTTGTGTTGAATACATAATTATCCCAGCAGTTCACTTTTGGTGGTTTGATAGCTTGGCTTCCAGTATTATCCCATACACAGGTTACTGCGTTGAATACATAATTATCCCAGCAGTTCACTTTTGTTGGTTTAACAGGTTGGCTTCCGGTATTATCCCAAACGCAGGATGTTGTGTTGAATACATAATTATCCCAGCAGTTCACTTTTGCTGGTTTGATAGCTTGGCTTCCAGTATTATCCCAAAGGCAGGTTGTTGTGTTGAATACATAATTATCCCAGCAGTTCACTTTTGTTGGTTTGACAGGTTGGCTTCCAGTATTATCCCAAAGACAGGTTGTTGTGTTGAATACATAATTATCCCAACAGTTCACTTTTGGTGGTTTGAAAGGTTGGCTTCCAGTATTATCCCAAACACAGGTTGTGGTGTTGAACACATAATTATCCCAGCAGTTCACTTTTGTTGGTTTGATAGGTTGGTTTCCTATATTATTCCAAAGGCAGGTTGTCGTATTGAACACATAATTATCCCAGCAGTTCACTTTTGTGGGCTGAGCGGGTTGTGTTCCTATATTATCCCAAACACAGGTTGTGGTGTTGAATACATAATTATCCCAGCAGTTCACTTTTGGTGGTTTGATAGGTTGGCTTCCTGTATTATTCCAAATACAAGTAATAGGATTCAAAACATAGTTGTCCCAACAATTTACTTTTGTTGGTTTAATAGGTGTTATGTCCGTAACCGTAACTGTGACTTTTATGGTATATTGATAATTTAAATAACCTTTAATCACAGGATTGCAACCAGGTGTAGTGACAGGTATTATGTCTATACTAAAATTATCTCCAAAATCTGGAATAATACTTGAATTGCGAGGGCTGTTTAATGGATTTCCGAAATTAAATGGCGGAGGACTTGTATTGGGTGCGTAATTAGGTTCTGCAATCAAATTAGTCGCTGGCAAACAGGTAGCTCCGCCAGCGTATGTAGTACAACCATAAAACAAATTGTAATAGGTTGTAAAATGGGGACAAACATTGTTATTTGAGTAACTAAGAAGACTAATCTCTACCTTTATGCCTGTAATTTTTTGACAGGCATTTGTCCTTGCTGGTAATGTGAAATCATGGGCATAACCGTCGCTATTTGAAGCGGTATTACCTAAACCATTCCAAGCTTTTCTGTCAATGCCTATTTTAGCATCGCTTTGGGTCTGAATCATTACTATCTGCCCAAAGGAGAAATCCGTTTGTAAGATTAATAATAACACTAAAAGATACTTAAACATTTGATTTATTTTTCAAAAGGAAGGTGATTTTAAGAACTATGGTGATCTAATTTGAGTTTAGAAAACTAGAATTTATTGAACAAAAACTTAATTGTGGCTTGCATCTTTAAAAACAAAAAATACGAATAAAAAATTATTTTCAGAATTATTTAAATTTTTATAGTCCTTAGCTTATTTTTCAGAATATTTTAATACTATTTTTAAATTTTTCCAAATTAAGTCAATAAAGATTAGTCATTCCTAAAAATTCACCTATATAAAAACTATACAAAGTGAAAGACTGCCATGCAAAAGACTGATTTAAAAGCAAAGATGTAAAGTTATGCTAACTGTTGCTACAATATTCGCATAGATTATGAGGTAGTACGATATGGATTTGAGGTAATGACTCTAAGTTCGAAGGCATAAGTGGAATTCGAAAGGAAAAATAAAATAATCAACACCATCTGTACAAATCAGTGTATGTCATTTCATGAATATGTTGGTTTTTTAAATTTTTAAACCTGAGTTCGATTATGATTAAAATTTAATCGACTGTATTTTAAGCACTTAAATATTTTAGATTCTCCTGCAAGGTCTTTTTTTTAGACCTTGTAGGTATTTCTATAAAAGCAAATACACCTACAAGGTTTTAAAAACCTTGCAGGAATTCAAATCTCTTTATAAATCAATCATTTAACGATCGGACTCAGGTTTTAAAACAAATCACTTTTGCCATTTCATTTTTTTGAATAAATCCCAAACTACAATCCCAGCACTTACCGAAATATTTAAAGAGTGTTTTGTCCCCAACTGCGGAATTTCGATACAGCCATCGCAAATGGCAACTGCTTCTTGTGATACACCAAATACTTCATTGCCAAAAACCAAAGCGTATTTTTTGTCTTTCTCCACATTAAAATCTTGAAGAAATATGGCACTTTCCACTTGTTCAATCGCAAGTACCGTAACACCATCTTTTTTCAAATTTTCGATAACTTCTAATACGCTTTTAGCATGTTCCCACGCCACTGTTTCAGTTGCGCCAAGAGCAGTTTTGTGAATTTCTTTGTTTGGAGGAGTGGCAGTGATGCCGCACAAAACAATTTTTTCAATCAGGAAAGCATCGGCGGTCCTAAATACGGAACCAATATTGTGCAAACTCCTAATGTCATCTAAAATAACGATGATTGGAGTCTTTTCGGATTGCTTAAAATCTTTAATAGATTTACGATCGAGTTCACTGTTTTCAAGCTTTCGCATAAGTAATGATATGAATATAAAAAAAAAGCTTCCAAATTGAGGAAGCTTTTAAAGAATAATAAATTTAAATTTAGCTTTTTTGAGTTTCAGCAGCAAGCACAGTACCTTTTATAGTAAGTGTTTTAGTTGGAGAACCTGCGGCATTTGATGTAATTGTAACTGTTTTTGTAAAAGGTTGTCCAGCTCTTGAGGTATCATATTTTACACCTATAACGCCTTTTGCACCCGGAGCAATTGGCTCTTTTGAATAAGTTGGAACTGTGCATCCACAAGAACCTTGAGCGTTTGTAATAATCAAAGGTTTGTTTCCGTTATTAATAAAAACAAATTCTCTTTGACCGTCTGAGTTGGCAGCAACAGTGCCATAATCGATTGTTTCAGACTCGAAAACCATTCCTGCTCCATCAACTTTAGGCAAAGCAGCTTTGGTTAATTTTGTAGTTTTCGGAGCTACTTTTTTTGCAGGTTTTTTAATTTTTGCAGTTTCTTGAGCATTAGAAAATGTAAATGCCAAAAGAGCTATTGAAAGTGCGATAATTTTTTTCATTATAAATAATTTAAAATTGTTGTACAAATTTATATAAAAAATCGAAATTCAGACCATAAATTTTCTTAAAAAAAATTTAATTTTTGAAGTGACCATAATTCGCTGTAAAATATATAAATTCGCTTTCTAATAAATTTTAAAGAATACATTTTGTCATCAAAAGAGAAATTGATTAAGGAAACACCTTTAATGAAGCAATATAACGAAATCAAAAGGAAATATCCCGATGCTTGTTTATTGTTTAGAGTGGGCGATTTTTATGAAACTTTTGGCGAAGATGCGGTTCGCGCTTCAAAAATTCTAGGAATAGTATTAACCAAAAGAGGTGCAGGTTCCGAAACTGAAACGGCTTTGGCTGGTTTTCCGCATCATTCTTTGAATACTTATTTGCCAAAATTGGTCAAAGCAGGACTTCGTGTAGCAATTTGCGACCAACTCGAAGACCCAAAAATGACCAAAACCATCGTTAAACGCGGCGTTACAGAATTAATAACTCCGGGCGTTTCTATGAATGATGAGGTTTTGCAATCGAAGACCAACAATTTCTTGGCGGCCATTTATTTTGCTAATAAGTCTTTGGGGATTTCATTTTTAGACGTCTCTACAGGCGAATTTCTCACAGCGCAAGGCAATGCTGAATACGTTGATAAACTGTTACAAAATTTTAATCCAAGTGAAATTTTAATTCCGAAAAATAATAAAATTGATTTCCGGGAAACTTTTGGCGAGGATTATCATTGTTTTTATCTAGAAGACTGGATTTATAAAGAAGATTACGCTTTCGAAACATTAACCAAGCATTTTCAAACCATTTCCTTGAAAGGTTTTGGGATAGAAGAATTAAAAGAAGGTATTATTGCTGCCGGCGCAATTTTATATTATTTATCAGAAACGCAACACAATAAAGTACAACATATTACTTCGATTCAACGTATTGCCGAAGATGCTTATGTTTGGATGGATCGTTTTACAATTCGCAATCTCGAATTATACCATAGTTACAATCCCAATGCGGTCACACTTCTCGATGTTATTGATAAAACGCTTTCGCCAATGGGTGGTCGTTTGTTAAAACGTTGGTTGGCATTGCCGTTGAAAGATTCCAATAAAGTGCGAAGCCGTCATCAAGTGGTTTCTTATTTGAAAGAAAATCAAAATATCTTAAAAAACATCCAAAGTCAAATCAAGCAAATATCCGATTTGGAACGTTTGATTTCGAAAATTGCTGCCGGAAAAGTATCTCCTCGCGAAGTTGTTTATTTAAAAGAATCATTAGATGCAATAATTCCAATAAAAACTTTGGCGTTAGGAAGTCCACAAGATGCCGTCAAAATCATTGGCGACAGCCTACACAGTTGCGATTTGTTGCGCGAAAAAATCAAAACGGTTTTAAACCAAGATGCTCCTGTGGCGATTGCAAAAGGAAATGCGATTGCAAAAGGAATCCACGAAGAATTAGATGATTTGCGTGCGATTTCTACATCTGGAAAAGAATTTCTCGAAGGAATCGAAAAACGAGAATCACAAGCAACAGGGATTTCGTCCTTAAAAATTTCCTTTAATAATGTTTTTGGATATTATATCGAAGTCCGAAATATGCACAAAGATAAAGTGCCATCGGAATGGATTCGAAAACAAACCTTAGTCAATGCAGAACGTTATATCACAGAGGAATTAAAAGAATACGAAACGAAAATACTTGGTGCCGAAGAAAAAATCCATAAAATAGAAGTCGAGTTATTCGAACAATTGGTCAGTTGGATTGCCACTTACATCAAGCCAGTTCAAATGAATGCCAACTTGGTAGCGCAATTGGATTGCTTGTGTTCTTTCACTCAATTGGCTATTGAAAATAAATACGTTTGTCCAGAACTAGACGAAACTTTCGAATTGGAAAT
>CAMCTL010000177.1 GCA_945878515.1 Flavobacterium psychrophilum | reverse complement strand
AATTCTTTTTTCACAAGCAAATAATAGTCGTCATCTAATAACCGATAGCCTTGGTCATAAATAAAATAGTAAGTATTTCCAGTTTTGGTTTCTAAAATATTAGTGAAAAATTCAAAATCGAAACCTTTGCTCAATAGTTTTGATTTGGTGCTTTTTCCTTTTCCATCGATATTCAATGCCGAAAGAATGCGATAGTTTTTGCGCAATTTGTTGTTCACGTTGCGCATAAAATTGGTGCTGTCTTTGTTTATTTTGTTGTTGTAGGCGTTGCGGCAACCGTCGCTGCAAAACTTTTTGTCTTCCCGACCTACAATTTTGTCTCCACATTCCAGGCAGGTTTTGTCCATAGTTGTATCTTATTCGATTGATAAATCTTTTGTGTTTTTCTTAACGAACCTGAATTTTCTTAATAGTTTATTGATTTTCCTAAAATTGACCTTTGTGCAATAAAGCCTGTTCAATATGTGCCAAATGATGGTTGCAATGCCAAGCATACACGCCAATGGTTTCATCTAAACTTGATGTTTTGAGGTTGGCTGGATGAAAAAATTGTCGTTTTAATTCTGTTTCTCCAAGACTTTTCAAGAGCAAAACCCAACGCGAGTGAATCCCAACGATGATTTGAAGTGATGCTAAAATATTGTCCGAATTACCATCGGTGAGTTCAGCCCAAAGTTGTTCTTCATAAGGTTTTATCGTTGGAACATCTTCGGTCAAAGCCAGTTTAAATCGGATTAAACTGTTTATATGACTGTCGGCGCAATGATGCACGACTTGTTTGATGTTCCAACCTTCAGGACGGTATATCCAATTCAATTCTTCGACAGATAGCGTTTCAGTCAGACTTTTAATTTTAGATGGAAATTCTTCAATTGTGCCAATCCAATTTTCCAAATCATTTTTGGACACATCATCTATTTTTGGACACGGCCCTATCGGGAATTTTAGTTTTTCTAAGTTTAAATTATTTTCCATTATGCTTTATTTACTCGTTTAATTTCATATAAATCGGTTCGTCGGTCTTTTAGGATTCGAACGCTACCGTGTTCGTGCAGTTCTTTCAATAAATCCAAATCGACATCTACAATCAAGGTCATTTCTGTATTGGCAGTTGCTTCGGCCTTTATTCCAGTACTTGGAAAAGCAAAATCCGATGGTGTAAATACAGCGGTTTGTGCATATTGAATGTCCATATTGTTTACTTTGGGAAGGTTTCCAACGCAGCCGGCAATGGCTACATAGCATTCGTTTTCAATCGCGCGCGCTTGTGAACAGTGTCTTACTCTTGTGTAACCGCTTTGGGTATCAGTCAAAAACGGTACAAATAAAATTTTCATTTGCTCGTCGGCCAATAGTCTTGAAAGCTCTGGGAATTCAACATCATAGCAAATCATTATGCCTATTTTTCCGCAATCAGTATCGAAAGTTTTAATTTCCGAACCGCCTTCCATTCCCCAATGCAAAACTTCATTTGGCGTGATGTGAATTTTATAATACATCTCGGATGTTCCGTCTCTTTTGCACAAAAAACCAACGTTGTACAAAGAGCCGTTTTCCATAAGCGGCATGCTTCCAGAAATGATGTTAATGTTATACGAAATGGCAAATTCCTGAAATTTTTTGCGAATTGGGTCGGCATATTTAGCGAGTTCTCTAATGGCTTCGGATTCTGATAAATGATTGTAATCAGCCATCAACGGGGCGATGAACAACTCAGGAAAAACGGCAAAATCGCTTTTGTAACCTGAAACGGCATCAATAAAAAACTCGGCTTGTTCAAACAAAGCCTCTAAGTTGGATAGTGAGCGCATTTGCCATTGGATTAATCCAAGTCGGATAACACTTTTTTGGGTGTTTATTAATTGGGGGCTTTCATCATAATAGATATTATTCCATTCTAATAAAACAGCAAATTCTTTAGAATCTACGTCGCCTTCGAGGTAGTTTTTCATAATTCGCATCACGTGAAATTCATTACTCAACTGAAAAGAAAGTACTGGATCGTGCAATTCTTTTCGTTTTACTTTGTCGATGTATTTTTTGGGAGATAATTTTTTAGAGTGTTCGTTGTAGTTTGGAATTCTGCCCGCAAAAACGATGGATTTTAGATTGAGTTGTTCGCACAATTCTTTTCGGGCATCATATAATCGTCTTCCTAGACGCAAACCTCTATATTCAGGATGAATAAACACATCGATTCCGTATAAAATTTCGCCATCTGAATTGTGAGTGGAGAAGGTGTAGTTCCCTGTTATTTTAGCATAATTTGGATTTTTATCTACCAAAACTTCGTCAAGAATTAAAGACAAAGCGGCTCCAACTACTTTTCCGTCTGCCAATACTACTAATTGTCCTTCGGGGAATAGACCAAGTAAAATTTCGATGTCTTTAACTTCCCAATGCGAATTTCCCATTGCAGGATAGGCCATTTTCATTGATTTTTTCAGTTCCTTGTAATCTTCGATTTGCAAATTTCGCAGTATTACTTTCTTTATTTTAGTTTGCATAAGTTTTTGATATTCAACAAATGTAGGTATTTATTTTCCATTTACAAACGGTTACAAATAGTTACAACCGAAAGTAAATAGTTATCAACCGAATAAAATTTTAGTCGTGTCGCATCTTTGCACTGTTGATTTGAACGAGTCATTCAACAAAACTTATATAAACAATTTAAATTTTACACGCCATGAATGCAATGAAAAACACAGTACAGTTAATCGGAAACGTAGGTAACGATCCAGAAATCAAAACTTTTGATGGAGGAAAAAAATTAGCCAACATAACCATCGCCACCAACGATAGTTATAAAAATGACAAAGGGGAAAAAGTGGAACAAACCGAATGGCACAAAGTGGTTGCTTGGGGAAAAACTGCCGACATCATTGAAAAATATGTGACTAAAGGGCTTCAAATAGCTGTTGAAGGAAAACTTACCCATAGAAGTTATGACGATAAAAATGGAGAAAAACGATATATTACTGAAGTAGTTGTTAATGAAGTGTTGCTTTTAGGTAAATAGTCTTCATCTTAAATTTTAAGTCGCAGTTTGCATAATTTTTTTGCAAACTGCGACTTTTTTTTACTGCCAAGGTAATCTGTGACCTGAAATCTGAAAACTATTCATTCATCAATTCCTGAAAACAATCCACAAATTGCCCCACATGATAACCATCCATCAAACCGTGATGCACATGAATAGACATCGACATGGTTCTTTTTCCATCAATACCGATCATCATTTTTCCGAAAGATATTTTCGGGCAACTATCCGGAAAAGTAAAACTTCTAGCATGTGAAAGTGAAGTGAAATTTACCCACGGAACTGTCGAAAAATGAATAACGTTCGTGTCTTTAAATTCTCTAGTAAAAAGTCCAGTTGTATTTTGTATTCTTTCTATTTCCTCAAAAGTATTGGTAGCAAAGACTTCAAAATCCGGAGAATATTCAATCAAAGAAAACCCAAAAGTTTTGTCGTCTCGCATTATGGTCGCCGAAACATCAATGGTATCGTAGATGTAAATAGTGTCGTCAATTATTCGATAACGAAAGGGTTCAATTGTATTTACAGCAACGAGTGTTTTGTGTAAATAATAAACAAAAAATGAGGTTCCCAATTGCTTAGAAGTATTGTAGGCTTTGGTACAATCTATTTCGACTGTCAAACCAAAAAAAGGTTCTTCCATTTGTTTGAAAAACAAAAAATGTTCTTTTCGGTTCCAGTTTTCTAAATCTAAAACAGTTTTCATTATTGCAATTTTTTCAAAACATCGGTCATTTTTTCGAAAGTGTAGAAGTTTTCGTGTTCTACTTTATAGTCAATTCTTTCGTGAGCCCAAGTGGTGTGGAAAGGAATATGAACGGCGTGTCCGCCAATGGCTAAAACGGGCAAAACATCGGATTTTAAGGAATTGCCAATCATAAAAAATTCCTCAGGTTGAATATCCAATCGTTTCAACAAATCCTGATAATCTTTTTCTTGTTTGTCTGACATTACTTCGATATGGTGAAAATAATGACCTAAACCAGAATTATGAAGTTTTCTACGTTGGTCTAATAAATCGCCTTTAGTGGCAACTACCAATTTGTATTTTCCGTGCAACGCTTGCAAGGTTTCTTCGACACCATCCAATAAAACAATGGGTTTTTCGAGTAATTCTTTTCCGTAATTTATTATTTTCTCAACGACTTCAACCGGAATGGTATTGTTCGAAATTTTCATTGCGGCTTCAATCATCGAAAGGATATATGCTTTTATGCCATAACCGTAGATTTTCAAATTGTCGATTTCGACCCTAAAAAGTTCTTGCGAAATCCCTTGGTGCGACAAATAATCGCTCATCAAACCACAGAATTTTTGTTCCGTTTCTTGAAAATAAGGTTCGTTTACAAATAAGGTGTCGTCAGCGTCGAATGCAATTACTTTTAGGTTCATAGTTTTGTTTTTTTACCGCAGGTTCGCAGATTTTTTTTATTAATCTGCGAATCTGCGGTTAATTTTTTTTAATTTATAGTCTCCCCATTCCCAACACCATCCGCATCAGGATTTACAAAAACTAGTTTTCCTTCGGCATTTGATGTCATCAAAATCATTCCTTGACTTTCCACTCCACGAAGGTTTCTTGGAGCCAAATTCACTAAAACAGTCACGCGTTTTCCAATAATAGCTGTAGGTTCAAAACTCTCGGCGATTCCTGAAACTATCGTGCGAACGTCAATTCCAGTGTCAACTTTCAAAATCAACAATTTATTGGCTTTCGGCATTTTTTCGGCTTCGAGAATTGTTCCTACGCGCAAATCCATTTTGGCAAAATCATCAAACTGAATTAAGTCTTTTTGTGGTTCCGCTTTTTTGTTTTCGGCAGTGTTTGCGGTTTTAGTAGCTTCCAATTTGTCTATTTGTTTTTGGATTTCTTCATCTTCAATTTTTGAAAATAATAATTCGGCTTCGCCAATATGGTGTCCTGCGGGTAATAAATTCCAATCTTCAAAATCCAAATTCCAATTGTTGATGTTGATATTTAACATTTTCAACAATTTTTTAGAAGTAAATGGCAAGAAAGGCTCGCAAAGTGAACTCAATGCTGCCGCAATTTGTAAAGCTACATACATTTGGGTTTGCACACGCGCTGGATCGGTTTTAATTACTTTCCAAGGCTCTTCGTCGGCCAAATATTTATTTCCCAATCGGGCAACATTCATCAATTCGCCTAAAGCTTCACGGAATCGATACCGTTCAATGGAACTCGAAATCACGGCAGGATACGCTTTTAATTCGGTCAAAGTAGCTTCATCAACTCCCGAAAATGTGTTCGGACTTGGAACGATTCCTTCGTAATATTTATTGGTTAACACCACCACACGATTAATGAAATTTCCAAAAATCGCAACCAATTCATTGTTGTTTCTCGCCTGAAAATCTTTCCAGGTAAAATCATTATCCTTCGTTTCTGGCGCATTCGATGTCAACGCATAACGCAAAACATCTTGCTGATTCGGGAATTCTTCCAAATATTCGTGCAACCAAACCGCCCAGTTTTTTGAAGTCGATAATTTGTTTCCTTCCAAGTTCAAGAACTCATTTGCTGGAACGTTATCGGGCAAAATATAACTTCCTTCGGCTTTTAACATCGTAGGAAAAATGATGCAATGAAAAACAATATTGTCTTTCCCAATGAAGTGAACCAATTTCGTGTCTTGATCTTTCCAATACGGTTCCCAATCTTTTCCTTCTCTCGCAGCCCATTCTTTTGTAGAAGAAATGTAGCCAATTGGGGCATCAAACCAAACGTATAATTTTTTTCCTTCGGCACCTTCAACCGGAACATCAATTCCCCAATCAAGGTCACGAGTTACTGCACGGGGTTCTAATCCCCCATCAATCCAAGATTTTACTTGGCCGTAAACATTAGGTTTCCAGTCATTTTTATGACCCACAAGAATCCATTCTTTCAAGAAATCTTGATACCGATCCAAAGGCAAAAACCAGTGTTTCGTCGATTTCATAATAGGCGTTTCTCCTGTAATGGTCGATTTTGGATTAATCAAATCGGTGGCATTCAAAGTCGAACCACATTTTTCGCATTGGTCGCCGTAAGCTTCTTCGTTGCCACATTTCGGGCAAGTTCCCACTACAAAACGGTCTGCCAAAAATTGGTCTGCTTTTGCATCATACAATTGCTCGGTTACTTCCTCGATAAAATCGCCTTTGTCATACAGCGTTTTAAAAAATTCAGAAGCCGTATCGTGATGAATTTTGGCCGAAGTTCTAGAATAATTATCAAACGAAATTCCAAAATCCGAGAATGATTTTCGGATAATTCCATCGTATTTATCGATTACTTCCTGAGGCGTAAAACCTTCTTTTTTTGCTTTCATCGAAATCGCTACGCCGTGTTCATCGCTTCCGCAAACAAACAAAACGTCTCTTCCTTGCAATCTTAAATATCTAGAATATATATCCGAAGGCACGTAAACACCTGCCAAATGCCCAATATGAATTGGTCCGTTTGTATAAGGCAATGCCGCCGTGATGGTATATCTTTTTGGATTCTGTAACATAATTCAGTTTGATTTGTTGCAAAAATAAGATTTTTTATGGTAGGGACAAGTTACGACCTGTCCGTAATAGTTCAAAGATATTTTAATGAGTTCATTTGGCAAGCCTCGAATCAAAAAATAATGTAAATATTATCAATAATTATGTAACATTCTTTGAGACTTAGGC
>CAMCTL010000176.1 GCA_945878515.1 Flavobacterium psychrophilum | reverse complement strand
GATAAAGACGCCTCATTATATAAGGAATTGTCCAATTTCGGCTTTGGATTTATTGAAATAGGAACGCTGACACCAAAAGCACAAGAAGGAAATCCTAAAAAGAGATTATTTAGATTGTTAGACGACAGCGCCATCATCAACAGAATGGGCTTTAATAACGGAGGCGTTCAGTTGGCTATTGAAAAACTAAAGAAAAACAAAAATGTTCTTATTGGTGGTAACATTGGCAAAAACAAATTGACTCCAAACGATAAGGCTATAGATGATTACTTGATTTGTTTTGATGCTTTATACGACTATGTCAATTATTTTGTTGTCAATGTGAGTTCGCCAAATACGCCCAATCTTCGCGAACTTCAGGAAAAAGAGCCGTTGAAACAATTGTTGCAAACCTTGCAAAACCAGAATTTGACCAAGCCTAAATCAAAACCGATTTTGTTGAAAATTGCTCCAGATTTGACCGATTCTCAACTATTGGATATTATTGAAATTGTCCAAGAAACTAAAATTGCTGGTGTTATTGCCACCAACACCACGTTGTCTCGTGAAGGTTTGCAATCCGAAAATAAAATAGAAACCGGCGGAATGTCAGGAAAGCCACTAGCAAAACGCGCCACAGAAGTCATCCGTTTTCTTTCCGAAAAGAGCAACAAAGCATTCCCAATAATTGGAGTGGGAGGAATTCATACAGCAGACGATGCGATTGAAAAATTGGAAGCTGGAGCGAGTTTGATCCAACTCTATACTGGTTTTATTTATGAAGGTCCCTCTTTGGTTAAGGCAATTAACAAGAAGGTTTTAGCCAAAATGTAGCAACTAGATTGTTCCAAAATGAATCTAAGTAAATCGATTTCAAAACTTAAAAGCGTTCCGATAAATGTTTATTTGTTGTGGTAGCTGTTTTTGGTTTCTTGCAAATTCTTTGTGTAAAAATAAGTTCCTATTGGTTAATAGTCATTTTGAAGCCCTTAAAGTCATTAATCTATTGGTAATTAGTATAAACTGAAAATATCTTTGCTAAAACGTCGCTCAACTTTTACACAATGTTAAACCATGTTAAACTTTTAAACCATTAAACCATTTTAAACTTTCAAACTTCATTATCTTTGCATCGGTATGGGAGTGATTAAGATTATAGAATGTCCGCGAGATGCAATGCAAGGCATTAAGCCATTTATTCCTACATCTAGGAAGATAGCCTATATTCAATCTTTGTTACGTGTAGGTTTTGATACTATTGATTTTGGTAGTTTTGTTTCACCCACAGCAATTCCGCAAATGAAAGATACTGCGGAAGTTTTATCGGCTTTAGACCTTTCAAACACAGAAAGTAAATTGTTAGCTATAATTGCTAATATTCAAGGCGCAATCACTGCTTCTCAATATAAATCAATACATTATTTGGGCTTTCCTTTTTCGATTTCGGAAAATTTCCAGATGAGAAATACGCACAAAACCATAGCTGAATCGTTAGTAACTTTGCAAGAGATTTTGGAAATTGCAAAAAAAGCTAATAAGGAAGTCGTTGTGTATCTTTCGATGGGGTTTGGCAATCCTTACGGCGACCCATGGAACGTACAAATCGTAGGAGAATGGGTTGAAAAATTATCCAAAATGGGAGTAAAAATTCTTTCACTTTCTGATACTGTTGGAAGTTCAACACCTGATGTAATTCAGTATTTGTTTTCGCATTTAATTCCAAAATATCCAGATATTGAATTTGGGGCACATTTGCATACCACACCAGATAAATGGTTCGAAAAAATAGATGCAGCTTACAATGCTGGTTGTCGCCGTTTTGATGGAGTAATTCAAGGTTTTGGTGGTTGTCCGATGGCTACAGATGTACTAACTGGGAATATGCCAACAGAAAAATTATTGTCTTATTTTAATTCTAAAAAAGAAAATACTAATTTGAGTGCAATGAGTTTTGAAAGTGCGTATAATGAAGTTTCAAAATTATTTGGCCATTTTTATTGAATACTAGAACTAGAAATGTTTCGTTATTTATTAAATGTTTAATATATTTATCTTATGAATAAATTTTTTGGAATATTTGTTTTGTTAGCATTGTCTATTTCGTGTTCTAGCGATTTAGATTTTGCTCAATCTCAAGACTTGAAATTGAATCCGATTTTTACGGGTAATCTTGCTTCTTTTGATATTAAAGCAACTCAATTTGTAACCAGCGTTGGTCAACAAACCTCGCTTTCGGATGAATTGGTCTTCGACATAGTAAAGCAAGAAAGTGCTACAAAATACCTCAGTCGTGCCGATTTTAATTTTGAATTTACGAATACAATAAACAGAGAATTCTCTATTTCTGTTAATTTTTTAGATGCCAACAATGTAATAGTGCATTCGTTTTTTGTAGATGTTCCACCTTATTCTGGTAGTCCAGTGGTATTTCCAAATAAAGAAACATTAGAGGGTACTACGCTCGATTTATTTAGAAAAGCACAAAAAGTTTCATTTAAAATTTTGATGAAAGGAATTCCACTGACCAATAGTAGTTCGGGAAGTATAAAAATGCGTTCAAGTGCCACTGTTTATTTTCTGTATCAATGATAAAATTTAAGTTAGGTTTAATTTTGATGATAACTTTTACTTGTTTTTCTCAAAACAAGCAGATTATATATAATTTCAATTCAGTGCCACAATCTATGATGATAAATCCAGGCTCTGATGTTAAGTATAATTTTTTTATCGGAATGCCATTGTTGTCAGGGATCTCGGCAAATATAGGTTCAAGTGGTTTTTCTGTTTATGATTTATTCGGCAATAACGGTGTTGATTTTCACACTAAACTACGCAATGTTTTGCTCTCTACCTCCAAAAAAGATATGATTTCTTTGAACCAACAATTAGAAATTTTTAGCGGTGGTTTTAAGTTGGGAGATTGGCAAAGTACTGATTATATCTCATTTGGAATGTATCAAGAATCAAATTTCCTGTTTTTTATACCAAAAGATTTTGCAGTTTTGGCCTTTGAAGGAAATAAAGATTACTTAGGGAAAGTTTTTGATGTTGGTGATTTAAATTTTAAGGGCGAATTAATTTCGGTGTATCATTTGGGTTACCACAAAAACATTAGCGAAAAACTAATTCTTGGCGCTCGGGCAAAAATTTATTCTAGTATTTTCAATGTATCTTCTACAAAGAATGCTGGCTATTTTTACACCAATCTAGGAATGAATTCTATTTATGACCAAGTTATTGCACCTGATATCTTGGTAAATACTTCTGGATTGTTAAATAACGCTGATATTTCCAAAACTGGCATTATTAAGAAAGCACTCTTGGGTGGAAATCTTGGTTTGGGTTTAGATGTAGGTTTGACCTATTATCCAAAAGAAAATTTACAGTTTACAGCTAGTCTAATAGATATTGGTTTTATTTATCACACTAAAGAAGTTGAAAGTTATAAGATTAAAGGCTACTTTAATTACGTTGGGTTAACACCAGATTTTATTGTTGGAACCTCGAACGACATTTTAAAAGAATTAAAAGATGCTGTTCCTGTCGAGACATTAAACACAAAATATAAAACCTTACGACCTCTAAAATTCAATACTTCCATCCAATATTCTTTTGGAGATGGAAGAGGATCTGAGTGTAATTGTACAAGCACTAATGAAAATAAATTCAGGAATTCCGTTGGTGCGCAATTTTTTGCAATGTCCACGCCACGAACAGGTATTATGGCATTAACGACTTTTTATAGAAGACAATTTTTTGACGCTTTAGATATGAAAGCTACTTATACAATAGATTCTTTTTCGTCCAGAAATATTGGATTGGGAATGTCAACAACCCTTGGTAAAATCAATTTTTATATCCTTGCCGACAATCTTTTGGAATATAAAGACCTTAGCAAGGCCAATAGTTTGTCTTTTCAATTGGGTCTTAATATTATTATCCCAAATAAAGACACACCCAATTAAAACTGAAAATTATTTAAGTTTACTGAACACTTTTTAATATATTTGCACGCAATTTAACTACAATACTGAACCCAGTTCAGCATAAACTACAAATTGCAATGATAGCACACAACTCCAAGATTATCGGCGAAGGTCTAACTTACGATGATGTATTATTAGTACCTAATTTTTCCAATGTACTTCCTCGCGAAGTGAGTATTAAATCAAAATTCTCTCGAAATATAACGCTTAATGTTCCCATAGTGTCAGCTGCTATGGATACTGTTACTCAAAGTTCTATGGCAATTGCTATGGCTCAAGAAGGCGGAATTGGTGTTTTGCACAAGAATATGACTATAGAGCAACAAGCTGCCAAAGTGCGAAAAGTGAAACGCGCCGAAAGTGGAATGATTATCG
This sequence comes from Flavobacterium psychrophilum, assembly GCA_945878515.1. Lineage (GTDB taxonomy): Bacteria > Bacteroidota > Bacteroidia > Flavobacteriales > Flavobacteriaceae > Flavobacterium > Flavobacterium psychrophilum_I. Next base: position 2,402 of record CAMCTL010000176.1, on the reverse strand, counting down.
ATCCAGTAACTTTGCCCTTAAATTCTATTGTTGCCGATGCCAAAAAAGCAATGAAAGAATACGGAATTGGTGGTATTCCAATTGTAGATGAAAATAGAGTTTTGAAAGGAATTGTTACCAATCGTGATTTGCGTTTCGAAAAAAACAACACCAGACCTATAATAGAAATAATGACCAGCGAAAACTTGGTTACTGTTGCCGAAGGAACTTCATTGGCTCAGGCCGAAGTGGTCTTGCAAGGCTATAAAATTGAGAAACTTCCTGTGGTAAATTCCGATTACAAATTAGTTGGATTAATTACTTTTAGAGATATTACTAAATTAACTCAAAAACCTAACTCTAACAAAGACGTTTACGGACGTTTGTGTGTTGCGGCTGCCATTGGCGTTACTGCCGATGCACTCGAAAGGGCAAGCGCACTTATAAATGCAGGTGTCGATGCGATTGTAATTGATACCGCTCACGGTCATACTCAAGGCGTTGTCAAAGTATTGAAAGAAATAAAATCTAAATTTCCAAAAATAGACGTAGTCGTAGGTAATATTGCAACGCCAGAAGCTGCTTTATTTTTAGTAGAAAATGGCGCCGATGGCGTAAAAGTGGGAATTGGCCCAGGTTCTATTTGTACCACTCGTGTGATTGCAGGTGTTGGTTTTCCTCAGTTTTCTGCTGTGCTCGAAGTGGCAGCAGCTTTGAAAGGAACTGGAGTTCCCGTTATTGCCGATGGTGGAATTCGTTATACAGGAGACATTCCAAAAGCACTTGCTGCAGGTGCTCATTGCGTAATGTTAGGTTCTCTTCTGGCTGGAACGATGGAATCTCCGGGAGAAACCATTATTTTCGAAGGTAGAAAATTCAAATCGTATCGCGGAATGGGTTCTGTTGAAGCGATGGAAGGCGGATCGAAAGACCGTTATTTCCAAGATGTGGAAGACGATGTCAAAAAGTTAGTTCCCGAAGGAATCGTAGGACGTGTGCCTTACAAAGGCGAATTGGAAGAAAGCATGCAACAATTCATTGGTGGACTTCGTGCCGGAATGGGCTATTGTGGTGCCAAAGATGTTCCTACATTGCAAGAAACAGGTCGTTTTGTTCGCATCACCACTAGCGGAATTACCGAAAGTCATCCTCATAATGTGACGATTACCAAAGAAGCTCCGAATTATTCGAGATAAAATAAGACGAAAGTCTAAAATAAAAAAGGTGCAAGATTCGATTCTTGCACCTTTTTTTATTGGTTGGAGTTGTACAGGCTATGTTTTAAGTTAAGCTTTATTTGTCATTCTGAAGAAGGAAGAATCTCGTGTTAGTTGCTCACGTTTGTTGAGATCCCACCTTAGTCAGAATAACAAAATCATCAAAAAGTTTTTTAATTTAATAACTTTACGCTTGTGTTAGGAGGGGCTTAAATGTGCTTAAACGAGGTTGTTTTTTTATACTTATTTTGCAAGTTTAGTTTTTGAGTGAGGTTGCGCCAGAGCTACGGATGTTAACGGCTGTTTTTTTCATTTTCCTTTTCTCTTTCATTTTGATTCAACCAGAAGATTTGACCGAGTGAAAAGAATAATGTTCCAAAAAGCACAAACATTCTTGTTGGAAAGATAATCTCACTTATATCACAAATTTTATATTTATATTTAATTTTATCATTTACAATTTCAAATATTTTATCATTTGCTTTTTTCTCAATTGTAGCATTTATTGTAATTTTTTCTACATTGTCATAGTTTTCTAAACGTATAGGATAATTTAAATCGTTTGCTAATTTGACGGACAAATAACCTCCTCTTGCAAAAGATGATTCAATCGTAATAGTATCAATTATAATTTGTCTTTTAATTACATTGCTTATAAATCTTTTATTTTCTTCATGTTCTGATTTATAAGAATTATAAACACTAATTTGACCAATTGTAATTATTGCTAAAACGAAAATAATATATAGAAACACTTTTTTCGAGCTTATTTCATTGTCATCTTTGTTTCTTAAAAATTTAAAGATATCTGAAAAGTATGTGTTCAGTTCTTGGTTTTCCATTTTCTCGTAAAATTGCCGTTGAATTGTATATAGGTCTGACGATTTCAGACTTATCCACCCTAAATCAGGTCGCTTTGTCTGACAATCGTCAGTGTTTTTTTGTTTCTCAAATATATAAAATAATCACTACAAATTTTAATAGTTTAAACTTTGAAAAAGGTTTTAGAATGACTACTATTTTTTCTAGCCCCTATAGAAACCAATATCCTTTTGAGCTAGTCCCGATTGTGATCTAGGTGACAAACTGGGAGGAGACTGTGCGTGAGACCCTTTCAGGGTGACAAATTGGATGGAAAATGGAGCACAAACTAACCAAGTCCGTTTGTCATTCCGTAGGAATCTTACGCAATCTGTAGGAGAGAGG
>CAMCTL010000175.1 GCA_945878515.1 Flavobacterium psychrophilum | reverse complement strand
TGAAATAATTCTCACTTAATGTTGGTAACATTTCCCATTGGAATTACTTGTTGTTCTTTTGCACCTTTTACCAGATTTTGTTATTCCGGAGCATTGCACGGAGTTTGAGTTCATTTTTTTGGTTTCATTTGCCGTGTTGCTACTTTTTTGGGAATCATTGTTGTAAACTTCATTATTTGCTTGCGCTTCATGTAGATGACAATAGCCGCTTGCACTCAATGTTTTGTTTTTGCACCTCGAACCCGATTTTGTCAGCCCGCCACATGGCACAGATTCCGATGCGATGTCGTCGTTCTTTTGAGTTGCGGATTTCAAATTTTTCCACGACCAACAAGTCAAACACAACTTTTTTTCGATGGACTCCTCTTCCTCGTCTTCTAACTGTGGAAAAAAGTCTATTCCGGTCAATTTTTCGACACTGTCGATAGAAACGGCATAATTTTGAAGCGATTCTTTTGAACCAATATTTGGAATAATAAATCCGATACTCTTTATATTGGGTTCATTATAATCTAAAATTACTTTGTAATAATGCGTAGGAACAGAAACTTTATTTGGACCAATTTTTTGAAGTCCATTCGTTAAAACTGGCCCAGTAACCACATAAACACTGTTGTTTTCAATCGCCCAAGTTCGAACCAAGTCTTCTAGTTTTTTCCAAATACCTCGATTAAAACTGGGCGTTTGCGGACTCATATTGCTGTAAAAAAAAGATTCGGTCATGGCTGTAGATGACCAACCCATATCGGAGGCAGGTGCCAAATGACCTCGATCATATCCAGAACCTTCATAATCTTTGTCGGTTGCGGTTTCTGTACGTACATTTGGATCGATGCTGAAATTGTTCGTTCGGTCAAAAACTTTGTTGGTTTCTTCTTTGGTCAGTTCGTAGGCAACCCAATTTGCTTGTTCATGAGATTCATTATACAAAAGCGAATATCCCGAATGGCTAACTATTTTGTCCCCAAAATTGGTTTTCGGAAGTTCTAATTTGGTAATGCTTGAAGCCTTGTTTTTATAAGTTGTAATGGTATCAGCATAGCGCCAAGTGCCGTCTTCAAACAAAAAAACAGTTTTTCCGTCATTAGTTTTGGCTTCTTGCTGTGCAAAAGCTGAATATTGAACAGTGACAAGAAAAACAAAAAACAGAATGATTCTATTCATTAATTCTAATTATTTAATTGATAGCTTCGAATTGACTCTGATAAAAAAATTTGCAAACCTACATTTATGACACACCAACTATTGGTTACTGTTTTTATTTCTAAAAGCAAAAGTCTGAGCGGTTACAGACAACACAATTGTCAGCATCGCACCAATAAAGTTGAGCCACAAATAGCCCAATTTTTCTTCGCCACTTGGATAAATGAAAATGGCAAAATAATAGATGATAAATATCGTGATTTGGCTAATTACGGCACTATAAAAAACAGCTTTTGCCTGTACGAATCTGATGTAAAACCCAACGAGAAAAATCCCTAAAACTGTTCCGTAAAAAATTGACCCTACAATATTTACCAATTGAATTAAGTTTTCGAATAGCGTTCCAATACTCGCAAAAAGAATAGCAATTATTCCCCAGAATAAGGTAAAAAATTTGGTGACATTTACATAATGTTTTTCTGTTTTTTCTTCTTTTTGATTTCGTTTGTAAATATCAATTGCGGTCGTTGAAGCAAGCGCATTTAATCCCGAAGCGGTAGATGACATTGCTGCAGAAATGATCACAGCAAGCAATAAACCAATCAAACCTTTGGGCAAATAATTCAAAATAAAATGAAAGAAAACATAATCTTTATCATTGGTTTCACTGCGGTCATCGGCTTTTTGAATCAAATCCTTGGCGTGATCTCTCAAATCTTTTTCTTTGCTAGATATTGCTACCAATTCTTTGCGGAGAATCGGATTATCATAATCCTGATTGAGTTGGTCGATGTACAATAAGTTAATCACTTTTTTATCCTCAGAAAGGGCTTCTAATTTTTTTTCTAAAATGTGATATTCATTTTTGTACTTGGATTTTTCTACAATTATCTTGTTGTTTGGATTAAAATTCAACGGCACAGGATTGAATTGGAAAAACACAAAAACCATTACACCAGTAAGTAAGATTAAGAATTGCATCGGCACTTTTAGCAATCCGTTCATAATTAAACCCATTTGGCTTTCGCGAACAGATTTCCCCGATAGATAACGTCCCACTTGAGATTGGTCGGTTCCAAAATAAGCCAATGCCAAGAAAAAACCGCCTGTGATTCCGCTCCAAAAAGTATATTTTTCTTGCGGATTAAAGGAGAAATTAACAATATTCATTTTATCATTTGCCCCAGCAATATGCAAAGCGCTGGTAAAAGTCATATCATTGGGCAAATAATTTAAAATCAAGAAAAAAGTGATAAACATTCCCGACATGATCACAAACATTTGTTGTTTTTGGGTTACATTCACAGCTTTTGTACCGCCTGAAAAGGTATAAATGATAACCAAAACACCAATGGCGATATTCATTACAGTCAAATTCCAACCCAACAAAGCCGACAAAATAATGGCTGGTGCATAAATTGTCAATCCTGTTCCTAAGCCTCTTTGCACTAAAAATAGAATCGCGGCAAGCGAACGGGTTTTTAAATCGAAGCGTTTTTCGAGGTATTCATAAGCGGTAAAAACTTTGTATTTGTGGTATAATGGAATGAAAGTAACACAAATAACGACCATTGCGATAGGCAAACCAAAATAGAATTGCAAAAACCCCATTCCGTCGTGATACGCCTGTCCTGGTGTCGATAGAAACGTAATCGCACTGGCTTGGGTCGCCATTACAGAAAGTCCCACGGTGTACCAAGGCGTTTCGTTGTTGCCGAGAATATATTCTTCGACATTCTTACTTCCTTTTGTTTTCCAAACGCCGTAAATCACTATAAAAAGTAAGGTTACAACCAGTACAATCCAATCAAATAGTTGCATATTTTAAGAATATAATTTCATTAATAAACAGAAAATCAATATATAAACCGCATTAGCCACGAGAACCCAGGTGTAGCTTTTTTTCCAAGTTTTAACTTTTTTTGTTTCCATAGTTTTTAAGGGTTTTGCAGTGAAGGTGGGAAATTTAATAATTACAATTTAATTTTTTTTGGGCTTTGATATGGTGTGTTTCGCAACCTTTGAATTTTTAGCTTTGTGGAAAATAATTTTAGAAACGAAACAACACCAATAATATGCACTAGGTAAAAGCAGCTTTTAGTCTTTGCTTTTAATACGCGATCTTGGAAAATGGTCTTTTTCGTTAATTTCTATTCTCAAATTTAGTATTTTATGTAAATTGCCATAATCTGACAAAATTTTATCACGAATTTTTACAATCCCTCGACTATCTAATTTATCGTGTTGCAAAGCTTCAAGTACAAATAAATCGCAGGCCGTTGATTGTATCCATTCTATCTGGTTTTTGTAACCAATAACTGCAATTACTCCAGTCTTTTGAATAAATTTAGTTATGATACTTTTGTTTATGTTCAATGTAGAACAAGAACCGAAATATATAACTTTGCCAACGCATTTTTCGCCCAATAATTCAGCTAAATCATCTAAGGTAAATTCTGTATTGTCACTTAAAGTTATACAATTTTCCGTGCCGTGGAAAGCTAAATATAAGATTGGATATTTATCATTAATTACTTTATTTTTCCATTTTCCTATATAAAATTCAAGTTCGGTTTTTGTAGCTGAATCGTGAAAAATATAATTACAGTAATTACACTTTTCTAGTAATTCTAAAATAGGTAAAACAGTCGATTTATCGCTCATGTTTTTACTATTCCACAATCCCTCTATGCAATAAACTCCTTTTTTCATTTTAGTACTATTCAAAATTAGATTTTTACGTTTTTTCCACTTGCCTTCGCCTCAATTTCTCTACTGCTTCACTTTTTCCGCAGGAATAGCCACTGGATTTTTCAAAGAAATCATGTTGGCCAACAATTTATAGGCTCCAGCAACACCTTCGGGCAATTCCCTGAAAAAACTCAAACCGGTGTAAATATAAACGCCTTTTCCGTAAGGAGCAATTAGTAAAGCCCCATTTTTAGGTGTTTCACCTTTGTCGTTTGACGATAAAATAGGTGTAAAAGCTTTGTCAAAATCACTTGGATAATACAAGCCTTGCTCCTGTTTCCATCCTTGAAAATCTTTGGTTGTAATTGTATTTGGTGCATTTAAAACGGGATGATTGGGTGCTAAAAAACGAACTTCTGCATTTTCTTCTGTTACTCGATCTCGTGATATTTTCAAGGGAAACGGAGCCAAATTTTCGGTTACCAAATCATTGGATGTATTGTATTGCACCAGCATTATTTTGCCACTTTTCACAAAATCGAACAGTATATTTTGTTTGTTTGCCAATGCTTGAACTGTATTATAAGCCCGGATTCCGGTAATCACGATATCAAAATTTTCCATTTTCTCAGGAGAAATTTCTTCAGGATTTAGCAGGGTCACTTTATAACCCATTTGCATTAAACTATTCGGCACTTCATCGCCTGCGCCCATGATGTAAGCAATTCTTTCGTTATTGGTTTTTAAATCCATTCGGATGAACTTGGATTCCGCGGGTTTCAAAACTTGTTGTTTGGTAATATGATCAAAATCAATATTGATTTGCTCCTTGTCATAACGCTTTCCATCAACAATAGCAACACTTTTGGCTACAGCCTCTTCCTGCGCATAGGGCGGTGTCACCTCAAAATAGACGGTTTGTTCTGTTCCTTTTTTGTCTAAATTAAACGGAATAGCTTTTGGTTGAACATTCCAACTTTTGGGTAATTCCAGTTGCAAATCGCCTTTAACAGCATCCTTTCCCGACTTAATTTTCACTCCAATATATTTCTTTTTAGTAGTTGCAAAAAGTGACACTTTATCGAGAATAGCCGTCGTTACTTCGGGGACAACATCCAAATAATTGTACATTTCGCCTTTGACATCGTCATTGTATTTGTAAACCACAATTCGTTCAAAAGGAATTTCGATTTCGTTTATTTTAATAGTAAAAACAACTTTCACTTCCCGAATGACATCCGGAATTCCTATATTTTTCTGTTCGGAAACCGTGTACATGCCTTCGGTTCCTTTGTCTTTTAGCCAGTAAGGTTGCGTGAACGCAATGGTCGAAGGCAATTGCAAATCAAGATTTATATTTTGCAAAACATTAGTCGTTAGCGCCTTATTTTGAATGGTAGTTTTTGGATTCGGAAAGGTAGTTACATGCAACAATTGCATATCGATTGGGCTTCGGTTGATCGCTTCGAGTTTCAATTTCACCAGACTTTCTGGTGTTGCTTCTTGATTTTGTGCCACCGCTTCCAAATACAATCCTGCACAAGCGGCAATCACATTTTTTATTTCCTCTGATTTTAGATTTTTCCATTGATTTTCGTCCAAAGTTTGCATCAAGGAATAGGCTTTCGCCAAATTTGGAATACTAGCCGACGGGTTTTTGAAATTAAAATCAGCAACAATTTTGGATAGCAAATCACCAACAGATTTTCCGCCTTTTACCCGATTCCAAGAAGTGTCAATTCCATCGAAAAGGTTTGATTTATTTTTCGGTAATTCGCCATTAATCAACTCTAAATATTCGGTTTCTTGCCCGCGAGTTCCTGTACTTCCAAAGCCTTGCGATTGATGGCAACTGCGACTCAAAGCTGCAATTTCCTGATTTGATTTTCCTGTAAGCGGATAATAAACGCCCGTTTGCATCGCAATAAAATTGGATTTATCGGCAGCTTCAAACTTCTCTTGACTGCCATAAAACCACCATGAGGTATTAAAAAACTGGCGTTTGGTTTGCCAAGGTTTCACTAAACTCAATTGTTCTGGAAAAATCTTTGGATCGCTGGCTTTAATAAAACTTTCGACACTCAAAATTGCAGAAGCCGAATGATGACCGTGCGTGTTTCCTGCTGTTCGATGGTCAAAACGATTGACAATGATATCCGGTTGAAATTTTCGAATGGCAAAAATAACATCGGCAAGTACTTTCTCTTTGTCCCAAATTTCTAAAGTTTCGGCTGGATTTTTAGAAAAACCAAAATCATTGGCGCGGGTAAATAATTGTTCGCCTCCATCAATTTTTCGGGCTTCAATCAACTCTTGGGTTCTAATAACGCCTAATAATTCCCGAAGTTGTGGTCCAATTAGATTTTGTCCACCATCGCCACGAGTTAAGGACAAATAGGCGGTTCTAGCTTTGGTTTCATTAGAAAAATAAGAAATTAATCGTGTGTTTTCGTCATCGGGATGCGCAGCAATATAAAGCACTGAACCAAAAAAATTCAATTTCTGTATTTGATTGTAAATGGCAACCGCATTTTGTTTTTGAGGCTGTTGTGCAAGGGTAAGTTGGCCAAAAAAAAGAAAAAAGACACAGCAAACAGTAATAAATCGAAGCATTTTTGAAATTTTAAAAATAGGAATACCAAATGTAGCAATTATCTTTATGTATTTCCAAAAATATCGCAATCTGTATGCTGTAAATGGTATTGAAGGAATGTTGTACATTTAATTTTACCATATAAGTCATATAAGTTTATATAACCGATACCACAAAAACTAAAATGTTCTTCTATGACTTATATGGTTAAAAAAACGACACTATTTTGTTCTCAGTACTCAAACAAATACCTATAAAAACAAAAAATACTATACTAACTAGTATCAAAATCTTGCATATAAATCCATTCTAAAAAATCCTCGTTTATAGCTTTTTACGACGTTTTAAAAAC
>CAMCTL010000174.1 GCA_945878515.1 Flavobacterium psychrophilum | reverse complement strand
TTCATTGCCATTGCAGTTTCATTCTGTGGCGCGTGCGGATAGATATTTTCGTTGTAGAGCAAATCACCTTTTTCGTCCAGACAAACTACTTTACAACCTGAACGAAATCCTGGATCAATAGCCAGAATTCGTTTTTCGCCCAAAGGTGGCGCCAACAATAATTGCCCTAAATTATTCGCAAAGACCTGAATTGAATTGGCATCAGCCTTGGCTTTGGCTTCTTGCAACGCTTCGTTTGAAATGGCTGGGTTAAGCAATCTTTTATAACTGTCTTCGATAGCTAACTGAACGTGTGGCGTACCTGGACTTTGACCTTTTAGAACCAATTCGTCAATAATATCGTAAGCTTCATCAATATCAACTTCAATTTTAAACTTGATGTAACCTTCGTTTTCGGCACGAAGCATTGCCAACAATCTATGAGAAGGTGCTTTGGTCAAAGGTTCTGACCAATCGAAATATTGATTGAATTTTTGAGCGTCTTGTTCGTCTTTTTTAGTTTTTACAACTTTGGTTGTGATGGTTGCTTTTCGTTGAAAAAGCCTTCGCAACTGTTTACGAACATAAATGTTTTCGTTAATCCATTCGGCTATAATGTCGCGTGCTCCTTGTAAAGCGGCATCTTCATTAATCACGTTCTCGTTCAAATATTTCGTGGCCAAGAAATCGATATCATCGTTGTTTTGTGCCATTATGATTTTAGCCAAAGGCTCCAATCCGTTTTCTCGAGCGACATCGGCTTTGGTTTTTTTCTTCTTTTTGAATGGCAAATAAAAATCCTCCAATTCTTGTAAATCGAAACTTTGCTGGATTTTTTTTTCCAATTCGGGTGTTAATGCGTTTTGCTCTTCAATCGATTTTAGAATCGCTTCTTTTCGCTTGACAATGACTTCGTAATCTTTTTGAAGTTTGGCGATTTGTTCGATTTGAACTTCATCTAAATTTCCTGTTTTGTCTTTTCGATAACGCGAAATAAAAGGAATTGTGCAATCTTCTTCTAATAATTGAACGGTGTTTTGAATGTTTAGGACTGCTGTTTGAACAGACTTGGCTATGAATTGTATGTTGGTCATTTTTTGATTTTTCTAAACGCAAAGAAGCGAAGTTTTCGTAAAGTTCGCAAAGGTTTTTGAGCTATTTTTTATCTTAATAAATTGGAGTTTTGTATTTCTTTTGCAATCTCTCTTAATAACATATCTGAAACTCCAATGCTTAATTGGTAAGTGTTTATTACTATTTTATCTTTACTTCTGTGAATCCAAAAAGGTTGCGTCTGTTTTTCTTTATTTGCATATTTTTTTTCTGTAAAATTTACGTGGAAGATTTTCTCAATTTCATTATTCTCCTGCGAAGCATCAAAATATCCAACTCCTGAAATAATGACAACAGGGAAACTTTGGAAGAAATCAGAAGGTAAAATATGTTCTTTTCTAAATGGAATTGAATCTTTAATAGCGTCTATTGTTTTTTCACTTGGTGTTGAATTAACTTCAGTAATAAATGAGTTTTCGTGAAAATTGATTATTTGATTATTTGATACATTAAAAATAAAATTAATTAGCTTCTGATAATTATACCAGGTTTTACTTGTTCCACCTTTTTTAATTTTTTTTGTATCAACCCCAAATATTTGTCCTTTGTATGGGTATAATGGAGAATAATTTTGAATATCTTTCTCTTTAATATTGTCCGAATTAAAATCTTTAAGGCTCATCCAATCACTAAAATTGTTTATAATTTCTCTTCTGTGTTGATTGGAATCAATATTGATAGCTGCTTCTTTACCTATTATTAAAATATTAGATAATGGGTTTCCAGTACCAAGGTATTTGAATTCTTCACAAACTTCTTGATTATTTTTTAATTCGTCTAAAAGCTTTTTTAATAGAACCTCATTGTTTTTCATAATTATTTTTTTTGTTAATTATATACTTTTTTAAAACCCAATCACTCTTTTCTTTTCTTGAAAATCATTCTCATTTTGATTGTAAATATCCGTGAGAATAGTTGGTGTAAGAATATCTGTTTGGAAACCTAATTTATCCGAAAGCTGTTGCGCTTTTTTAACTTCTAATGCTTTGAATTCGTATTTTGCTATCAAACGTCCTTTTCGCATAAGTGCGGCATCAATTTTAGAAATATCTGTATTAAAAGAACAAACTATTTGAATATTTAAACAATCAGAAAGTAATCCGTCGGATAAATTTAATAATGTTGAAACTGCAGATGAACCATTTTGTTCTCTGTCTAAAACGATATTTTCGGCATCTTCAATCACAAAAATTGAATTTGGATTTTGGATTAACACCGAAAGAAAATCAGGATTTGTGATAGCAACTGCCATATTTGGTGGCAAAAAAATAACTTGCTTTTTTAAACTGGTAATTAAATATCTTATGTAAGATGTTTTTCCTGTTCCCGGTTTTCCGTGAAGTAAAACGATTCCTTTGTCGTTATTTTTGGATAATCGCTTGATGATGTTTTGATGAATTTCTATAAAATCGTCGTTATAATTGTCTTCAATTTTTAATTTGGGTTTTGTTATTTTTAATGATGCGGTATCGATACCATTTTGAGTGTTTATCAATAATGAAATTTCTTGAGCTTCTCTTTTAACTTTTTTCTTGAATTGTAAAAGATCTGTAATTATTGCATTTACTTTGTCTGTTTGACTTTCTGTGAAAAGAAAAGTGGTTTCATTATCGTCTACAACAAACGCTATTATTATGTTGTCTAGAACAAAATAACTTTCATTTATTTCAAGATTCTTTTTGTTTTCAGAAGTTATTTTACTGTAAAAATTTTCTTTTATTTCTGCTATATATTTTTCTTTAAAATAATCCTTTGCTTTTTTGGCATCAATTGTTTCCTCTAAAATTGAATTTGGAACTGTCTTATAGTAAAGTAGAAATAAATCAAAAAAATTAATGTATTGACTGCGTGTTTTATAAGCAAATAATTCGCTTGTGTTTTTAGATAAAGATTCGTTACTGTTCATAAAATTAAATTTTGGAAGTAAATCTAATTTTAAAAAATGAATGATGAAACTTGAATGAAAAGTTTTTTAAAATAATTTATAAATAACTAAAAATGAGATTTTGTTTATTTTAAATTTCAGTAAATAATACGAGATTATCGCAAAATCTCGCATTATTTATGAGTTTTAATTCTAACCCTATTAAGTTATAAAATCCAAATAATTACTTTTATTAATCACTTCAAAACTCGCTTCTGGATAAGCTTTGGCGAAAGCCGTAGGAATTTTTGATTTCCTATTTTCATTCCATTTGAATTCGTAACCTGCCAAATTATCTCCTGTTTCTTCCAACCAATCCAATTCTTGTTGGTCGTAAGTTCTCCAGAAATAATTATTGGTTCGTATTTTTTGGTAATGCTGTTTTTTTACCCTTTCAGAAGCCAGATAGTTTTCCCAAAGTGCACCAATGTCATTGCGGTTTTCAATTTTATTAAAATTATTGATAATGCCATTTCTAATACCATTATCATAAAAATACCATCGAGACGATTTTACTATTTCTTTACGAAGATTGCGACTAAAACCTTCTACTTTAAACAAAATAAAAACTTTAGAAAGTAGATCCAAATAGTTAGCAACCGTGTTTTTAGACATTTGCAATTGAGTTGCTAATTCGAGTAACGAAACCTCCTGACCGATTTGAAAGGCAATTAAACGCAGTAAATCATACACTTTGTCAGAATGTTTTATACCATCAAAAATCAAAATATCTTTTAATAAATACGAATTTATGATCTCGTTGATATAATCTTCTTTACTCTCCCAATCTTCGTATTGTTCTAATTCAGGATAACTTCCAAAAAGCAATCTTTGCTCCAAATTTTCGGTGGTTTTCTTGTAATTTTCTTTTTCCGAGAACTCTATTTGCGATAAGGGAAATAAATATAAGGTGTTTTTTCGACCTACTAAGGGTTCTCCTAAATTATTAGACAAATCAAATACAGATGAACCAGTGGCAACTATTTTTATCCCGTTGATAGAATCCACAATCAATTTAAGAATCATTCCAATATCTGGTATGTGTTGTGCTTCATCAATTACTAATAATGGTACGTTTGATAAAAGTTTCTTGTAATTACTTACTGATCGTTCTTTTAGCAACTTAATATCTTTTATATCTTCACCATTTAACTGCAAATAGGAATCGGCAGGAATTGTTTCTAAATAATTTTTGATTAATGCTGTTTTACCAACTCGCCTTGCTCCTAACAAAACGAGTACTTTATTTGGCAATAATTTTCTATGAAATTCAGCTAAAACGGCTCTTTTATAATAATTTGACATTTTAAATTCTTTTGAATTGTAATGCAAATATAATTAAAAAACATTAATTCGGTCAGTTGATTGACTGAATTTACATTAATTTGGTCAGTGTACTGACTGAATTTACATTAATTCGGTCAGTTTGTTGACTGAATTTAATTTAACAACTAATTTTATCCACTCTAGTTTGGTGTCTTCCTCCTTCGAATTCAGTGTTTAAAAATGTTTCAACTATTTCAACTGCTTGCTGAATAGAAGTATAACGCGCTGGAATACTCAAAACATTAGCATTGTTATGCAAACGGGTTAAATAAGCAATTTCTTTTGTCCAACACAAACCTGCTCTTACTTTTGGATGCTTATTCACTGTCATTGCAATTCCGTTTCCAGAGCCACAAATTACAATTCCATAATCGGCTTTTCCTTCTGATACATCATTAGCAACCGGATGACCAAAATCTGGATAATCTACAGAAGCTTCGGTGTCGGTTCCGTAATTGGTTACTTCGTGGCCTTTGGATTCTAAATACTGAACAATGGCGCGTTTATATTCTGGACCTGCATGATCGTTTCCTATGGAGATTTTCATAATAAATGGATTTAAATTAGTGTTGCAAATTTACTGAAACTATAGCTTATTTTTAGAATTATACTATTAAATCTATTTAGAGTTACATTATTAATATTGTGTATTTTAAATATTGATAAAAATTATAAAACATTGATTATTAAATAATTATAAAATATAAAATTACTATTGTTAATAATAAAACCTAAACTATTGATATTCAGTTAACGTTAAATTAACATAAAATGTTGATAACTTGAAATAGAAAATTAGAACTATTTCTTGTTACTATCAAATAAAAATGTAATCCAAAACCGAAATGAAATAACCAAATTTAGTTTAAGGAATTTTTAGAAAAGTTATTGATAGAAAAAACGTTATTGTTAACAAAATTTCAATACTAACTTATCTACAAAAACAATCATTTTTATATTATTAACCGTTGTTAATAGCTTTTTAAAATGCTCTAAAAATAAACCTTTTAAGGTCATAAAACTATGTTAATAAATCATTATAAAATCATTCAACTATAAAATCATACTTTAAAAAATAAAGTTATTGTAACTATTAACAAGCTATAATAACCATTAAAAAATTAATTTAAATTTCTTTTTCTTTTTGTTGTTTTTAATAGATGTTGACAACTTCAAAAAGTCATTGCTACGAACCAAGCAATCTATTCCACTATTTTTAAATCTGTATTCAAATTATCCAAAATTTCTTGAACCTTTTCGAAATCATTAATGTGAACTTTGAGATGAATGCCGCCATAAGCAATACTAGCAAATGGATCAATTGAAATTAGATTTTCGTTTTGAAATAAAAAAGGAATTACTTCATTTTGTAAAATAGATTTCAAAACTATTATTTCGTGTGCAAAATTAAAGGTAGTAATAGTTTGAAAATCTTCCATTTTTTAAATTTTTATAAAGGTACAAAAGTTATTTTTTAGATAAATCTTAATACTTAATACTTTAAATCTTAATAGTTCTTTGTAATTTTAGACTTTTAAGAAAAGATTTATGAGTAAAAAACTGAAAAAACCAGTAAAAAAAGAGAAAGATTTCTCTAATAAAATTGTACAAATTTTAACCCAAAATAGCAACCGAGCTTACAATTACAAGCAAATAGCAGCCATTCTGGATGTAGATGATACCAAGTCTAGAAACGAAATAATCCATGATTTAAAAGTCTTGGCTTCGCAAAAAGCAATTATCGAAACCGAACCTGGAAAATATCTTGTGAAAGCCATTTCTGAAGATTATTACGAGGGAACAATTGATATGACGGGCAGAAAAACTGCTTATTTTATTTGTCCTGAATTTGGTGAAGATGTTTTTATCCCAACAAATAATTTGAATCGTGCTTTAGACAAAGACAAAGTAAAGGTTTATATCTATAATCGAAGAAAAGGAAAACGTCCAGAAGGCGAAGTATTAGAAGTGGTCGAACGTGCGAAAACCGATTTTGTAGGTGTAATTGCGATTCAACCTAATTTTGCTTTTGTATCAACAGCTAATCCTAAAATGTACACTGATATTTTTATTCCAAAAGATAAAATGGGCGGTGCAGAAAACGGGGATGTAGTTTTGGTTCATATCGAAGATTGGCCTAAAAAAGCTGATTCTCCTTTTGGTTCAGTGATTAAAATACTAGGAAAACCAGGCGAACACAATACCGAAATACACGCAATTCTTGCCGAATATGGTTTACCTTCTGAATTTCCTATTGAAGTAGAAACTTTTGCCCAACAAATTGATACTTCTATCCAAGAAAGTGAAATAGCCAAACGTCGCGATATGCGACAAACACTAACTTTTACAATTGATCCAAAAGATGCCAAAGATTTTGATGATGCACTTTCGTTTAAAGTTTTGGGTAATGGAAACTTTGAAATAGGGATTCATATTGCCGACGTCTCACATTA
>CAMCTL010000173.1 GCA_945878515.1 Flavobacterium psychrophilum | reverse complement strand
TTACACTCAAAAAAAAATCCTGATTTTCATCAGGATTGTATATTAGTTTTATTTGTTTCTTAATCTTTCAAATAACCATAGACAATCCTTACTTCCTAAAGAAGAAATAGTAAGTATTGCTAAAATAAAAACGGTTAGTTGACATTATGTTTCTGCTTTTTTCAAAAATTCTCTGCGAATGTATAAATTATTTTTTGGTAACCCAAAATAATACTTGCTTTTATTGAACAAAAAAAAGAATTATCGATAAAACTCATTTTTTGTTAAAAAATAATTAAAAATAGTGCTCAAAATCAACAATTAGTCAATAGCCATGCAAAAAAATTAAAGCAATTTAATCCTAACTTTGGTAATAATAAAGTTCAAATGTTAGAAGTTTTTAGAAATCCCAACACTAAATGCTTGTCCAAAGCTAAAATTAAAATTTTTGGTATCTGTTCCATTATTGGTACTATTGTTTAAAGAGCCATATCCTATACTTCCAATATTAAAGTTTAAACCAAAACCTTTACTGATATTTAATAGTAAAGCTGGCGTCACTTCTACATAAATTCCATTTGCTTTTGTTGTTGATAAAAATGGATCTATTCCACCATTATATTGAGTTTGTTCAACATTTTGATAACCCACTCCTAAATCAGCATAAGCAGAAAAAATCCCTCCTAATGGTTTTGAATAACGAAGAAAACCACCCACAGAAAAATTATTGGATTTGTATTCTGCAGATGTATAAGTCTGTTTTGAATTTGCAATGGAAGATTCAACACCCACTGTCCAATTATCGTTGTATTGATACCCTATTTTTGGAGAGAAATTAAAAGTTTTTTGCGTGGGAGGATTACCTGAATCGCCAGTTTTCTGGGAATAATATCCCACATTTCCTAGAACTAAAACAGTTCCCTTCTGAGCATTTGCAAAGCTGAATACAGTCAACGCAAAAATAAGTAATGATTTTTTCATTTTTAATTTGTTTTAAATTTAATATACTTAACCAAGAACAATGCCATAACTATTATAGAATCTTGCTTGAAAGGTTATCAAGTTTTAATCTAAATAATATATGAAATTGGCACAAATCTTTGTCAAATTTTTGAACTTTTACAAAGATTCTAAAAAAACAATAAATCAATATTTTTTCTGTTTACTTTTGCTACAAATAAAAAGCGATGTCAATAGAAGTAAATAATATATCGAAAAGTTATGGTGCTCAAAAAGCATTAGACAACATTTCGTTTACCGTTCAAAAAGGAGAAATTGTGGGTTTTTTAGGTCCAAATGGTGCTGGAAAATCGACTTTGATGAAAATATTGACCACTTACATTTCTGCAGATGAAGGGACCGCTGCGGTAAACGGATATGATGTGAATTCTCAAACCAAAGCCGTACAGCAATCTATTGGCTATTTGCCTGAACACAATCCGTTGTATTTGGATTTGTATGTGAGAGAATATTTGGCTTTCAATGCCGATGTTTATAAAGTCGCCAAAACACGAATAGAAGAAGTGATTCAACTTACTGGTTTGTCTAATGAGAGCCACAAAAAAATAGGGCAATTGTCCAAAGGGTATCGTCAACGGGTTGGATTAGCAAACGCTTTATTACACAATCCCGATGTTTTGATCCTAGACGAACCAACAACTGGCTTAGACCCCAACCAATTGGTCGAAATTAGAAACGTGATTAAAAATGTGGGCAAAGACAAAACCGTTTTTCTTTCGACACATATTATGCAGGAAGTGGAAGCGATTTGCGATCGAGTCATTATTATTAATAAAGGGAAAATTGTAGCCGATAAAAAACTCGACACCTTAATTTCGGCAGATAAGGAACAAATCATCGAAGTGGAATTTGACTATAAAATAGAAGAACAATTGATTGCCAGAATCGAAAATCTGACTTCGTATAAAAATACGCACGATATGATTTGGGAATTGACCTTCAACACTGATAAAGATATGCGACCAGCGGTTTTTGATTTTGCAAATGCTAATGGTTTGAAAACATTACAATTGAATCAGAAGAACAAAAGCCTTGAAACCGTTTTTAGAGAGATTACCGAATAAAATAAAAAAGCTATCAACTTTTGAGAATTGATAGCTTTTTGATTCAGGACTTTAGAATAAGCTTAATTAGCCTTTGATCATCCTTTTTTTACTTATACTTTTAGATTTTCCACAAATTGATCAAACAAATAAGACGAATCGTGTGGGCCTGGACTTGCTTCTGGGTGGTATTGTACTGAAAAACAGTTTTTATTTTTCATTCTCATTCCTGCAACCGTTCCATCATTGAGATGAAGGTGGGTTATTTCCAGATCGGGATGATTGTCTAATTCTTCTTTATTGACAGCAAAACCGTGGTTTTGAGACGTGATTTCGCCTTTACCTGTAATAATATTTTTAACAGGATGATTGATTCCTCGGTGTCCGTTGAACATTTTGTAGGTAGAAATTCCGTTGGCTAAAGCAATCACTTGGTGTCCTAAACAAATTCCAAATAATGGTTTGTCGTTTGCCAAAATCTCTTTAGCTACTTCAATTGCACCAAAAAGGGGATCTGGATCACCAGGTCCGTTTGACAAGAAATAGCCGTCTGGGTTGAAAGCTGCTAATTCAGTATATTTTGAATTGTATGGAAAAACCTTGATGTAACAATCTCTTTTGGCAAAATTGCGAAGGATATTAGTTTTAATTCCTAAATCTAAAGCTGCAATTTTGTAGGTTGAATTTTCATCTCCAAAAAAGTAAGGTTCCTTGGTAGAAACTTTAGAAGCTAATTCCAAACCTTTCATATCTGGAACTTTGGCCAAAGCTACTTTTAGTTCATCTATTGGCGTTCCGTCTGTACAAATTACAGAATTCATTGCCCCGTGATCTCGAATGTAACTAACTAATCCACGGGTATCAACGTCAGAAATACAGATTAAGTTTTGCTTTTTAAAATAATCTTCTAAACTTGAAGTGGCATCTTCACGAGAATAATTAAAACTGAAATTTTTACAAACCAGTCCTGAAATTTTAATGCTGTCCGATTCGATTTCTTTATTGCTCACTCCATAATTTCCAATATGAGCATTTGTTGCCACCATTATTTGCCCAAAATAAGACGGATCAGTAAAAATCTCTTGATAACCTGTCATTCCCGTATTAAAACATACTTCGCCAAAAGTAGTTCCTGATATTCCGATAGATTTTCCGTGAAAAATGGTTCCGTCACTTAATAGAAGAATGGCGCTTTTTCTTGTTGTGTATTTCATTCGTCGTTGTTATTGTTTTTTATTGGTCTCAAGGAACTTCGCTATACTTCGTTTCATTCGTCGTAGTTAAATATTTTGCAAATTTAATTTTTTAAAACAGTGGATGCAACGTTATTTGAAAATTAATGTTTTATAAAATGTTTCTTATGGAAATAAAAAATTCTAAATAGCCCCGATTAAAGTGAAAATCATTTTTCTTTTTCTTTCTAAAAGAAAAATATTGAAACGGAAAGCGGGAGAAATGATTGTTGAAAATTCTAAATGTTTTGCTCATGATTGCTACATTCATTGCAATGAAACAAAAAAAAAGGACAAACTAACGAAAGTTTATCCTTGATTTTCCTTATCGAAATATTATTTTCATAATTATTCAGCAGCCTCCTCATTCGTTGGAGTATCCTCAACAACTGGAGTTTCCTCAACAGCTGGAGCTTCAGCAACCGGAGCTGCAACAGCTTCATCTGCTTTTTTAGCTTTTCCACCACGACGGCTTTTTGCTTTTTTAACTTCTTTTTTACCTCCGTTGTAAAGTTCATTAAAATCTACAAGCTCGATCATTGCCATATCAGCATTATCTCCCAAACGATTTCCAACTTTAATAATACGTGTGTATCCACCTGGACGGTCACCAACTTTTGCAGCAACATCTCTGAACAAGTCAGTTACAGCGTATTTGCTACGTAGGTAAGCAAAAACAATACGACGATTGTGAGTCGTATCTGCTTTTGATTTTGTTATTAATGGCTCAACAAATTGTTTAAGCGCTTTTGCCTTAGCAACAGTAGTGTTAATACGTTTGTGTTCTATAAGAGAACAAGCCATATTAGCTAACATAGAACCTCTATGCGCTGTCTGTCTGCTTAAGTGATTGAATTTTTTTCCGTGTCTCATTGCTATATTAAATTTAACCCCGATTGAATCGAGATTAGATTATTCTTTATCTAATTTATATTTTGCTAAATCCATGCCAAAGTTCAAATTTTTAATTGCAACTAGCTCATCTAGTTCAGTTAAAGATTTTTTACCAAAATTACGGAATTTCATCAAGTCATTTTTATTGAAAGATACTAAATCACCAAGAGTATCAACTTCAGCCGCTTTCAAACAATTTAATGCCCTAACAGAAAGATCCATATCAACAAGCTTAGTTTTCAGCAATTGTCTCATGTGTAATGACTCTTCGTCATAAGATTCTGTTTGTGCAATTTCGTCAGCTTCAAGAGTAATCCTTTCGTCAGAAAACAACATGAAATGGTGAATTAAAACTTTGGCAGCTTCAGTAAGGGCATCCTTTGGATTGATTGAACCATCAGTTTTTATTTCGAAAACTAATTTTTCGTAATCTGTTTTTTGCTCTACACGGAAGTTTTCAATAGCATACTTAACATTTTTTACCGGAGTAAAAATAGAGTCTGTAAATATTGTTCCAATTGCAGCATTTTGTTTTTTGTTCTCTTCAGCAGGAACATATCCTCTACCTTTTTCGATAGTTAGGTCGAAATGTAGTTTGATTTTAGGATCTAAATTACAGATTATAAGTTCTGGATTTAAAACTTGGAAACCTGAAATAAATTTCTGAAAATCACCAGCAGTCAGTTGATCTTTACCAGTAACTGAAATAGTAACTGACTCATTGTCTATATCATCTATTTGACGTTTAAAACGTACTTGTTTTAGATTTAGGATAATTTCGGTAACGTCTTCAACAACTCCTGAGATAGTAGAAAACTCATGATTTACACCTTCGATTCGAACCGATGTAATTGCATAACCTTCTAATGCTGAGAGCAAAACTCTTCTAAGTGCGTTACCAACTGTCAATCCATAACCAGGTTCTAAAGGCCTAAACTCAAATTTACCTTCAAAATCGGTTGAATCGATCATGATAACTTTATCGGGCTTCTGAAAATTAAATATTGCCATAATTTCGACTAAGTCAATTATTATTTGTTGTACAACTCTACGATTAATTGTTCTTTAATGTTTTCTGGAATTTGAAGTCTAGCTGGCACAGAAACAAAAGTACCTTCTTTTAAATCATTATTCCAAGTAATCCATTCATAAACGTGACTTGAATTTGATAAAGAACGCTCGATAGCTTCTAATGATTTAGATTTTTCACGAACAGCAACTTTATCACCAGGCTTAAGGTGGTAAGAAGGGATATTTACATTTTCACCATTTACAGTAATGTGACGGTGAGAAACGATTTGACGAGCACCTCTTCTAGAAGGAGCAATTCCCATTCTAAAAACTACGTTGTCTAATCTTGCTTCACACAATTGTAATAAAACTTCACCAGTAACACCCTTAGTAGCTGATGCTTTTTCGAATAAGTTTCTGAACTGTTTTTCTAAAATTCCATAAGAATATTTAGCTTTCTGCTTTTCCATTAACTGAACAGCATATTCAGACTTTTTTCCTCTTTTTTTAGCCATCCCGTGTTGTCCAGGAGGGTAATTTCTTTTTTCGAATGCTTTGTCGTCACCGAAAATTGCTTCTCCGAATTTACGAGCGATTCTTGTACTTGGACCAGTATATCTTGCCATTTTAAATTGTTTAAGATTGAGATTATGAATTCAGGTCTTATCCTTCGATAATCGTTGTTCAACCTAGTTATACTATAATTAACTTTTGAGTATTAAACTCTACGTCTTTTAGGAGGACGACATCCGTTGTGAGGCATTGGGGTTACGTCGATAATCTCAGTAACTTCAATTCCACCGTTATGCAAAGATCTTATAGCAGACTCACGTCCGTTTCCTGGTCCTTTAACATACACTTTTACTTTTTTAAGTCCAGCTTCCAACGCTACTTTACTACAATCTTCTGCTGCCATTTGGGCTGCATACGGAGTGTTCTTTTTAGAACCTCTGAAACCCATTTTACCAGCTGACGACCAAGAAATAACTTCACCTTTTTTGTTTGTCAAAGAAATAATGATGTTATTGAATGTAGCAGAAATATGAGCTTCTCCCGTTGATTCAACGATAACTTTACGTTTTTTTGCAGTTGCTTTAGCCATATTACTTATTATTTAGTTGCTTTTTTCTTGTTGGCAACAGTTTTTCTTTTTCCTTTTCTTGTTCTAGAGTTGTTCTTAGTTCTTTGTCCTCTTAATGGAAGACCAGATCTATGACGGATACCTCTATAACATCCAATATCCATTAAACGTTTAATGTTTAAGGAAACTTCTGAACGTAGTTCACCTTCAATTTTGAAAAATGATACAGCATCACGAATTCCTCCGATTTGGTCATCATTCCAATCTTGAACCTTTGTATCTTGGCTAACCTGAGCTTTTTCTAAAATCTCAATTGCTCTACTTTTACCAATTCCGAAGATATAGGTTAAAGCGATAACTCCTCTTTTGTTTTTTGGGATGTCTACCCCTGCTATTCTTGCCATAATTATCCTTGTCTTTGTTTAAATCTAGGATTCTTTTTGTTGATTACGTATAATCTGCCTTTTCTTCGTACAATTTTGCACTCGGCACTTCTTTTTTTAACTGATGCTCTTACTTTCATTTTGAATATCTTTAATATCTATAAGTAATTCTT
>CAMCTL010000172.1 GCA_945878515.1 Flavobacterium psychrophilum | reverse complement strand
ATGAAAAACTCAATTTCCAAAACTATTCTTTATTCAAGTATTGCAATTGTTGCAATGTTGATTTCGAGTTTTACTTTGCAAAATGCAATCGAAAAGAAAGAGACAAACAAAGTAACTTTAAAAACTCTCAATAATGGATTTGCAGTTCTCGAACTATTTACCTCGCAAGGTTGCAGCAGTTGTCCACCAGCCGATGCGGTTTTGGGAAACTATGCTTTAGAAAACAATCCTAATATTATTCCCTTAGCATTTCACGTTGATTATTGGAACTATATCGGTTGGAAAGATCCTTTTAGTAAAGCTCAATTTTCAGAACGACAAAGAGCTTATGCTAGAATGATGAATTCGCAAGGTAATTATACGCCTCAATTGATAATAAACGGAAAACGCGAGTTGGTTGGAAGTAGAGAAAGTGAAATTAATGATATTGTCGCATCCGAATTAGCTATTAAAAAGCAAAATACTATTGCAATAAAGAAGGTAACATTAAACAATAAGGAAGTTAATGTTGCGTATAATTTTGATGGCGCAGCACCTAATACTGTAATTAATCTAGCATTAGTTAAGAAACATGAATTTACCAACATTAAAAGAGGCGAAAATAGTGGTTTAAAACAAACGAGCTACAACATTGTTTTCGATTTTAAAACTGTATCTAGTGCAAGCAATGCCGAAAGTTTTGAATTCAAAAAAGAATGGCTATCTTCTGATTATTTTCTAGTTGTATATGTTCAAAACAACAAAACGGGTAAAGTTTTAGCTGCTTCAAAATCAGAAATAAAATAATGTTATGGAAAATCTATTAAGAAATAAAAATATTCATGGTCTACTCCCAACGTAAAAATATAAAGACCTCGTTGGATTTATTTACTGTAAGATGCCACATTCATAATTTGATTTTATCGGATAGGATAACCTTTTGATACTGGCTTTAGGATCGATATATAATATATTCCAATTGTCAATTTTTTGTATTTTCCCCTTTATTACAATAGGCTCTGCAACTGCAAATAAGACTTCATTATTTACTTTTTTCCCATCATTTCCAATAAGGATATAGTATTTTATTTTTTTATCATTTTCAGTCACAAAGGCAGGCATTATTCCTCCTTTGATACAATTAATGGCGCAAGAACGGTGCGGTTTTCCTTCGCCAGGATTCATAACACCCAAATAACATTTTGGATCAATAATTTGCCCTTTCAAGATAGTATCCTTCGCTTGTCCTAAAACTAAAGCTGGTATTGATGTGCTATATTTTATTTTTTTTATATTATCCTTTGTATTCATTAGTTCCATAGCGACTTGTCTGTCACGCTCAATAATTTTAGCTTGAAGTTGAACAAATACTCTTTGTTCATTTGGATATTGAGTTAAAAAGGCTTGAACCGATTCATCGGCGCCAAACTTTCCTTCATTTACTAATGGATACAGCACTAGTTTAGGAGTTCTATTTTTATCCATTTCTAAAACTCGCAGCATTGGAAATGGTTTCAACAAAAGCTCGCCTTCAAATGATAGTGTTTTATAATAATCGTAGGAACTAAACCTAATTTTGTTGGTTGAATTGCTAATGACAACAATAAAAATTATACTTAATACAAATAAAGAAGGCACAAAAAATCGCAATGTACTTTGGTACGAATTGGGAATAATTCCTAACCAACCGATGAAAAAATCAGTATCTACTTTTGGTTCTTCAGTTGGAATTATTGTGGGTTCAACGGCAGTTCCTTCGGGAAGCGCAATTGGATTTACATAAATTTCATTCCCGATTAATTTTAATTGATAAGTCGCCAACAATTCTGTAAAAGGTTCTGGAGCTCTTCCTTTGTCTGGTAAATATTGATAGCCGTGCCAAGGACAAGTAATACAACCATTTACAATTTTTCCTTCACCTAAGGGACCGTTTTGATGCTTACACACATTATGAACGGCGCTTAGTTTATTTCCATATTTAAAAACGGCAATTCTTTCGCCGTCAATAGTGACCATCTTGGCACAATTTTCATCGATTTCATTTGGAGTACATACATAAACCCAACCCTTATTATCAGTTCTGTTTTTTATGCTATCAAATTTATATTCTTTATAACCCGAAATAATATGCAATGACAGAATGGTAACCAAACCTAAAAACAATAATGAAAACAAAATGGGACTATTCTCATATTGAATGATTCCTAAAACCACATGCATAATAACCAATCCGTAGGCAATGTAAACGAGCATGTGCAAGGCTTTCCATATTTTTGGTGACAGAAAATTAAGCCAAAAATCATGACTAGTAAAAGCCATAACCATCAAAATCATATAAGCAAAAAATCCCAAAATCTGGAAGGGAAAAAATGTCAATGAATCGTAATGCGTGTTGGCTGTAAATAGACTAGAAAGAGGATTGTTTATCCCAAAACCATGAAAAAAGAGAATTGAATATACAGCATGAACACTTGCAATTAGAAACAAGGAAACACCCAAATGCCTTCTATTGTACAAGATGGGCAAAAAACTTTTATTAATTCTAGACAATGGACCAATTGCCAAAATAATATGTAAAATTATAATGGCTAAAGTTCCAAAAGAGCGAATGATTATGGTGTCGATAATTAGTTGTGGATACAAATACATACTTAAGGAAACGAATCCAGATAAGTATAAAACAACGAATAAAGCAAAAATAATATCGTATTTTGTCTTGAAAGGATTCCAGATTATGGGGATATATTGTACTGACATCTACTTAATTTTTAATATTTAGGAATCCATAAATAACCTAAAGTGGCTAAAGTTAGCAGCACAATTGCTAAAACTAACCATAAAAAGAAATGCGATTTTCTATGCTTTGCGATCATGGTTATAATTTTTATAGATGATATATGGCCATAAAATAATACTTCCGGGAATAATCATAATTCGGAACAAAAATGAGGTGTTCTCGGCAACATGGTCTAAATGATGTACTTTAAAAAAAGCAAACCAAAGCGCAATTACAATTCCAAGCGCAAGGTATAAATAGAGTAAATAGATAGCTATCATGTTAATTTTGTTTTTGTAAATTTAATTTATTTTCATGATAATTGCACTCAAATTCTTTCCCAAGATAATGACCCTGTAATAAAATTGCTAGCATTAAAATTGATTTTGGTTGCCTCTTGTTTAATTTTTTTAACAAATATATGGGTACTTATAAAATCAAAATGTAAGGCAGTTGACATTTCGCAAATACTTTTTGTGTTTTTTAATAAATATTAAATTCCAATTAAAGGAATAAACAGTGGAAAACCACAAAAGAAATAGTTTACAAATGGTTATGTTATTATCTTTCAAAAAGACGTGGATTGTGGTAATTTCTATTTTATTGATGGCAGTTGATTACAAGCAAAGTTTTGGCGCTAGACTTGGGGCGAAAATACTGCCAAATTCAAAAATTTTATATTGTACTGATTACAACTTGATTTTGCAGCAGATTTTTATTTAAGCCATTTGTTCGCAACCCGACCGAAAAATGCTTATGAAACAATTTACAGTTCATTAATGGTATACTTTTTTCTTAGCTGTGATTTTTTTTTCATTTTGAAAAAAAAATCACAAAAGTTGTGGTAAAATTTTCTATTTTAAAAAAAAATCACAATAAGCACGATGAACAAATCGTTTGTAAAAAATAATCAAACCATTAAATCGGAATTTCATTTATGGAAAAAGATAAAAAAATAAGCGCACTTCTTGGCATGAGACAAGAAGAGATGGCGATGCTTTTGCGGGTAAACAAAAGTCAATGGAGTATGTATGAAATAGGACAGCGCGATTTGCCTCTTAACGCCCAATTGAAATTGACTGAGATGCTTGCTTTTGTGCAACAGTCCGATAACGAAGCTGTAAATCCTTTTTTGGATTTAGAGGGTCAAAATGTAAAAACGATAAAAGTTGTTGAAAACTTAAAGCTTGTTAATCAACATCAGTTTCTCATTGCCAAGCGTAAACTACAATTTGCCGAAAAGAAATACAACGCAGCAGTCATTGCGTTGCGGTTTATAGCTTTTCTACAAACCAATGACCAGCAATTTGCAACTGATCAAAATTCGCTGTTAGGCGTAATACAATCAAGAGCTTTAAGGCAGATTAGTAAAAATGGTTTGCATGTTCAAGTTAAGCATCGAATTAAATTGCAGGTACTTCAGGAGGAAGAGAGGGTTTTGAATGGAATGGGGTAGTGGTTGTTGTTTGTAGTTTACTTTTTGTATTGGTATTTTTTTTAATTTTATCGCTCTTTGAATAAAACTTTAAATGTATGGACAATAACAAGGAAACTCCAAAGGATCATTATGATCTAAAAATAGATGACATAAATGAGCGTAAAGCGCTTTTGCTGCAATGGCGAAAGGAACTCGATGAAAATGAGGCTATAAATCCCTTTTTTGAACCGTATAAGGATGGTGCTAAAAAGAACTTTCTTGACCACTATATTAATGTAAAATATTTGTTCCATAAGCATGGTGATACTTATCAAAAAATAAATGAAAGTAGACGCGAACAATGGATAAATGAAGCACATAAACAATTAGAAGCTATTTTACAAAAAAAACTGTTTGATATGCAATGTTTGTGGCGTGCTGAACAAATTTCGATTGCAGCAATTAAGATTTGTTATGATTTTGAGATGTGGGAAAAAGATGTTTTCAATTGTCCGTTTTTAGATTTAATCACTGAAGAGGAAGTTGAAATGTACCGCGATTTTTTGGTTCAAGATAATCTTGAAGTCACTGATCTTGAATTTGATCGCTGGCAGAGTTATGATGAAATAAAAGAAGGCAATCGAAATGTCGAAGAAAGTTACTTGATACCCGAATGGTATGAGTATCATAATTCTAGAACTGGTAAAGGCGTGTTGCTGTTAATGGGTAACCTTAGGGGTGAAAAGGAAGATTTTTATATGAACGTGGTTGATGACAAAGAGCGAAAAGTCAAGCCAGATCAAATTGAATATAAGGAAACCCTGCCTTTTTTTAATTATATGGCTAACGATGTAATCCAGTTTTTTGTAACAACTTTTGAAGATCAATCGACTCAAAAGAATTATTTTGAATACAGCAAATTGTATTTGGGAGGCGACCGCGATGCGATGCATTATTATGAATTGCTCGGTGAGTTGAATTTGTTGCATGATAAGGTAGCTGTACCCAGTCATTATGATTTTAGGCAAGCCTTAGAGAAAGGATACCATCGCCATTATTTAAATAAAATTGCTGAACATTTGCCTATTGCCTATGAGCAGTATTTGTTTACTAAAAAAATGGGACTCTCTATTGATTCGGATTATAATAAAATTGATGCTGAGGATAATATAATGATTAAAGTAAGAGATTTTTATATTAAAAAAATACTAAAAGGACGGGAAGTAAATGGTGAAGAACCTAATTTTAATTTTTAATTCTTGAATACTGTGGCCAATTCAGAAAACAACAATGATTTAACTAATAGCATAAATAATAGAACCGAAGAGCAAATTGCAACTGTTCTCGAAGAGAAACAACTTAAAGCGAAATGGCGAGATGATATTAAAGCCAATAGTTCGGCTATGAACTATTTAAAATCTAAAGGAGATTATGTTGTTGAGAACTTCATAAGTTATTATGTAGATAAAAAATATGTTTGGCATGTAAATCAATCTTATAAAGTAGAAAAAGCTGTTGAAGACGAATGGATAGAAAAATGTCAGGATCATTTGAAGATTATGATTCGGAAAAAAATTGTCGATTTGCAATGCCTCTGGAATGCAAATTTAGTTCAAGTGCCTCAAGTAGAAACCTCAGCTGATTTTAATTATGCTTTTGGCGACCCGTTGAGTTGTACATTTATAGAACCGCTCACACTGAAGGAAATAAAGTTGTATCAAGATTTTTTATTGCAAGATGGCGTTGTTCTTGCAGCACTTAATACAGAAGCTTTTCTGTTTTACGATAAATTGAAAGCCAAACACAATGCTGATAATCCTGAAGAAATTGATGAAGAAGATCAATCAAAATGGTATGACTATCATTATGAAAGAACGGATACCAAAAACCTACTTGATTTACCATCAATTAGGAGAGAAAAAGAACGTTTTTATTACCTATTAGCCCTAGAAGCAATAGAATCAAAAAAAGAACCAGTTGCCCCAGTGTCCACCATCACAGAACCATCAGGGGATAGGCCTTTTCTAAATTATTATGATCGCGATATAATCAAGCGTTTTGTGAACCAATTTGAAACGCCGGATTATCAAAAAAAACACAAATATTATGCGCTCGAACATAAAGAAGAAAGCAAATTAGACTTTAAGATGAGTTATTATTTTGACCAAATGATTGCAAAACAAGAATACATTCCGATGAAAGCCAATGATGATTATAAAGCCGCTATTGTAAAATCTTATAATGACTATTGTATTGCTAAAATAGTAGAAGCGTTGCCCATTGCACATGAACTGTATCTTTATAAAGCCAAACATGGTCTGCATGAAAAAGAAGATCGTAATCCATTCGGTTTTAAGACAGAGAAAACTAAAAAAATGATCTTGGAAGGTAGAGTTTTGAATGGAGAGCCGAGAGATTTTGATTTTTAACGCAAATTAAGATTTATTTTTTATTCAGATTGCTAATAAAGATGTTGTAAATACTTGTAATTCTACTTGGAGTGGGCACAGAATGCAATTCATAAGTGTTCGAAACCTTAACCTGTATTTAAAATATCATCTACTTTATTAGGATTGCCTCCACATTTTTCGACGATATCTTTAATAATTAACACTTCTAATTCTTGTGCAAATTTGAGTTTTGGTATTTTATATCCTTTCAAATCG
>CAMCTL010000171.1 GCA_945878515.1 Flavobacterium psychrophilum | reverse complement strand
TTCATGCTTGCGAAAAAGACACCTTATTTGAAGATATCCGCTATGACGGAAAGGTTGTAATTATTGGTGCAGGTGCAGCAGGGCTATATGCCGCTTATATTTTAAAATCAAAAGGAATAGATTTTCAGATTTTAGAGGCATCTGCAAATTATGGCGGACGACTTGGTAAGCTGACAGGTTTTGCTAATTTTCCTATTGACACAGGTGCGCAATGGTTACACGGAAAAAATAATGTTTTGGGCGATTTAATTTCAAAATCAAACACCAAGATTACTGTAGATAATAGTGAAATGAAATATTGGTTTAACGGCAAGTTAGTAAATTCTTTACCCAAAAACATCGATATTTTTGAAGGCGATAATTTGCCAGATATATCATATAAAGATTACGCTTTGCAAAAAGGATTAGGGAATGAATATAAATACATTGTAGAAAACATTGCTGGAGACCAAGGAGCAGCAGCCTCTCGTCTTTCTGTTTTTGGCAATAATAAAGATGAAGAAAATTGGAATTCCGGGAACGAGGATTTTAAATTTCAAGAAACTTATTTTGATTTAATCGATAAAGAAATTGCAAGTCAGGTAAAAGATAAAATTTTACTCAATACCATTGTTTCTAAAATTGATTATTCCCAATCAACAATTCAAATAACAGACAGAAATAACAATACATTCAACGCAGATAAAGTAATTATTACTGTCCCTATTCCAATTCTAAATTCGGCAGACATTCAATTTATTCCAGCACTACCTACCGAAAAAACAACCGCATTTTCCAAAATAGGCATGGATGCAGGAATGAAAGTTTTTTTAAAATTTAGCAATAAATTCTTTGACCAAAATATAATTGGCGGACCAATTTGTGCGGCTTATGCAGATGATAGCATAGGCAAAGTGCAAAATGACAACATATTGCTTGCATTTATTATGGGCGAACAAGCCGAATATTTAACTTCATTAGGAAGTGACGCGTCTATTACAACCGCATTACTTCAAGAATTAGACACAATGTATAACGGACAGGCTACAGCGTCGTTTATTGCATCGCATGTTCAAAACTGGACAACAAATCCTTTCGTTAAAGGGGCATACTCCTACAGTACTATTGGCATGGGCGATGCTAGAAAAATTGCGACTCAAACCATAAACAAAAAATTATACTTTGCTGGCGAAGCAATGAACACAAATGGACACCATCAAACTGTTCATGGTGCCGCAGAAACTGGCTATCGAGAAGTAATAAATATTTTAAACGACATCAAAAAATAAGCGTAGTATTATTTTGCATGTTGTTTATTACCTGTAGCAGCACAATGGTACAAGAGTTTAAAAGCGATGTTTCATACAAATATATATTTTCCCGCGTGCGACCGTTTGTCCACATTATCTGGTGCTCGATTACAGCGAGTACGTACTTGAATTTAAAGACAAATCATGACGTTTGCAATCCGGATAACTAAAACAGAAATAACTTGAATACCTTTATGGGAAAATATCTGTATAAGTAGCAGACGAGCCAGATTGGATTTGATGTCATTATTGCTGCAGCATTTTGTGGCATTTTTTTCAAACTGAAAATTTTGCCACAGTTTTTGTGACAAAATTTTCAAAATCATTTTTTTGTCACAAAGAATTTTCTTTTTTTTTTAATATAAGTAAAATGGAAAATTCAACTCCACTGGTGCTGAAGTCTTAGAAAATAATAATAAAGCGACGGATATAGATCATGGATGGTTTTAGGGATAATTTTATATATATTTGGAAAAGAAAAACTGACTGTTGTCAGACATAGCGACCCAATATCGGGTGGATAGGTATGATTTTGTCAGACCTATATACTAGTTAGCCGTCAGTTTAGAGCGACAGAAAACCGAAAGAAAACAAAACTATAAACGAAGAAAAAATGAGTATTTTTAGTAAACTATTTAATGGTAACGAAAAGCCCAATTTTAATGCATTATTTGAGAATGAAAACTTCAAGAATTTTATATCAAAAGCAGAAGATATTTCTTTAGGTTATGGTGAAATAAATATATTCAAATTAGAAAATATAGAAAAAGAACAAATTGGATATAGCGTATCCGAAAATGGAAAGTCTTTAACTGGTAACAAAAACGGAGATTGGAAAAAGAATTGGGTTGTAATTGCAACTGATAATATGGATGATCCAATTTTTGTTGATATTGAAAATCAAAACTTGCCAGTTTTTATTGCTGAACACGGAACTGGACAATGGGCAGAAAATTACATAGCAATTTCAATTGAAAATTTCAGTCAAATATTAAATGCTTTAAAGCAATTGTCAATTAAAAGAGAAAATCCTGTTCAAATTGAAAAAAATCCAATTTCAGAAACAGAATTAGAAATGTTTTTATATAAAGCAAAAGAAGAGAATAAAGGAATGGATGTCGAATATTGGGAAATATTTTTAGAAAATGATTAATAAAAAACCGAACGGCTAACAGCAGTTACACGAGATTTGGGTTTTAAGCTTAATTTAAAGTTGGTTTTGTACCTGGAAATTTCAGTCTTTAACCGAAAATTAAGGCGTACTTTTTCCCAAACCTCGTGTAGTTGCAAAACGTTGGAAGTAATGTTTTCACGTGAACTAAGAATCATTTGAAGAAATCCCAAAGTTCTTTTGCAGAACGACCATAATAATTGCTTTTATCAAGTCCAAAAATTACAATTGTTATTGAAGGATTGTGCTGTGTTAAAAAAGTATGAATAGCTCGAGCATCTAAAGTTGACTGGACAACCCAACCTTTACCAATTTGCATACTTTTTCCAAGTGACTTAACTTTACTATCTAGTGTAGCGTCAATATCTAGGTACTGTATAAAATATAGCTTATTCATTTATTTATTTTCAATTAACTTATACGTATATCCTCCAACAAAGTCTGTCAATCTACCTTTCCATTTTCCTTGCCATTCAATACCGACTGTAAATGTCATGTGTTTATGATTTTGCGCATGTAAAACAAATGTTGCAGTCCAAACTCCAGCTTTTGTGCGTTTATCGCATCCATTAAAATTGCCAACAATTAATTCCGCGCCTGATTCGACTTCTGCCTTACCGTCTGGAGTGGATGTTATTTTTGGTGCAAATATCTCAACTATATTAATAAGCTTATCACCATTTGGCATTATATTAACCTTATCTTGATTATTGTTCCACTGTAATGATTCGCCGGGTGGCTCATATTGTAAAACAATATCGTTAGCATTCAATTCTTTATAATCAAGTTTTTCGAGAGTTATAGCGACGTCAGTAGCAACAGTATTGCCGATATTCTTAATTACTAATCTAGAAATATGCTTAGTAGCCTCTAGAACCTCATTTTTTGCGACTTGCATTTGATCAGAAATCACTTCCTTATTTGGCTTATCAGTTGGCATCTCTATGACTAATTTTGGCTTACTAAAGATACCCAAAATTTTTTCTTTAAACAATGCAACTGTTACTGCGCATAAAGTTAAAAATGCTGCAATTACCGATATCCATACCTTAATTATCTCCACTCGACTAACAGGCGTCTTATCATATTCAAACTCCAAATATTTGAGGGGATGCATAGTACCGATAATATATGCCACAAAAATCAAAAAGGCAGAAACGTAAAAAAACCACTTCCTCATATTTAGAATATTTCATCACGCAATTTAATACAAATCCTCATTAAAAAAAAATAATTAAAAATCTTCATTAACACTGCTGTTAACAGCATGGGTTTCATTGGGTGTGTAGCACTAACAATAAAACCCGTGTTGAACGGAACCGATTACGTTAGCGTCAACACTATGGAGTTATCGAAAAGAATTTAAGAAGATTTTCAAGAGGCAAGTGAGCCTGTTTTTTCTGGAGTAATTTCAGTGTCGTTTTTTTAGTGTTTCCTCGCTCCTTAAATCCTATTTGCTCTAGGTTGATACTGTTGACAAAAGCATCGATAAACCGCACCGGATTGTCTTGACTGAAGGTGTCATCTAAGCTGACTACTTGCAGCTGATGTTTAGAAATTCCTTAGATGTGTTGCATTGTAAAATATGCAAAACGTTGGTTTTTCTTACAAGTATCTTAGTATAATTGGTGGAAGGATTGTGAGGTTTTTTCATAGTCTAACGTTTGGCGTAATTATACCGAAAATCGTAGCAAAATAGAAACTTGGAAAATGTTAAGCATAATTATAAAAACTTTAAGTGATTTATTGAAAAACTATTATACATTAGCCACAAATTAATATTATTGAATGGAATTTAATACATTAAATATTGATACAAACTGTAACTGTACAAAAGAGGGGTTAATTGATAATACCTCGCATTTTGCTTTGAAAATGAATAAGCAAAATATTAGAGAAAATGATTTTAAAACATATTGGGAAAAAGGAAAAACTTCCACAGAATGTGAAGAAATATGTTCTCTAAAAGGACAATCACTAACTATCGTTAACAGCACAGAAGATTTAGAAAGTACGATAGAAGTCTACAAAAAATTATTTCCATTTTCTCCAAGTTATAAGCCTTTTTGTGCAATTATCACTTTGAATGAAAACAGCGGTGTTGTGAAATCTACACCTATAGAAATAAATCCTTTGCATTACGATTTTTATAAAAGTGATGATTTTACAATTGACAAAGTCAATCTAATCAAGACAATTCCTCTAGCTGATGTTTAAGATTCAAAAACATAAAACTCTTATAAAAGACTTTCACAAAATTGTTAGTAACAGATTTGTGTTGTTTAATGACGGAGATAATGATTTGATTTTTACAGGAACAAATCTTTATTCAAACAGATTATTATGCTGCATAATGTTTGAAGATGATGACGTTGGTTTCTTAAGATATTTGCATGTCTTGACGACAGAAGAACAATATGCAGATTTCATGAATAAAAAAATATCTTTCAGAAAAATACTTGATGCAAACGAAAGTTTGTTTCTTGTAGATGTTGATTATTCCATGAATGAAATAGATAGCAATATAGTTTCAATAGATGAAATTCCATCAGAGTTTTTACCATTGGAAAACTCATTTTGTCCGGACTTTATTTATGAACCAACATTTTCATATTCTTTAAGTATGATTGGTGGTTTAGCAGATTTACATAAAGCGAAAGCTGAAGATTTATCAAATGTAAGTACTCACTTTTCTGATTTTCTAAAATCTTCTACAACATTTTTGCATGACTTTAATTTAGGTAATCAAATTTATGTTGAAGCCTTAAAAGCAGGAAGTTTTAAAATCAATTTCAAAATAGAAATTTCTGAGCCAAACCAAATTGGATTGCTAGATGTTTCAAATGATAAGATTAATGGCTTTTTAAATAGTTATTTTAAATATTTTTTCAACCAGCTTCCAAAAGAACAACTAAATGTTTTCAAAACAGAGGTAGTTGATTCAGATGATTTTAAAGAGTTAGAAAATCAATTAGAAATAATTTATTCAGAAAGGTTCGTTGTGCCTGAAGGTGGAGTCGAACAAAAATTAATTGATTTAATTAATTACTCAGCTAAACAACTAGAAAGTATAGAATACGACGGAAATTTTGAGAGTTTAAAATTTGAAAATGTTTCAACTTCAGGAGATGAAATTCCTTTTGGTATTATTGATAATGACTTTATAGATTCAGTAAAAAGTAAATTGTTTGACGTAAACAAATACAATGCAGAAGCACAAATATTAATTGATGAAAATCCTAAAAATTATAAGGTCCAAGTTTATAATTTCAGTACAATTACTGGAAAAGGATCTGCTTTTTATGTTGATGAAGATGGAGCTGTTTCAAAAATAATTATCCACGCTAAAGGTAGAACTAACTATGAAAATACTGCGTTTACAAAAAGTATGGACGAGGGAAAACCTGTTGAAATTAAAGGTATTGGAAAAATGATTGATGGTAAATTAAAATTAATTACTTCTGAAATTTAACCAGACCGCGGATTTGCAGGCCCACAAAGTGAATCAGGCAATAGAACTCAAAAAAAGCCAATCCCCACAGGCTGGAGCGCGCAAAAATAACTTCAAAGGATTGCTTTATAAAACAAAAAAAACAGGCAAAATTTGCCTGTTTTTTTGTTTACTCATAACTAGAATAACTAGCTATTGAAATTCTACACGATCCAAAACACCTCAATATTTGTTATAAAGAACACTTGCTAGCGAAGCTGCAATTTTAATCAACTGAACATTTCAGCGCTATTCAACTACAACTTTTACGGCCTGTTTTAAATCAGTCTTAACAAGATAAACACCTTTTGGTAAAGTGGACAAATCAATTTTGTTTACAAATTTACTTTTAAAAACAACTTTGCCTGTTAAATCGAAGACTTCAATTTTTTTGGGTTCTAATTCTTTTTCTATGTGCAGGATTCCTTTTGTTGGGTTTGGATAAACCTTTAAAATTGTTGCGCTAGAGTCAAAATCAATAGTCTTCAAATTCACAAAACTTTCGGTTCTAAAGGGCGACAATGGTAAGGATAAAGCATCTGTTGTATAAATTGATACGGTTGGGAAATTGATAAATGCATAGCGCGCATGTACCGGATTGACAACTGTTGCGTTAGAAATTTTTATCCGATTATCTGACAAAAGAGTAGCAGTTGCTGTCTTGTACACCTTATCAGCACCAGCGATTTCAAATTCTGTGATGGCTTTTGTTGCCTTTAGTCCACTACCTAAATTATCGAAAGATAAGAACAGATCGGCACCTTGTACTGTATGCGATTTATAAATGGGCGATTTGTGTGTAATTTGTTCGCCATAAACTAATGATTTTGCAATTGGCACCACTCTTTGCGCCACAGTTTGTTTATCCGTTGGATGAATATTTGTTGCTTCGCCCAAATCTATTGTAACAGCCATTCCTGTGTTTGGATCTTCTCT
>CAMCTL010000170.1 GCA_945878515.1 Flavobacterium psychrophilum | reverse complement strand
GAGCACGCGGCTTGGGCGGTGTACGATTATGGATTTCGTGCGGTAGTTTCAAGTTTCTTCGCTGATATTTTCAAAGGAAATTGTTTGAATATTGGTGTTTTGCCTGTTCAAGTGAGTCCAGAATTTGCAGAAACTATTTTTAAAGCGATTGAAGCAGACCCAAAAACTGAATTAGAAATCAATCTTCCTGAGCAAACAATTACTATTAAAGTTACAGGTCAAAAAGAAACTTTCGATATTAATGGCTACAAAAAGAACAATATGATCAACGGTTTTGACGATATTGATTATTTGCAAAACATTAAAGAGGAAATTGTAGCATTCGCTGATCAATTGCCTTATTAAGAAATAATTTAAGAAGTTGCTATACTTTTCGTAAAAAAAGGAGAAGAAAAACAATTTGAAAACGACTTTAAGATTGCGGGTCAATATATAAGTTCAATTCAAGGATATTCAAGACATAGTTTACAAAAGTGTATCAATAAGAAAACAAATACATTTTACTGGTTGATTGGGGAAAATTGGAAAACCCTAGCATAGGTTTTAGACAATCGGGACAGTATTTAAAATGGAAAAATTTGCTTCAGCATTGTTATGATCCGTTTCCAGTTGTGGAACATTTTGAGATGATTTTGGAGAATAAAAAATAGGTTTTGACTAAAAAGATTGCTTTACCATCAAATTTAAAATGGAAAAAAGAAAAATTGAAATAATGGATACGACGCTTCGCGATGGTGAACAAACCTCGGGAGTATCATTTTCTGCTGCAGAAAAATTAACCATTGCCCAATTGTTGCTCGAAGAATTGCATATTGACAGAATAGAAATCGCTTCGGCGCGAGTTAGCGAAGGCGAATTTCAAGCTGTAAAAGGCATCACCGCTTGGGCAAAATCCAAAGGATATTGCAATAGAATCGAAGTTTTATCATTTGTCGATGGCGGAATATCTATCGAATGGATGAAAAAAGCTGGCACAAAAGTTCAGAATTTATTGACCAAAGGTTCGATGAATCATTTGACGCATCAATTAAAGAAAACGCCAGAACAACATTTTGCTGAAATAGCTCAAATCATTGCTTTGGCCAAAGAAAATGATATTGAAACCAATATTTATTTAGAAGATTGGAGCAACGGAATGAAAAATTCCCCCGAATATGTGTTTCAATTTCTAGAATTTTTAGCCACTCAGCCTGTCAAACGGATATTATTGCCAGATACTTTAGGCGTCCTAATTCCATCGCAAACATTTGAATATATTTCGAAAATTAAGCTGCGATATCCAACGATACATTTTGATTTTCACGCACATAATGATTATGATTTAAGCGTTGCCAACGTTATGGAAGCTGTAAAAGCAGGCATCAACGGCTTGCACGTAACAGTGAACGGAATGGGTGAACGAGCAGGAAATGCTCCGATAGAAAGTGTGGTTGCGGTATTAAATGACTTTATGCCCGAGGTGAAAATCAATATTAAGGAATCATCATTATACTCGGTAAGTAAATTAGTTGAGACTTTTACTGGTTATAGAATTCCTGCCAACAAACCTATTGTAGGCGATAATGTATTTACACAAACAGCTGGAATTCACGCTGATGGTGACAATAAAAATAATTTATATTTCAATGATTTGCTTCCAGAACGTTTTGGAAGAAAGCGAAAATATGCATTAGGAAAAACCTCTGGCAAAGCCAATATCGAAAAAAATCTTCAGGAATTAGGGTTGCAACTCAATCAAGAAGATTTAAAATTAGTTACCCAAAGAATCATTGAATTAGGCGACAAAAAAGAAACTGTTACCAAAGAAGATTTACCATATATTATTTCTGATGTATTAGATAGTCAAACGTATGAAGACAAAATCGTTATTGAATCCTATGTATTGGTTCATTCTAAAGGATTTCAACCTTCGACCTCATTGCAATTAAAAATAGACGGCGAAATTATTGAAGAACACGCTCAAGGCGATGGTCAATTTGACGCTTTTATGAATGCCTTGACCAAGATATACAAAAGTAAAAAACTTACTTTACCAAAATTAATTGATTATGCTGTTCGAATTCCACCAGGTAGTAGTTCGGATGCTTTGTGTGAAACGATTATTACTTGGACCAATAATGGAAAAGAATTTAAAACCAGAGGATTAGATTCTGATCAAACAGTTGCAGCTATAAAAGCCACACAGAAAATGTTGAATATAGCAACAGCTTAAAATATAAATGCAATAAAATCAATTGCAATAACAAACAGAAAAATATAAATACCATTAAAGCAAAAAATATAAATAATGAAATTTAACATCGCCCTATTAGCTGGAGACGGAATCGGACCAGAAGTTGTAAATGAAGCTGTAAAAGTTTCGGATGCTATTGCTAAAAAATTCAATCACGAAATCACTTGGACACCTGCATTGACAGGGGCTTGCGCAATTGACGCCGTTGGAGTTCCTTATCCAGATGAAACGCACGAAATCTGTATGAAAGCCGATGCGGTTTTGTTTGGCGCTATCGGACATCCAAAATACGATAATGACCCAAGCGCTCCTGTTAGACCAGAGCAAGGTCTATTATTGATGCGCAAAAAATTAGGTTTGTTTGCCAATGTGCGTCCAACCTTTACTTTCCCATCGTTAATTGATAATTCTCCTTTAAAAAGAGAAAGAATCGAAGGAACGGATTTGGTTTTCTTAAGAGAATTGACCGGAGGAATTTATTTTGGTGAAAAAGGAAGAAAAGACGGTGGCGAAACAGCTTTCGACAACTGTGTTTACACCAGAGCCGAAGTGCAACGTTTGGCTAAAAAAGGATTCGAATTGGCAATGACACGTTCTAAAAAATTGTGTTGCGTTGATAAAGCTAACGTTTTGGAAACCTCTCGTCTATGGAGAGAAACCGTTCAAGCAATGGAAAAAGACTATCCAGAAGTAACCGTTTCTTATGAATTTGTTGATGCTGTTGCGATGCGTTTGGTGCAATGGCCAAATTCTTATGACGTATTGATTACTGAAAATTTATTTGGTGATATTTTGACTGATGAAGCATCTGTAATTTCAGGTTCTATGGGCTTAATGCCATCAGCATCTGTAGGAGAGCACACTTCATTGTATGAGCCAATTCACGGATCATATCCGCAAGCTACAGGAT
The DNA here is from genome assembly GCA_945878515.1 of Flavobacterium psychrophilum. GTDB lineage: Bacteria > Bacteroidota > Bacteroidia > Flavobacteriales > Flavobacteriaceae > Flavobacterium > Flavobacterium psychrophilum_I. The sequence continues at coordinate 3,800 of CAMCTL010000170.1, read as the reverse complement.
TAAATATTGCTAATCCATTGGCAACAGTATTATCAGCAGCGATGATGTTTGAAGATGCTTTTGGATTAAAAGCAGAAGCGGAAGCGATTAGATTAGTAGTAAACAAATCATTAGAACAAGGAATTGTTACTGAAGATTTAGTTGCAAAAGGAGAAAAAGCCTATTCCACCAGCGAAGTTGGTGACTGGTTGGTTGCAAATCTTTAGTTTATTTTGTTTAAAGTTTCAGGTTTGAAGTTGCGGAACTTTAAACTTGAAACTATAAACAAATTTTGCCTAACCAAAAAAGGTGTCAATTTTCATTGACACCTTTTTTTATATGATTGAAAAGAATATTAATATCTTCCGCCTCTGTCTCCACCTCCACGGTTGTCTCCACCACGGCTGTTTCCACCACCATAACCTCCGCGAGAATCTCCACCACGATTGTTATTGAAACTTCTTCTTTCGCCTTCTGGTTTTGGCTCAGACTTATTCACTACAATAGCACGACCTTGAACAGTCGCTCCGTTTAACTCGTCAATTGCTTTTTGAGCTTCTGCATCACTTGGCATTTCAACAAAACCAAATCCTTTACTTCTTCCAGTAAATTTATCGGTAATAATTTTTACAGAATCAACTGCACCATAAGCCTCGAAAGACTCTCTTAAATCTGCTTCCTCAATACTGAACGGAAGACTTCCAACAAAAATATTCATATGTACTTATTTAGTATAATTTTGACAAATGTAATCTAATTTTATTCTAATCTACTACACAATAGCTTAATTATAACTTTTTATTTTGAATAAAACTTTAAATTTAGGATTCAAAAGAAATAACTATAATCTTTTTCTAAAATATAAAAACCAATTTACTACTTCAATGGAATATAGAAACTACCATACTGAAAGTTTAAAATTGGTTCGGCCAACGGGCTGGTATTGCTGTTCTTTGCATTAAACTTGAATGTTCCAGAAACTATATTATTCACTCCATCAAATCCGGTAATCACAATTTGTCCATCACCAATTCCTAATCCAGTTGAAAAAGTAATATCTCCACCACTGTTATCAGTTAAAACATAGGTAGCAGTTCTTGTTGTGCTCGCCCCTAGAATATAGGTTACATAACTATTTTTATTATTAAGACTAACCTTAGATTTGGGCGAAGGTATTATTAAAGTCAATTTTTCATTTCTTAAAAAGCCATTAATCGTTAAGACACCATTAATAAGGGTAGCTTTAGAGTCGACCGCCCTCCAAAAAACGTTGTTTTTCTGACCCTCAACGGCAGGGTTATTAAACTTAACATTATCGCTACAAGAAACAAAAGCCAAGCATATAAATAAATAAATAAACTGTTTTTTCATTCGAAGATACTATTTGTTTTATAATTTAAAAATGGAATTCGCTAAGCCCATTTCAAAAATATTGTTTATTAATACGAAAGTATAGTATTTTGATCTAAAAACGAAGAAAGAACTACAAATTATTATAGAAAATCAAGATAATGCAGTGTCAATCATTAAAATAAAAATCGAATTAGTATTTATTGATAAAAAGTGTATCTTTGCACCCTTAATTAATCGAGGTCGAGTACCTCAAAATTTAATCATTAGATTATGTCAGTAAAAATTAGATTACAGAGACACGGTAAAAAACAAAAACCGTTTTACTGGGTTGTAGCAGCAGATGCTCGCTCAAAAAGAGATGGTAAATACCTAGAGAAAATTGGTACTTACAATCCAAACACAAACCCTGCAACTATCGAATTGAACTTGGATAGCGCAGTAAAATGGTTGCACAATGGTGCTCAACCAACTGATACAGCAAAAGCTATTCTTTCTTACAAAGGTGCTTTATTGAAACACCACCTTGATGGAGGAATTCGTAAAGGAGCTTTGACTCAAGAACAAGCTGATGCAAAATTAGCGGCTTGGTTAGAAGCAAAAGCTGGAAAAGTAGATGCTAAAAAAGAAGGTTTAACTAAAGCGCAAGCTGATGCTAAAGCCAAAGCTTTCAAAGCGGAACAAGATGTAAATGCAAAACGTTTAGCTGCTGCCGCACAAGCTGAAGCTGACGCTATTGCTGCTGCAACTCCTGCTGTAGAAGAAGAAGTTACTGAAGTTGAAGCTGCAACTGAAGAAGCTCCTGCTACTGAGGAAACACCAGAAGCATAATTTTAGAAGGCGAAAATGCGTAAAGAAGATTGTTTTTATTTAGGTAAAATCGCTAAAAAATTTAGTTTCAAAGGAGAAGTCTTAGCCTATTTAGACACAGACGAACCGGAGTTATACGAAAACTTGGAATCAGTGTTTGTTGAATGCAACAAACACTTGGTTCCTTTTTTTATTGAAACTAGCTCATTGCACAAAAATGATTTCCTTAGAATTCGTTTTGAAGATGTAAATACCGAAGAAGAAGCCGAGGCGCTACTCGGAAATGATTTATATCTTCCACTAAAAATGTTGCCAAAACTTACGGGTAACAAGTTTTACTTTCACGAAGTAATTGGTTTTGAAGTCGAAGACAAACGTTTAGGATATGTTGGAGAAATTCAATCCATCAACGACACTACGGCACAACCACTTTTTGAAGTTCTAAAAGACGGAGCCGAAATACTAATCCCGATGATTGACCATTTCTTGGTTAAAATTGACCGTGAAAACAAAAAAGTCATTATGGATTTGCCAGAAGGCTTGATTGAAATGTACCTTTAATTGGAAATTCCAATATTTTAAACTCCAAATTCCAACCAAAAAATTAAATTCCAATACTGAAATTCCAAATTCCAACAAAAAGAAAGGAAATTCCAATACTGATATTCCAAAATCCAACAAAAAATTAAATTCCAATACTGAAATTCCAAATTCCAATATTTGGCAATGCAAATTCGAATATTATAATCTAAATTTGGAATTCAAAATCAACTAGATAATATATTTTCTCTTTTTAGTATTGGAATTTGGAATTTATCTATTTTTGGAATTTGATATTATTATGGAAAAACCTTATGATTTAGAAGAAAGAACTTTTTTGTTTGCTAAAGAATGTAGAATGTATATTCAAAAGCTGCCTAAAACTATTTCAAACATTGAAGATGGCAAACAATTAATAAGATCGTCAGGATCGGTTGGCGCAAATTATATTGAAGCAAATGAAAAACTTGGCGAAAAAGACTTGTCATTTCGATTGAAAATAGCTAGAAAAGAAGCCAAAGAATCAAAATATTGGCTGCGATTATTACAGGAATTAAATCCAGAATTAAAAGAAATTTCAGAAAATTTACTTTTTGAAGTTGAAGAATTAAGAAAAATTCTATCGGTAATCATAACAAAAATAAATCCCAAATAAAAAGGAAATTCCTATACCGAAATTCCAAATTCCAATAATTCGGAATGGTTAATCGAATAGTTTAATCTAATATTTGGAACTAAAATTAATTAGAAAAACTATTTTCCCGATTTGTGTTTTGGAATTTAAAATATTGGAATTTCTATTTCTTTGGTTGGAAATTTTTTTTGGAATTTCCCTTAGGATTGGAATTTGAAATTTAAAATATTGGAATTTTTCATATCCACTTGATGTCTAAAATTATGTTTCAATTCAAACAATTTTCTGTTGAACAAGATCGATGTGCCATGAAAATCGGAACCGATGGCGTTTTGCTTGGTGCGTGGACTCCCATCGAAAATAATCCCTATAGCATTTTAGACATTGGAACGGGAACCGGAATTATCGCTTTAATGCTGGCACAACGAAGTACTGCAGAGCAAATAGATGCTGTAGAAATTGATGAGGATGCTTATGAACAAGCAAC
>CAMCTL010000169.1 GCA_945878515.1 Flavobacterium psychrophilum | reverse complement strand
AAAAACAGAAAAATTATGCCAAGATCAGTAAATTCAGTTGCTAAGAGAGCAAGAAGAAAAAAGATAATGAAGCAAGCCAAAGGTTTCTTTGGTCGTCGTAAAAACGTTTGGACAGTTGCAAAAAATGCGGTTGAGAAAGCAATGTGCTATGCTTACCGTGACAGAAAAGTGAACAAAAGAAATTTCCGCGCTTTATGGATTCAACGTATCAACGCTGGAGCCAGATTAGAAGGAATGTCTTATTCACAATTCATTGGGAAATGTAAAGCTAATAACATCGAGTTGAACCGTAAAGTTCTTGCCGATTTAGCGATGAACCACCCAGTAGCTTTCAAAGCCATACTTAATAAAGTAAAATAAACGTTTTATCAACTCAATTTAAGATTACTTACTTATAGAAAGACCCAATTTGCTTTAGCAAATTGGGTTTTTTATTATTCAGAAGTTTCATTTTGCTAGATTAAAATTTTACCAGTCAACTCTTGCAAGAACTTATTTTACAAAAATAAGAATAAGCTTAAAAACAAAATCAACACAAAAAAACATCATTTTTTGAATAATTTATATCATAAAATTATATAAAAAATCTACTTTTGACTTTTATATAACTAATTCCGATAATGAAACCAACCAAAGTTTTTTCAGTTCTTTTTATTTGTTTTTTGTTCTCATTTTGGAATGCCAATTCACAACAAAAACACACCTTTCCAAAAAATGAATTTAGAGCTGTTTGGATTGCTACAGTTGTTAATATAGATTGGCCGAAATCAGGTACTGACGCCGTAGAAAAACAAAAAGCAGATTTTATAGCCATTCTTGATACTTACCATAAGCTACATTTTAATGCCGTAATTGTTCAAATAAGAAGTGTTGGCGATGCGTTCTACCCTTCAAAGTTGGCTCCTTGGTCACGCTATTTGACCGGAAAAGAAGGACTACCACCGCAACCCTATTACGACCCATTGGCTTGGATGATTGAACAAGCGCATCAACGAGGTTTTGAATTTCATGCTTGGCTCAATCCTTACAGAGCCACCATGGATACCAAAACTGAAATTTTAAGCAAGGATCACGATTTCTTTAAACACCGAGATTGGATGATTAAATATGGCGAAAAAGGAAAAGAAAAATATTACTACAACCCTGGATTGCCCGAGGTGCAAAGCCATTTGACCGCCGTTGTGCAAGAAGTCATAAAAAATTACGACATTGATGCAATTCACTTTGACGATTATTTTTATCCATATAGAGTAACTGGAAAAGTATTTAACGATAAAGCTTCATACAAAAAATACAGCTACAAACTATCACTTGAGGATTGGAGAAGAGACAATGTAAATAAGTTTGTTCAAAATATCTACTTTACGGTAAAAAGGCTCAAGCCTTGGGTGCAATTTGGCATCAGTCCTTTTGGGGTTTGGCGAAATAAATCAATTGACCCACGGGGTTCTGATACACAAGCTGGACAAACTAACTATGATGATTTGTATGCAGACCCTATTGCGTGGATGGAAGGGAAATATATTGATTACATGTTGCCACAATTGTATTGGAGCATCGAACATAAAACGGCTTCTTATTCAAAATTGATAAAATGGTGGTCAGAAAATTCATCAAATACGAATCTATACATAGGTATTGGTAGTTATAAAGTAAAGAGCGATTCGGATAGAAAATGGCATATTCCGGGAGAAATTCCCAATCAAATTGACTTAACAAGAACCTTTCCTAATATTCAAGGAAATGCTTATTTCAGTGCCAAATCTTTTGTAAATAACAACCTAGATGTATCTACACTATTAGAAAACAATCAATATAAATACCCCGCAATTCCTTTGCCAGTCCCTTCATCAGTTAAGGTTGCAAATGAAAGACCTCTAATAAATAGTTTTACAAAAGATGGAAATGAGTATCAGTTTTCGTTCAAAAACACACAATCTGATCAGATTCGATATATTATTGTTTACAGCACTGATCATCCACGAGATTTAAACACGAATGATCCAACTCAGATTGTAGAAAAAGTTTTTATTGATGCAAAAAGCGAGTCTATAAAAATGCGCCTTTCTAAAGAAAAATTGAATAATGTAAGAAAAGTAGCTTTCACTTTTATCGATTTTTATGGTAACGAAAGTGTTCCAGAAATTGTTAATATAAACACTGAAATAAAACCAAACTAAATATGAGTACTATAAAAAAGAATGAGCCTTGGTTTTGGATTCCTTTGTTGAATTTTGCTTCGGGTTTTCCCTATATCATCATCATTTCTGTTTCAGTTTTGATGTACAAAAATCTAGGAATTAGCAACGAAGACATAGGTGTTTATACCAGTTTGCTGTATTTGCCTTGGGTCATCAAACCGTTATGGAGTCCGTTTATCGATTTACACGGAACCAAACGAAACTGGTTTTTGAGTATGCAATTGTTCATTTCTATTGCATTTCTAATTGTTGGTTTTATTATTCCTACTAGCCATTTTTTCCTCTTAAGTTTAGCTATTTTTTGGGTTGCCGCTTTCGCCTCAGCATCGAATGATGTGGCGAGCGATGGTTTTTATTTATTGGCTTTAACCAAAGACCAACAATCATTCTTCCTAGGAATTCGAAGTACTTTTTATAGGGCTTCAATGCTCACCGGAAACGGATTAATTATTTTATTAGCCGGATATTTAGAAAATCTATATGCTGACAATCAAAAAGCGTGGTCTTATACTATGATTTTCGTTGGATTGGTAATGACTTTCTTGACAATTTATAACTACTTTTTTACTCCAAAAAAAGAGTTACCCGTAGCATCAGGAAAAACCGAAGAGAAAAATTTTGCCACTGTTTTTGCTAGCTTTTTTAAAAAGAAACAAATTGGATTAATCCTCGCCTTCATTCTATTATTTCGATTGGGCGAATCGCAATTGCTGAAAATGTTGACCCCTTTTTTAGTAGATAAAACTGACATTGGCGGTTTAGGATTAAAGACCGAAGATGTTGGCATTATTTATGGAACATTCGGGATAATCGCACTAACAATTGGCGGAATACTTGGCGGAATTGCAATTTCAAAACAAGGATTAGGAAAATGGATGCTACCAATGATTTTAACGATGCATCTACCCATTCTTGGTTTTATTTTGCTGGCTTACTTTCATCCTGCATCTGTTTATTATATTTATGCTGTTGTTATCTTGGAACAATTTGGTTACGGATTTGGGTTTGCTGCCTTTATGATGTACTTGATTTATGTTGCTGAAGGAGAATCAAAGACTTCGCATTATGCTATTGCTACAGGTTTTATGGCTTTGGGAATGATGCTTCCTGGAATGTTGAGCGGTTATATTCAGCAGTTTTTAGGATATGGAAACTTCTTTATTTGGGTGTTTTTAGCCACTATTCCTGGTATTATTTTATCTCGATTTTTAATTTTTCCACAGGATTTTGGTAAGAAAGTGGAATAAGCATTTCTAAAAAACAGCACAAATAGCACAAAATATACATAAATATAATGTCAATTATAAAATTGAGATTTAAAAAAATAGTGCTAAATTTAAACTCAGAAAAAAGTCCACTAATAACAACAATATTAAAGGACAACACAACTGTTACAATCTATTTTATCCGACCATCACAGCATAAATTTCTACATTAATGAAATTAGAACAAAAAATTGGACAATTCTTTTTTCCGGCCGTTTTCATCAACGACACCGAAGAAAATTTTAAAGAAATAGAACGATTAATCAAAGAATACCACATTGGTGGATTGACATTTTTTCACAGTCGAGCCAGTGCTGCTACAAATTATGAGGCAAAAAAAATAGTCGAACACAACGAAAATAGTTTTGCTCGTTTAAAAGAACTCGTTATCCGTTTCCAAAAATGTGCTACTACTCCACTTTTGATGAGTATTGATGCCGAATGGGGATTGGCAATGCGGGTCGAAAACACGCCCCAATATCCTTATGCCATTTCACTTGGCGCTTTGCCAGAACGATACGAATATTTGGCTTATGAAGTTGGAAAAAGAACAGGATTAGACCTGAAAGTCGCTGGAATTCATTATAATTTAGCACCTTTGGCTGACATTAATAATAATCCCAAGAATCCAGTAATTGGCTATCGTTCCTTTGGTCAAAACACAGAAAGAGTATCCAATTTTGCTCTAGAATATTTACGTGGATTGAATGAAGTTGGCGTTTTAGGTTGCTTGAAACACTTTCCCGGACACGGCAATACTAGTGTCGATTCGCATTTGGATTTACCAGTTTTAGAGGAAACCCTCGAGGAATTAATGGAAAATGAATTGGTTCCTTTTATCAAAGGAATTGAAAATAATGTCGATTCGATAATGATTGGACATCTAGCCGTACCAGCTTTGAATGATGGAAAAAACATATCGGCAACCTTGTCCAAAAATGTAATTGAAAATCTTTTGAGAAAAAAATTAGGCTATGAAGGTTTGATTATTTCCGATGCTTTGAATATGCACAGCGTATCAAAATTATATGATAAAAAAGGACAACTCGAATGGGAAGCTTTCAATGCGGGAAATGACGTTTTGTGTTTTGCCGAAAATGTAGCCGAAGGAATTCAGGAAATCTTGAAAAATGCAACTCCAGAACGTATTGAAGAAAGCTTTAACCGATTGATGAAATGCAAACAAAAAGCTGGGATTTTAGACGGAAATTTTGCTCCTAATGGTGAATTTGATTTTGAATCAACATCAATTTTAAATCGCTTAATTGCAGATAAAAGCACTACAAAAATCAAAGATAACAACAATAGTTTGCATTTGTTTGAAGCAAAAAACAATGCTAAACTAGCCAAATTAAGTATTTATAAAAACACCGAAAACATCTTTTTTAAATCATTATCCATTGTTCTTCCTTCTCCAGTTTTTGCTCTCGAAAATGGAGGTGAAAATTCAATTCAGCAGATAAAAGAAAATTTAAAAGATTTTGATACCATCTTAATTTCTCTATTTGTTCCAAAAGCAAAACCTTTGCATAATTTCGAAATCGATGATTCAATATTAGCATTTTTAGGAGAATTATTTTCCGATAAAAAATGTGTTTTATATGTTTTTGGAAATCCTTATGCAATGCAAGTAATTCCAAATTTAAAATCCACCTTAGGCATTATGCAAGTGTATCAGGATTTTCGAGAATTTCAGGAAAGTGCCGCTCGCCAATTGCTAAAAAATTCAAGATGTCGCGGAAGTTTGCCTGTTGCTATGACAGATTTTTAGATAAGTTTTAACTATAGAATTTTATATTGTAATAATTATTAGCTATCACTGTATAAAAACATGTAATTACTATTGACATTGAAGGTTTGCCTCTTATTTTAACTTTGCAGATATGTTAACGATACAAATTCAATTTAAGATTTAAGTCATTATTAGAAAAACAAATTCTACTATTTTAATTCTTTATTTTTTTTTGAAAAAGTTCTAAGCATAAAAATAAAATCTCAACTTAAAATAATTTATTATGGAACATTCAAATGACATTAGTAAGTGCCCATTTCATCAAAACATGGCTACAAATGCAACTTCCAAACAAGATTGGTGGCCGAAATCACTCAATTTAGATATCTTGCATCAGCACGATTCAAAGACAAATCCCCTTGACGATGGATTTAATTATGCTGAAGAATTCAAAAAATTAGATCTTGAAGCGGTTAAAAATGATTTGAAAGCTTTTATGACTGACAGTCAGGATTGGTGGCCAGCCGATTGGGGACATTATGGAGGTTTAATGATTCGAATGGCTTGGCACTCTGCTGGAACTTACAGAGTAACTGATGGACGTGGCGGCTCTGGAACCGGAAATATCCGTTTTGCACCATTGAACAGTTGGCCAGATAATGGAAACTTAGACAAAGCAAGAAGACTTTTGTGGCCAATAAAAATGAAATATGGTAACAAAATTTCTTGGGCAGACTTAATGATTTTAGCTGGAAATATGGCTTACGAATCTATGGGCTTAAAAACCTTTGGTTTTGGCGGTGGACGCAAGGATATTTGGCATCCAGAAAAAGATATTTATTGGGGTTCAGAAAAAGAATGGTTAGCAAAATCGGGAAGCGAAGGTACAAGATATTCTGGCGAAAGAGATTTAGAAAACCCACTTGCAGCAGTGATGATGGGGTTAATTTACGTAAACCCAGAAGGAGTTGATGGAAAACCTGATCCAATAAAAACGGCTCAAGATGTTCGTACGACTTTCAAACGTATGGCCATGAATGATGAAGAAACTGTAGCTTTAACCGCTGGTGGACATACAGTTGGTAAAGCCCACGGAAATGGTGATGCCTCCAAATTGGGCCGAGAACCAGAAGCGGGTGAAATACAAAATCAAGGTTTTGGATGGTTAAATCCGCAAGGAAAGGGAAATGCTGCAGACACCGTAACTAGCGGACTTGAGGGATCGTGGACAACTAATCCAACGCAATGGGACAATGAATATTTCTATTTACTTTTAAATTATGATTGGGAGTTAAATAAAAGTCCAGCTGGAGCTTGGCAATGGGAACCAATCAATATTAAAGAAGAAGACAAACCAATAGATGCTCACAATCCTTCAAAAAGGAACAATCCAATAATGACTGATGCCGATATGGCAATGAAAATGGATCCAGCATACAGAGAAATCTCGGAACGCTTCTACAAAGATCCAGCCTATTTCTCAGATACATTTGCTAGAGCTTGGTTTAAATTGACGCACAGAGATTTAGGCCCAAAAGAGCGTTATTTAGGAACAGATGTCCCAAATGAAACATTAATTTGGCAAGATCCGATTCCAACTGTTGACTACACATTATCTAATTCAGAATTTAGTACATGACAAAAAACAGATTTCATTGAAAGTCAACAAAATAAGTGTTAATAAATTAGGATAAAAGACTGATATTCATTACATTAAAGAATTATTCTCACGTAATTTTTCTAATGAAGAACACCAGTCTAGGGCATAAAGATACA
>CAMCTL010000168.1 GCA_945878515.1 Flavobacterium psychrophilum | reverse complement strand
ACCGATGCATTATTAAGTACTGAAAACTTGGGTTTTTTAAATAAGACCGATGCATATTTAGAAAAAACACTACTTTCTTCTAATGAAACTGTTAAGCTAATTATTGATAATAAAATAGAATATGACAATGCTGAAGTTTCGATTTATGATATTTCGGGTGCATTGCTTGTTAAAAAGAATTTTAGTTCAACGGACATCAGTTTTGAAACAAGTAGTTTAGGAAAAGGAGTAAAAATTGTTACTGCTAGAATAGGATCTTATCTTTTCGTTGATAAAATAATAATTCGGTAATGTAAAAAAAGAGAACAAATCACAACTTTTCCTTCAAATACTTCGCAGTAACCGATTTTTTGTTTTTCACAACATCTTCTGGAGTTCCTTCGGCGAGTAATTGTCCACCGTTTTCGCCACCTTCGGGACCTAAATCGATAATCCAGTCGGCACATTTTATCAAATCTAGATTGTGTTCAATGACCAATATCGAATGTCCTTTATCAATTAAAGCCTCGAACGAAGCCAATAATTTCTTGATGTCGTGAAAATGCAATCCGGTCGTAGGTTCGTCAAAAACGAATAGCGCTTTTTCTTTGGTGGCTCCTTTGACCAAGAATGAAGCTAATTTGATACGTTGCGCTTCACCACCTGAAAGGGTAGAAGAGGATTGACCCAATTGCACATAGCCCAAACCAACATCTTGTAGCGGTTGCAGTTTTTGGATAATCTTGGTTTGTTTATTGGCTGTAAAAAACGCAATCGAATCATCAACAGTCATCGTTAGAATATCATGAATGTTCTTGCCATCGAAAGCGACTTCTAGCACTTCTTTCTTGAATCGTTTGCCATTACAAGTTTCGCAATGCAATTGCACATCCGCCATAAAAACCATTTCGACATTAATAGTTCCTTCGCCTTTGCAGGTTTCGCAACGACCACCATCTACGTTAAATGAAAAATGTTTGGCTTGGTAACCGCGAATTTTCGACAATTTTTCTTTGGCTAACAATTCCCGAATATCGTCATAAGCCTTGATATAAGTCACAGGATTCGAACGCGAACTTCTTCCAATCGGGTTTTGATCTACGTATTCGATATGCTGTATTTTGTGATAATAGCCACGCATTTCAGCAAATTGTCCTGCCTTATCGCCAACGCCATCCAGTTTCTTTTGCATTGCAGGAAACAAGATTTTTTTCACCAACGTACTTTTTCCACTTCCTGAAACTCCGGTAATTACAGTCAAACATTCCAAAGGAAATTTGACGTCTATGTTTCGTAAATTGTTTTCTCTCGCTCCTAGAATTTCAATATAATTGCTCCATTTTCTGCGGATTCGAGGTGTTTTAATTTCCAGTTCTCCGTTGAGGTATTTCGCTGTAAGGGAAGTCGATTTCAAGATTTCTTCGAAAGTTCCTTGAGCAACCAATTCGCCACCAAAAGTTCCGGCTTCTGGACCAATATCAATAATCATATCAGCAGCTTTCATAATATCTTCATCGTGTTCCACCACGATAACAGTGTTCCCTAAATCACGTAATGATTGCAAAACTTTGATTAAACGTTCGGTGTCTTTTGGGTGTAAACCAATACTTGGTTCGTCCAAAATATACATCGAACCGACTAAACTGCTTCCCAAAGAAGTCGCCAAATTAATACGTTGCGATTCCCCACCTGAAAGAGTTGCCGAGTTTCTATTCAAGGTCAAATAATCCAAACCCACTTCGGTCAAAAACGATAATCGGTTGTTGATTTCCAATAACAATCGTTTGGCTATTTGTTGTTCATAGACATCCAAATCGATATTTTTGAAAAAAGTAACCAAATGTTTGATTGGTAAATCCACCAAATCTGAAACTGTTTTAGAATTGATTTTCAGATAAGAAGCTTCAGTTCTCAAGCGTTTTCCTTTGCAGGAATTACATTTAGTTTTGCCACGATAGCGAGAAAGCATTACCCGATTTTGAATCTTATAATTCTTGTCTTCTAATTCCTTGAAGAACGCGTTCAAACCCTGAAAATAGCTATTTCCTGTCCAAATTAAATCTTTTTGCGCTTCTGAAAGTTCAAAATAGGGTTTGTGAATCGGAAAGTCAAATTTATAAGCCTTGTTCACTAATTCGTCCCGGAACCAACCCATACTTTCGCCTCGCCAAGGATAAATGGCATTTTCAAAAATGGATAACGAAGTATTTGGGATAACCAATTCTTCATCAATCCCGATGATATTTCCATAGCCTTCACAAACCGGACAAGCGCCATAAGGATTGTTGAAACTGAACAAATGAACGTTGGGTTCTAAGAAAGTGATGCCATCCAATTCGAAATTATTACTATAGGAAAAGCGCTTGTTAGTGTTCAATTCCTGCAAATGACAAATGCCTTTTCCTTCGTAAAAAGCAGTTTGCACCGCATCCGAAAGACGATTGTAGAATTCCTCTTCGTCTTTCACAACGATTCGGTCAATAACAAGAAGAATGTTTTTATTATCTAAACTGTTACTATCAATTTGATCCAAACGAATGGTTTCATTATCAACTAATATTCTGGAAAAACCCTGATTCAGCAAAGCTTTCAATTTATCTTCCAAAGCTCGACCTTGTTCTAAATGAATAGGAGCAAGGAGCAACCATTTGCTATCAATTCCAAATTTTTTCACGTCAGTGATCACATCCGAAACCGTATTTTTTTTGACTTCTTGTCCTGAAATGGGGGAAAAAGTTCTGCCAACTCTAGCAAACAATAATTTGATGTAGTCGTAGATTTCAGTCGAAGTTCCAACAGTCGAACGGGCATTTGTTGTGTTTACTTTCTGTTCAATGGCAATAGCTGGTGCAATTCCTTTGATGTATTCCACTTTTGGTTTGTCTAACCTTCCCAAAAATTGACGGGCATAAGAGGACAAACTTTCCACGTATCGACGTTGTCCTTCGGCATACAAAGTGTCGAAAGCCAAACTCGATTTTCCGGAACCCGAAAGCCCAGTGATAACTACTAATTTGTTTCTAGGAATGGCAACATCCACATTTTTGAGGTTGTGAACTTGCGCACCTTTGATGATTATATTTTTCTTTGGATCGAGTTTAGAAAGATCAATTGACATACAAAAATTGAATTTTCACAAAAGTAATCATTTTATAAATGAGAATAGGTAATGAACGAATCACAAATTTGTTGTGTTAAGCTACTTTAATTATTGTACTAAAGTTGGGGGAATTATTAAATTTCTAGTTAATCTAAACGGCTTTCCATGAGATAAAGTGCTTTTCTAATGTTAATTTATTTCCATGCAAAGTTTTTTTTTAACAATTACTTGCAACTTAGAATTTAATTTTATTAAATTTGGACTTTATTAACGACCCAAAAAATAAATTAGCCTATTTCATACTACTACTTTTAGGAGAAATTCTCCAATTTTATTAAAAACTAAAAGTGATAGTTATGGCTAATGTACAAACTCCAGACTCTTTATTGGTGCACAATTATATAGAAGGCGACGAAAACGCCTTGACTGTATTAATCAAAAGACACCAATCCAAAATTTTTGGTTTTATCTATTCAAAAATTTCGGATAAAGACATTTCGAACGATATTTTTCAAGATACTTTTATAAAAGTAATCAAAACCTTAAAATCCAAATCGTATAACGAAGAAGGAAAATTTCTGCCTTGGGTCATGCGAATTGCACACAATTTGATTATCGATCATTTTCGAAGAAACAAGAAAATGCCAATGTATAGAGAAACTGAAGAATTCTCTATTTTTTCGATTATGTGCGATGATTCCCTTACTATCGAAAACAAAATTATTCAAGAACAAGTAGAAATTGACTTAAGAAAGCTAATCGAGGAACTTCCAGCCGATCAAAAAGAAGTTTTGATGATGCGAATGTATCAAGATATGAGTTTCAAGGAAATCTCTGAATTGACGGGAGTTAGCATCAATACCGCTTTGGGCAGAATGCGATACGCTTTGATGAATATCAGAAAAGTGATAGACAAACATCAAATTATTTTAACGAATTGATACTATATTGTAAATTTTAGCGTTATAATAAAAAAACTAAATTTTATTATTCTATGGCAAAAATTTACACTCAAAAAAAATTAGTTGTTACCCATTCCATGAAACCACAAAAAGAAACCATTTCTTTTTTATTAAATTATTCAAAAGCGCTTAGCTTTGTAAAAGTGAATAATACAAGTTTCGAGATTATTGCTAATTAATCAAACGTCCCGCTAATTTAACGGGACGTTTTTTTATAATATTCCTCCAAAACCGATTTCTTTCCAACAGTTTTTGTAATAACATCTTTCTCTAAATCCCAACCTCGAGCTGGCGAATATTCTCGTCCGTACCAAATCATTTGCAGGTGCAAATCGTTCCAGGTTTCTTCAGGAAAAAGTCGTTTGGCGTCCTTTTCGGTTTGAACTACATTTTTCCCGTTCGTTAAATTCCATCGGTACATCAGTCTGTGAATGTGCGTATCAACCGGAAATGCGGGAACGCCAAACGCTTGCGACATCACTACACTCGCCGTTTTATGTCCCACAGCTGGCAATTCTTCTAAGAATTCAAAACTTTTCGGGACTTCGCCGCCGTGTTTGTCAATCAGAATATGCGACAAACCGTGAATTCCTTTTGATTTCATAGGCGATAAACCACAAGGCCGAATAATTGCCTTGATTTCCTCCACCGACATTTTTATCATATCGAATGGATTATCGGCTTTGGCAAAAAGCAAAGGCGTAATTTGGTTCACCCGAACATCCGTGCATTGCGCCGAAAGTAAAACCGCAATCAGCAATGTATAAGGATCTTTGTGGTCTAAAGGAATTGGAATACTCGGATACAATTCTTTTAACGTATTTATAACAAACGTTACCCGTTCTTTTTTGGTCATTTTTAAGTAAATTTGACTTCAAAATTAGTGAAATTTTTATGATGTGCCTAATCCAGCTTTCCGTTTCAACTCCTCCTTTTTGCAGCTTTTTTTCTAAGCAATAGCAAGAGCTTCCGCTGGTCGCTTTGCTTTTGCAAGAAAAAATAGCTTCAAAAACTGCGGGGTTTCCACTATAATCTGGGGCAAAAAATCAATTTCAATGGCAATTTCAATTTCAAAAATCAATTTCAATAACAATAGTAAATACAAATTCTAAAATCAGCAATCAAACTTCTAACCTTTAACTTCTAACCTCTAACTTCAAATGACAACATTAAAAAAAGGCGACAGCGCACCTCACTTTTCAGGAACCGACCAAGACGGAAACACACATACCTTAGCCGATTATAAAGGGAAAAAATTAGTCGTTTTCTTTTATCCAAAAGCCAACACGCCAGGTTGCACTGCCGAGGCTTGCGATTTAAGAGACAACTTCGAACGTTTTCAAGCCAACAATTATGCGCTTCTGGGCGTTAGTGCTGATGCTGCAAAAGCCCAAGCCAAGTTCAAAGAAAAATATGATTTTCAGTTTCCATTATTGGCAGACGAGGCTAAATCAGTTATTGAAGCCTTTGGCGTATGGGGACCCAAAAAGTTTATGGGAAAAGAATATGACGGTATCCACAGAACCACTTTTGTGATAGACGAAAATGGAATTATAGAAGATGTGATTTCCGATGTAAAAACCAAAGCCCACGCTGCTCAGATTTTGAAGTAATTATTAGTTCTTATATTTTAAAACGCCAAGAAAAGCTATTTTTCTTGGCGTTTTGTTTGGTTAAGTTTTTTATTAATAAAGGGTGCGAAGTCGGAGACATTCGCACAGCACACCCCATTTTAATTACATTATATTTTTAAGGAAGACTTCGGGCAGCGGGGATTATAGAAGAGGTAATCTCTGATGTAAAAACAAAAGCCCACGCCGCACAGATTTTGAAGTAAATGTTAGTTCAAATAATATTACTAAAAACGCCAAGAAAAGCTATTTTTTAAAGCTATTTTTTCTTGGCGTTTTGCTTGATTATCCGTGTGGACTATTATAAAGGGTGCGAAGTCGGAGACATTCGCACAGCAAATCCTACTTTTAATTACATTTTATTTTTAACGAACACTTCGGGTAGCGGAGTTTGATCATCAACACGACCTTCATTATGTGCCCTATTTTCTTGGTTAAGTCTTATGTAGCTAATCGCCTGTCGGCAGACCGGTTTCAAATTATAGGTGTTAAACAGCTAAAAAAAAAAGCGAAATAGTGGTATTTTCTATTAAAACTGAAATTTATACCCAAAACCCAGGTGTTCGAAGTGTTCAATATAAAGAAAACGTTCTTAAAACTAGCGGGTTGCTGTGCGAAGTCCGACTTCGTACCCATTCCAATAGGCAAGAAACGAGGGCAACCAACACAAGTCCTTAAATATTTGGATAAAAGTTGGAACGGCATATAGTAGTGGGTACGAAGTCGGGAGACTTCGCACAGCAGGTGTCCGATATTTTCCCGTTCTTCGGCTGGCCAATTATATCTATGCCTAATAATATAAAGTTTTGCCATCCATCCATTCTTCTTCGGGATGCTCCAAATCCCCATACCACAAACCATCTAGAGATGACTGTTGAACAAAATCAAAAATTGAACTATCGGTTTTGATAAGCTCGTAGCGTTCTTCTTTTAGATAATTCGTGTTTTTCATGTAGACTCTATTATTAAAATTCACACAACATCAGTTCATCCAAAAAACAAAATTGCTTTACAAACAAACATTATAGTAATCAAATATACTTTTTTTTAAGCATCTAAGTTAAGATAAATTACAGAATTTAACTATTTAGCTTAGAAAAATGTTTTTTTTTTTTTAAATGGCATGCTATGCTTGAAAAGATTGATTTTTTGTGATTTTGTAATAAAAAACAACCTCGCTTAAATAAGCTTAAACGAGGTTAGATTTTAGCTGCAAAAGCCCAAGCCAAGTTCAAAGAAAAATATGATTTTCAGTTTCCATTATTGGCAGACGAGGCTAAATCAGTTATTGAAGCCTTTGGCGTATGGGGACCCAAAAAGTTTATGGGAAAAGAATAT
>CAMCTL010000167.1 GCA_945878515.1 Flavobacterium psychrophilum | reverse complement strand
TTACTCCATCCTCCAGCTCCTCCATTTAATGTAGCATCCCACACTTGAAAATTAAAATTTCTAGATGCACTTGAACTCTCATAAATTCGAAAACTATCTATAGTAAAACTACCTTGTAAATCAACTTCAATCCATGCGGGTAGCGGGGTGAAATTAGGGTTTCCGGCATTACCAATATTAACAGCCCATAGCGAAGCACTCGATGTAGTATCACCATCAACAGCCTTTTCTGGCAAAGAAGTGGACAAATAAGATGAATTTGCAGTTGCTGGTTTGTTAAAAGCAATATTTGGAAACTGCAATAAATTTAAATTGCTATTGGCGTCTACAGTAGCTTCAGGAATAGAAGGTGTCGAATCAGTTGGGGTTGTATTGTTGATGTTTTTGTAAATAGTTCCCACTAGCGATGGTATCGTATTTGTCGGTACGCGGTTAATCTCGTCCCAACCTGTAGTAAAGTGCGTACCGGTATTAAAAGCAAACCAGCAATATCTTTCGACATAGTCTAAGCTTTCTAAATAAGGCAAAGCCAATTCTAAAAAACCTGCATTGATTTCTTGAGAACGGGCAGGATTAGCATTAAATTCAGTTATCCAAATAGGTAAACCATAAAGATTATGTACGTTAGTTAGATAGGCTTTAAAACGATTAAAAACTTGTAAAGCAGTAGGGTTTGGATTTGCAGTAGGATTACTACCCCAATCATACCAGTGCACCGCTATTACGTCTATCCTTACACTTTGAGCAGTTGCTTTTTTGTGAAATTCCTTTAACCATCCAAAGGCACCTTCTTCTTTACACCCAGGAGAAACCATGCGCATTCCAGTTTTCATTAAATTTTTATGCCATTTAACCGCTTCGTCAACAACACACAATTTTGGATTTCCATATTGACCTGATTGTCCTGTGCAATCATCAGGTTCGTTAAATGACATCAGATGCGTTGTATTGTATAAATTGATAAATTTAGCAACACCAGCATCATCTGCCGTTCCTTGCCCCCAAGACATTGGAGCAAACTCGTTTGCCGCAGGTGAGTCTTCAAAAGAATTCCATTGATAACGCCAAGATGCATTTAAATTAGCATCAGCAGGTGTTACATTGAAACCCTTTTTAGTAACCCAGTTCCAAGGCATGACACGAATAAATGAAATGGAGTTTTGTAAAACTTTAGGAAACGAATTGATTATTAAATCACTTTCAGAAGCAATATAATTTTTACTACTTCCCGTGCCATCATTTTCAACAGAGAAAGTGACCATAAATCCTTTTTTTAATAAAAAAGATTCTATTTTATTATTCATTGCACCTGGAATAGCATCTGCTCTTTGAATGGTGTTTACAGGAACTAAAGCAGAATTTCCTTGCAAACTAGTACCATCATAAACGGTTAAGGGCGTCGTAGTGGCTAGATTACTTCTTATTACACAACCTTTTAGGTAGTAATTGTCTAAACGTAAATTGGTTTTATATACCGATGTACTACTGTTCACTTTTATTTGGCTCAAATAGGAAACCTGAACCAATCTTGGGGAAAAATTTGTTGTTTTTAACCAAGCAATGCCTGAGGTAAAGTTAATTTGCACTCTAGGTGTGCTCGATTTCAATGGCGAAGTAGAAGTCAATTCTATATAACCGCCTGCATTAATTGCTACATTTCCACCAGCTCCTGCTATAGATTGTGCAATAAGATCGGATGTGCCAATCGTGAGACTTCCAGTTCCGATATTAATTTCACCATTAGCACTAACTTTTGCGGTTGCATTGTTAAGTTGAAGCGGCAAATTAATAGCTACACCAGGGTCGATTGTACCGCCACTTGGCACACTATTAGTTACCGAATTTTTCCAATTTCCTTCATCAAAAAAATCATTATTGGAAGCAATTCCTGTCCAAACTATATCTTGAGCAGTTGCAAAAAAACCAATGAAGAAAAATAATTTTGTGCACAATTGTAGAATTCTTTTCATAAGATGATTATATTTAATATTTTACAGATATGTAATTTAAGAATTTTAATTTTCGTTTAGACAAATTACAATCTCAACAATACAAATATATTAACCTAAATACACAACTAACAGGGTAAATATGTCATTTACTAGGTGTATTAAGTCGCAAGAGGTTATTTGCATAACTACACGCTAAGCAAAATGGAATTAAATAAAAAAACATCAGGAATTACTTGCTTTTATTTAGCTTCTTATATACTAAAAAAGAGATAGTACCAAATTGTGCGGTTCAAATAATTTTTGAATAAAAAAACAGCCTAGTTCACTAACGCCGACCATGTAGCGAAATAGAGCTATTTTTTCTTATCAAAACCCAAATTATATAACATCTTATTCCTTGATAATTTTGGTGGATTTTGAGTTTTCGACCTTAACAAAATAAACGCCGCTTTTTAATTTGCTTACATCTACTTTTGTTCCATTACCGTCGATTACAATTTTTCCTGAAATATCAGCTATTTCGTATTTAGGATTTGTACCCGGATAGTCGATTGTAAAAATATTTTTAACTGGGTTTGGATAAATTGAAGCTATTTCGTCTTTTTCAGCATCGGTAACAGACAAATTAACATTATGTTGGTACACTCGAACATAATCAATAATATATTGATTTGGAAATGTTAAATTAGTCATACTTCCACCCGATGTTCCGCCTAATGCCAGGTTCAATAACAAATATTGTTCTCTTCTAAATGGATTACTCCCTTTGCAATTGGCTGTACCATTTATTGTTGTGTTTAAATCTACTTCATTAATTAAAGTACCATCAACATATATACTCATTCTATTATAGTCCCAATCCAATGTCCAAATATGAAATTTTGACACCCAAGCCGGATCTTTATCTGTAAATGTTTTAACAGGCACAGTGACAGCGTCCCACTTTGCGCTCCATCGTGTATTAGTGCCCCAAGCAAAATTGCCCAATATACCGCCTTTATAATTTTCCATTATATCTACTTCTCCATTAGAAGGCCATTCGCAACTTTCTCCTAAAGTCCAAATAGCTGGCCAAGTCCCCAAAAGATTTGTGACTTTGGCACGTATTTCAAATCTTCCATAAAGCCAAGCTCTCTTTTTCGAAGTGTGAATACTTGACGATGTATAATCTATCCAATACGTATAGGTTTGAAAGTTAGGTGAACCTGCAATAAAATTAGGATTTACTCTAGTTTTTTCGGGTACTTTTCTTGCTTCAATAATTAAATTTCCATCTTTTTGAAAAGCATTTTCCTTTTGATACCACTGCGCTTCATTATTTCTTTTAAATCCAATTTCATGACTCCAATTTACCTCGTTTACTGGGCCATTTCCGTTAAACTCATCTGACCATACTAATACATAAGGACTGTCGTTAGTTTTTACTAGAGAGAAATTATCAGCGAACATTTGGTTTGTTCCACCTGTTGGATTGAAGCAATAAATGACAGCCGATGTACTAACAAAACCGGTGGTGAATTTTAGAGAAGCTTGAGAATAAGTTGTTGCCGTTATCTGTGAAACTAATTCATTTCCGCCATAAAGTCTTACTCCAAGCTGAACTGGAGCACTAGTACTAGATCTGAGCCAACAACTTAATTGATAAGTGGTAAAAGGAAGTAAGTTTGTTACTGTTTGAGTCGCTCCACTATTATCTGCAGCACTTATGGCTGCAGTGCCAGCCTGTGCATTTGTGATAACTCTAGTTGCTCCTGCTGATAATTTCCATACTGTTGAAGCGTTTTCGAAACTTGGATCGATTGCAAGATTTGTTTGCGAATACAAATTAATTGTTGAAAATGCGATTATCGCAAGTATAATTGAATATTTTAGTTGGTTTTTAAAATTTACGCTATTCATTTTATAAAGATTATTTGTTAGGAAAATAGTTCATATTTAAAGTCAGCGATGCACTAATTTAATGGCTGTGAATCATTAAAACTAAATCTATAGCCCACAAAGGTAGAATAATACAAAAAAGTTTAAGGGTTATATGGGTTAAAATAATGGTTCAATAAGTCTATTTTTGATCCTAGTAAAAACTGAAAACAACTTCTAATTTAAAAAGATTACACTGCAAAAACAGACCAATCTTCCCTCTCAACAGCAAATTTACCGTTGCATATCTTCTTGAATGACCTAGAACCTTACTGTTTTTGATGAAAACGAACAGATAAAACTATTACGATAAGCTTCTGTCTTTTCAACAAAAAGAAAATCACATCATCTTTGGAAGCGATAGTAAACAACTTTTAATCATAGAAATGATGTGCAAATAAAAAATAGATCAAGTAAAGCGACATTTTTGTAGATAAATTAATAATTAAATTAGTAAATTAGTGCTACATTTAGAGTAGAAAGCACATGTTCTTTGAAAGCTGGTTTTTATGTAAGGTATAACTCTATCCCAATATAAATAAGATTATTGACCTAATCCGGGTAAAATGGACAAACAATTAAAATATTGATTGATTTACCCCCTCTAATTGGCTGATTTGACATATTTAATTTTATGCATTCTCGCTACTTTTGATTTGAAAATAATGGGTAAATTAATAATAGACCAATTTTGATGCACAATTGATTTTAATAACTTAAAAAATTAAATTATATATCATTTTAAGACATTCTATCTCATCATTGAAAACCATATCAAAAACATTGAGAAAATCTCTCGATACCATTTTAACTAAATTAATTAAATATTTAAACACTATGAAAAAAAACTATTTTTCTAAAAATTTAACCAAGAGTTTAATAACTCTGAGCGTGATTTTTTGTGCCCTTTTTTCCAATCACGCAGCGGCTCAATCAGCTGTAGCAAACAATGACACCTTCGTCTGGAAAGGAGTGAACTCATCGGATTGGACTGATAAAGACAACTGGACTGTTTTACGAGGTACAACAACTGCAGGAACCAATAACTATCCTGGCGAATTAGGAACTAATGATTTGGTTATTGTCAATAATAGTGGAACTCCAAACAAAGCAATATTGGATGGTCAAATAATAGATATAGCACGATTGATTGTTAATAATGCTTTTGGCGCTGAATCAGGGGCAACTTTTACAATTAATGAAGGAGCAGTTCTTAATGTTGGGAATATTGCTGCACAATCTAACAATGTCTTATTGAATGGAGGAAACATTGTTAATAATGGAACTTTAAATATCATAGCAGCAGGTGTAGGGTTTACTAGTTTTCCAGCGATTGGTATAAATTGTGGTAATCCTACCGTTTTGCCAGCTGTTCCTACAGAATATACTTATTCTGGAAGTGGTAAATTAATTATTAAGCTTACTAGTGCTAACTTTGCTGGTGCGGCTGCCATTGCGGTACTTGGTAATAATAATCCATCTGGTACGCCACCAACTTCTTTACCTGTAACTACAGCTAATGTTACTTATAAATTCATACTGAATAATCCAGAAATAAGTTTAAACCAAGCGACTCTTCTTTCTATTAATGTTATTAGAGCAGGTGGAGGAAATAATGCTAACAAAACAATAATAGGTGGCACAGGATTTACTATTGAAAATGTAGATGAACTTACTGGAGCACGCAAACCTTCAATAGGTGGTTTGATCAATTTAGGTGGTGGTTCTGATGTTACAATAGAAGCTGGAACAACTCTTAATTTTAATAGTGCAAGCAATAACTTAAATAGTAGCATTGGTGGATTTTCGGCCAATAGTTTTCCTACCAATTTTACCAATAAGGGAATAATTAATATAACAGGCGCTTCTTCTCGCTCAGGTATGGGTTTCAGTACTGGTTCAAAAGATGTTGCTAGTGTTTATAACCTCAATAATTCAGGTACTTTAGATATAAGTTTAGATGCCTTAAATCCTGGTCAGGCTGGGTTCGTTATTGCCAATGGTGGTGGTGGTGCTGCAAATGCAGGTTCTATTGTTAATTTGATCAATTCTGGTACAATGACCTTGAAAAATACATCGAATGTTGTGGGAGCTGGATCTTCGATTTTTACCGTTACAGCTGGCGAAGCACCTAAATTTTCGATCACAAACAGTGGTACTTTGAATTTAGAAGGTACTACATACAGTTACGGTTTAAAAACAACCCTAGACAATAGCGGTATCATAAACTCAAATAACGAGTTAAGAGGTTTTTCTGCTGTAAACAACAATGCTGGCGGCAGTATTAATTTCACAAAAACAGCGACCACCGGAACAACTAGACAGGTTTCCTTTACAGTTGCTGAGGCTGACACATCAGGTTCATTAGGATCTATTTATAAAGATGGTAGCAACAACGAATATGTAATTGTGGCGCAAAAATATGCTGGTGTTGGAGCCATAGTTGCTAATACATTGGCCAGTGTTACTGTTCCAACAACTGGAACACTAACTCGTGTAAGCACAGGTGCTGGTTCAGCATCTATAGTTTACACGGCTGTATCGCTTCCTGCAATAAACAACGCTTTAGGTAATACTACAAATTCGGGCATTATCAATACAGGTGCTGGTTCTAACCTTAATATTATCAATGCACTTAGTAGCACTGGTTCTACAAGCGTGTTTTCTCCAGGTGGAGACGCTAATAAAGGTCTAATTCAATTTAATGAGGTAGCAGGAGATGCACTAGCTTTAATGGGTACCTTAAAAATGCAAGTTTCAGGAAGCGCAACTGCAGGTGTTGACTTTGATGCGATTAGATTTACAGGTGGACTTGACATCATTGATATTTCTCAAGCAACTTTAGATCTAACAGGTATTTACATCCCAACTGCAGCCGTTACTATAGACATCATAACTACAAATACTACTGTAGATTTTGAAGGAGCAATAGCTGGAGATTTTGCCTCTGTTGTAGGATTACCAAAAGGATGGATAGTAAACAAAACAGAAGGTCTAGGAAGCAAAATTCAGTTGGTTTTTGACCCAGCATTATCTGCACCTAAATTTGCTGATGCTAAATTTAATTATTACCCAAATCCAACAAGAAACCAGTTAAATATAACTGCAGCAAAAAATATAAGTAAAGTTGAACTTTATAATGTTTTAGG
>CAMCTL010000166.1 GCA_945878515.1 Flavobacterium psychrophilum | reverse complement strand
TCTTTTGATTTGCGCCTTTATTAAAAACTTGGCACATTTTTTAATATTAATTGGGAGAATTAATAATAAACGAAAAAAATAATTGATACGCTTTTTTGGTTGCAAATTATATTCTTAAAAGAAATCTCGCTTAGCGAAACTGTTATTTTTGTGACCAAACAGATTAAAATAGTATAAATTAGTATTTGAAGCTCATGAAATTTGGAATTTTAAAAGAAAGAACAAGCACAACCGACAAACGAGTGCTATTTTCCCCAAATGCATTATCAAGGTTGCAAGCGCTTTACGAAGGAATTTCTGTAAAGGTAGAAAGTTCAGTGGATAGGTCTTTTACTGATGAAGATTACAAAAATATGAATATCGAAGTGGCTACAGATATCAGTGATTGTGATGTGTTTTTTGGTGTTGATGAAGTTCCAATAGCGTATTTAATTCCCAATAAATCGTATTTCTTTTTTTCTAAAGTTATCAAAAAACAACAACACAATAGAAAATTTTTGCAAGCTTTATTAGATAAAAACATTGATTTTTATGAAATCGATTCGGTTGTAAATGAGCAAAATATTAGATTGATTGATGTTGGAAATTGTCTTGGATTTGTAGGGGCTTATAATAGCTTTAGAGCTTTTGGAATTAAATTTGAATTGTTTAAAATCCCAAAAGCTGCATCACTTGCACGAAAACAAGACTTGCTTGCACACTTAAAACGATTGGTTTTACCGCCTATTAAAATTGTAAGTACTGGAAGTGGAAAAGTGGGAGCTGGTGTCAAAGAAATTCTGGAAGCTATTAAAATCAAGGAAGTTTCAGTCGAAAATTATTTGACAAAAAACTACACCCAACCCGTTTATATTCAGATTGATGTTCTTGAT
The DNA here is from genome assembly GCA_945878515.1 of Flavobacterium psychrophilum. Taxonomy (GTDB): domain Bacteria; phylum Bacteroidota; class Bacteroidia; order Flavobacteriales; family Flavobacteriaceae; genus Flavobacterium; species Flavobacterium psychrophilum_I. Next base: position 6,205 of record CAMCTL010000166.1, on the reverse strand, counting down.
TACAATGTTCGAAAAGACGGTCAGGTTTTAGATGTAGAGGACTTTTATCAAAATCCAATGGACTACGTTTCTAATTTTGATCGATTTACTAAAGTATCAGATATTTTCATTACAGGACATTTTCACGCCATCGACGCTCCCGATATTCTCACTCGTGAAATGCTAAAAGCCAAAGATTGTAAAATAAAAGTGGTTGCCGATATTTCCTGCGATGTCAGTAGTTCCGTTGCATGTACTTTAAGAAAATCTACTATCGACGAACCTTTATATGGCTATTGGCCTCTTGAAAACAAAGAAGTCGATGTATTTCATCCTGCAGCAATCGTGGTGATGGCTGTAGATAATTTGCCTTGCGAATTACCAAAAGAAGCAAGCGAGGGTTTTGGAGAAATGTTTATGGAACATGTGATTTCCGCTTTTTTCAACGGTGATAAAGACGGAATTTTACAACGGGCAAAAATGACCGATAGTGGAAAACTAACTCCAAAATTTCATTATTTGACTGATTATTTGGGTGATGAGTAACGGAAATATTTGAACCTAAAAGAAAGAAATAAAATTTTTATTGTAAAACATCCAAGAAAAGTACAAAAGCATTAGATGTCGTTGAATAAGAATTTAATACTCTCGCTCATAAAGCAGCATTGGAACGAATTAGACTTTTATTTTTTGACAATGTCGCTCATAAGATTAAATCAGATGTTTTTATCTTATGATTAGCTGTGCACTCAATGGTAGTTTCTAGAAAGAGTAACATTCCTTATTACCTCATTTGTAGAAGAAAATAATGCAAAATCAAAAAAGAAAAAAGCTATACCGATGTAGTAATTTTTATAATTTTTCATTCGGAATCATAATTTTTATTCAGATTGTAAATTTAAACGCCCAAAAATCGCAGTTTTTGTTTTTATTTTAGTCTATTTGCTACGAATTCCTAAAAAAACATCGCAATCTATATCTTAATTATATTTTTCGTAAATTTATAGTGTTAAAAGAAGGTTGAAGGTTAAAGAAAATTAAATTCAAAAAGTAATGGAAAATTTAGTAAAAAGTTTAGAACTTAATGTGGGTGTTTGGAAAGACAGTATTAACGTCCACGATTTTATTGTACAAAATCTGAAATCATACCACGGCGATGCTAGCTTTCTTGTTGGGCCATCAGAAAAAACAGTGCATCTTTGGGATGTTTGTAAAACGACACTTTTAAAAGAAAGACAAAATGATGGTTGTTTAGCAATAGACACTGAAGTTATTTCTAATATTACTTCATTTGGACCTGGATATATTCAAAAAGAGAATGAAACGATTGTAGGACTTCAAACCGATATGCTTTTAAAAAGAGCGATGAAACCTTTTGGCGGAATCAAGTTGGTCGAATCAGCCGTAGAAGAAAAAGGCTTGAAAGTTTCTGATAGAGTGGTCGATATTTTTAACTATGCCAAAAATCACAATCAAGCCGTTTTTGATGCTTATGATGCTGAAATCAAAACGTTCCGTTCAAAACACGTTTTAACTGGTTTACCAGATAATTATGCAAGAGGAAGAATAATTGGCGATTTTAGAAGAGTAGCTCTTTATGGTATTGACCGTTTAATTGCAGAAAAAAAATCAGACAAAGTAAAAGTGTCTGGAGAAATGAGCGATGCTAAAGTGCGTTTGCGTGAAGAAATTGCAGAGCAAATTAAAGCTTTGCAGGACATGAAAACGATGGCACTTTCTTATGGAATTGACATTTCGAAACCTGCGACAAATGCTCACGAGGCAGTTCAATATACTTATTTAGGATATTTAAGCGCTGTCAAAGAACAAGATGGAGCAGCAATGTCTCTTGGAAATGTTTCCTCGTTTTTAGATGTTTACATTCAAAACGATATCGAAGCTGGAATCATTGACGAGGAACAAGCTCAAGAATATATTGACCAATTTGTTATGAAATTGAGATTGGTGCGTCACCTTCGTCCAGGAGCTTACGATGCTATTTTTGGTGGAGATCCAACTTGGGTTACCGAAGCTATTGGAGGTCAAATGCACGATGGTAGAACTAAAGTAGCTAAAACATCTTTCCGTTTCTTGCAAACACTTTACAACTTAGGTGCTTCGCCAGAACCAAATTTAACGATTCTTTGGTCTGAAAGTTTGCCACAAGGTTTCAAAGATTTTTGTGCTCAAGTTTCCATCGATACATCTTCACTTCAATATGAAAATGATGATTTGATGAGAGAAAATCGTGGATCAGACGATTACGGAATTGCTTGTTGTGTTTCGTATCAAGAAATTGGAAAAACAATTCAACATTTTGGGGCTCGTGCCAATTTGCCTAAAGCGCTTTTATTGTCATTGAATGGCGGTAGAGAAGAAGCCGAAGGGGTTCAAGTGGTAAGTGGAATTTCTGAAATGGATGATGAGGTTTTAGATTATGATACGGTAATGAAATCGTTCAAGAAAACATTGGCCGAAGTAGCTCGTGTATATGCAAAATCAATGTATATCATTCATTTTATGCACGATAAATATTATTATGAAAGAGCTCAAATGTCGTTAATCGATAGTAATCCAAATATCGATATTGCTTATGGTGCTGCAGGAATTTCAATTATTGCCGATTCACTTTCGGCTATTAAATATGCTAAAGTAACTCCAATTCGAAACAAATACGGATTGACCTCAGATTTTAAAATAGAAGGTGATTTCCCAAAATTTGGTAATGATGACGATAGAGTAGATACAATTGCTCAGGAAGTGACCAAAATCTTTATCGATGAGTTGAGAAAACATGCCACATATAAAAATTCAACACCTACACTTTCGTTATTGACCATTACTTCCAATGTGATGTATGGTACAAATACAGGAGCAACTCCTGATGGTCGTAAATCTGGCGAGGCTTTTGCTCCTGGAGCCAATCCAATGCACGGACGAGATGAAAATGGTGCGATTGCTTCTTTGAACTCCGTTAGTAAATTGAATTATAACGATGCACAAGATGGAATTTCTTATACTTTCACGATGATTCCAAAATCTTTAGGAAACAATTTAGATGAGCAAGTGAGTAATTTGACTACTACATTGGATGCTTATTTTGGAAAAAATGCCCACCATTTGAATGTGAATATCCTAAACAGAGAAACCTTGCTAGATGCTTACAATCATCCGGAGAATTATCCGCAATTGACTATTCGTGTTTCGGGTTACGCTGTAAATTTTGTACGTTTGTCTAAAGCGCATCAATTGGAAGTGATTAATAGAACATTCCACAGCACAATGTAATTTCAAATTAGCAGCCTAATTTATAAATTCTATTTCTTTAATTTTTTACTTAAGGAAATAGAATTTATAATATCATTTAGGTCTTAATTTACTGGGAAATAGTAATCTAGCTTTGTGCGTCTGTTCGAGTGTTTTATTAAAAAATGCGATAGCTTTTTTTAATAAAATGTATCGAGAACTCCAATTCTGAAAAGCTTCTTGATACAATTTTTAATTGTAAAGCTGTCGCATTACTGTTCAAAATCGCTCGAATAGACTGAAAGGAACAGTTTTATATTCCAGTAAAATTAAAACTAATTAGCATTCATCAATTAACGCAACGAATTATGTATTTCCCTGAACAAGATACCCATTTAATAAACGAATCTGAAATTGATTTATTGAGAATTCATTCGTTGGAAACATTTGGCACTCACGATGGTCCAGGAATTCGAATGGTGGTATTTGTTCAAGGGTGTCAATTTCGTTGTTTGTATTGTCAAAATCCCGATTCGCTAGACATTCATGGTGGGACATTGGTCACTATAGATGAATTGGTTGCCAAAGCAGTAAAGCAAAAAGCTTATTTTAAAAAAGAAGGAGGAGTAACCGTTTCTGGTGGCGAACCTTTGTTGCAAAGAGCCAAATTAATTCATTTTTTCGATCGTTTGCACCAAGAAGGAATCAATACATGTTTGGATTCCAATGGACGAGTTTTAGATGATAATACCAAAGAACTTTTAGACCGAACCGATTTGTTGCTTTTAGATGTAAAACACATCAATCCAGAATGGCACAAAAAGCTCACCAGTTTAAACAATACCACTACTTTAAAAATTGCAGAGTACCGAGAAGACTCAGGAAAACCAATGTGGTTGCGTTATGTTTTTGTTCCCGGATGGACAGATCAAGAGGAATATTTACACGAATGGGCAAAACATTTTTCGACCTATAAAACACTAAAAAGAGTCGAAATTATTCCGTTCCACCAAATGGGAAAACACAAATGGGAATTGCTAAATATGGAGTATGTGCTAGCAGAAACACCATCGCCAACCACCGAAGCCTTAGAAAATGCCAGAGCCATTTTTAGTTTGTATTTGGATAACGTTACCATAAAATAAATTCAGATTTGATAGAAAAATGAAAAAGAATAAGTATTTAATCGTATTGGCAGGAATGATTATGCAACTGTCTATAGGTTCTATATATGCATATAGCAAATGGATTGAGCCATTGTCTAATGAATTAAATTGGGATGCTCACGATACCAAAACAGGTTTTAGTTTAGCGATTTGTTTTTTAGGATTGACAGCCGCTTTTATGGGGAAGTTTGCCCAAAAAGTAGGACCGACCAAAGCGGGATTATTGGCAACATTATTTTTAACCATAGGATTATTAGGTAGTGCTTATGCTGTGAATATCGGTAATATCTACTTGTTTTACTTTACTTTTGGCGTTTTGCAAGGCGTTGGTTTAGGATTTGGTTACGTGGTTCCAGTTTATACTGTTGTAAAATGGTTTCCCGATAAACCCGGATTAGCTTCTGGAATAATCATCATGTCTTTTGCATTAGGATCTTTGTTGGCTTCGTTTTTAATTGGACCATTAATCACCTCAATAGGATTGTCAGGCGCTTTTGCCGCATTAGGGATTGGCTATGGAATTTGTATGCTTTTAAGTGCTTTGTATTTGGCAAATCCCGAAAGTACAAACACAGCACAACACGCTAACATTGATTTAACTCCAAAAGAAATCCTAACCGACAAACGTTTTATGGCGCTTTGGTTGTTGTTATTTTTAAATGTTTGTGGCGGAATAGCTATCATCTCTAAAGCGGCTATTTTAGGACAAGAAGTGGTGGGAATGTCAGCAGCACAAGCCACGATGTTTGTCGCAATCATTGGTTTGTTTAATGGATTGGGACGTTTATTTTGGTCTAGTATTTCAGATAAAATTGGTTGTTGGACCACTTTTATGCTTTTTATCGGAATCAACGTGGTTTGTTTTGCTTTGATTCCTAGTTTTTCTAATAATGCGATTTCTTTTCAAATCTTGACTTATGTAATTATTGCGGGTTATGGTGCTGGTTTTGCTACTATGCCTTCTTTTGTAAAAAGCATTTATGGAACTGAAAAATACGGACAAGTTTTGGGTTATATATTAACAGCTTGGTCTGCAGCTGCCTTTGCAGGGCCATTATTGTTGGGTTTGAGTGCTGAAATCACTATTTTTTATCTGTTTTCTATTTTATTAATTGTTGCGTTGGTGGTTGGATTTTGGCTGAAGAGATTGTTGTCAAAATCTTTAGCTTTGAAGTAATTGGGTATCGTACTTAAAACAATGTCGTTTTTATTTCTTCTGAAAGCATTGTAATTATTGGTAATTTTACAATATACAACACGCCATTATACAATTCTTAATGCCTAGGTTATGACAAGTTCGTGTTTAAATAGCAACCCTTTTACTTCTTCCAACGAAAAGGTGGCTTTCTTGATCTTGGTTTTGGTTGGGTCGATAGTGTAGTTGTAACTGGTTTTGAAATTTGCCTTAGTAGCATTGGCATTTGTAAATTCAGAACGGTGTAAATCACAGTTATCAAAAACAACTTCTGTAATATTGGCACTCATAAAATCGACAGCAACAAGACTGCAATCTATGAACGTGGTTTTTTTTAATTTCAACGTATAAAATTTGGAGAAATCCAAATGACATTCCTTGAAATGAACTTCAAAAATGAGTTTATCGCTCATTGCAAAATTAACATTTTCTATTTTGCAACGATTGAAAAATACGCCTCTAAGTGCTACGTGATTGATTTTGGCATCGTTAAAAAAACAATCGTTAAAAGTACAATCGATAAAAACTACACCAATAAAATTGCATTGCGAAAAATCACAATTATTGAAAATACAAGATTCAAATTCCTTTAAATTGACTTCTTTTTCACCATAATTGA
>CAMCTL010000165.1 GCA_945878515.1 Flavobacterium psychrophilum | reverse complement strand
ATGTTGGCTTTGCCTGTTGCAGGAATTATGAGCGATAAAAACGGCTGGGAAACCGGAAAATTATACCAAGAAATTGATGCGATGGCGAAAGAACTGGGCAGTAATTTGAAAGCTCCTTTTATGACGCTTTCGTTTATGGCTTTATTGGTAATTCCCGATTTGAAATTATCCGATAAAGGATTGTTTAGTGGAAACACCTTTTCGTTTGTGGATTTGGAGATTATTTGACCATATAAGGCATATAAGGTCATTTAAGAAAAATATTAACCACAAAGTTCACAAAAAAGGCAGGAATTTCACAAAGAAATCAGTGAAAATCAGTTTAATCCGTGTCATCTGTGGCTAAAACATTAAGCTTTTAATGTCAAAGCTTCTCCTTCAAATTGAATTCCGTCCCAACCTGATTTTATGAAATTACGAATGTTTTGATGGTTTGTTCCTTCTGGATTTTCCAATACTTCTTCAAAATAATAGGCTCCAAAACAAGCTAGTGTTTCGGCTTGTGACAAGTTTTGCAATTGGGCAAAAGCAAATAACTTGCAAGAACCTGAGTTTTCTCCTGCGGCATTGTGTTGTGTTCCATTATTGAAAGCCGTCGGTGTAAAATCGTAATTTTCCTCAATAACCGCAATGGTTTCTGGAAATGTAATTGTATTTGGTGCTTGTTTTAATTTTTCTAAAAAAGAAGGAATTGTCATTGGATCATTTATTTTATTATAATTTTTAATTCAGCTAGAATATCGTTTTCAAAGCTAACTAAACCACGAAATAATTTAGATTTCACTTCTGTTAATTCATTTTAAACTTTGTGTATTTGGCGAAAAATGTTCTAGTTATCCTTGTTTTTTGGCATTGTTACCATAAAATCCTTTAAATAATAGGGTTCAAAATAAGCGACATCTACAAAGTCGTTGTTTTTATATTTTTCGAAACTAAGAAAACTCATTTCCTCTGCAGAAGGGTATTTGATGTCGCCCAAGAAAACAAAGTTGTCCTTGGTTAAAACTGATTTGCATTTCTCTGCGCAATCACCCACAAAATAAAGTGTTTCTTGTAAATCTTCGAAAGAATTATCGGTGATGATTTCGGCTTGAACAGCTCTTTTATTTTCGTAGTTTGGCGTAAAAATAGCGCTGTAAACTTCCATCCTTCTAGCGTCTAGCATAGGAATTATTAATCCGGTGGAAAGCTTGACTTGCGACGCTAAAACTTGTAAAGTATCAACCGCGATCAATGGAATATCCAAGGCAAAACACAGGCCTTTTGCTGCAGAAACACCAATGCGCAATCCGGTGTAAGAACCTGGACCTTGACTCACAGCAATTGCAGATAAATCTTTGAAGGTTATTTGAGCCTCTTTGATTATTTCTTCGATAAAAACATGCAATCGTTCTGCATGGGAATAACCTTCTTCGGCAATTTCTTTGCACAGCACTGTTTTTCCGTCTTTTGCCAACGCAACAGAACAATTCTTGGTAGCGGTTTCGATGTTGAGAATGTAAGGCAATTTTAGATTTTAGATTTTAGATTTTAGATTCTTAGAACTGAACACTAAAAACTGATTACTGAACACTATTTTTTCTCTTCCGCTTTATCTGTAGTTACCTTATCGCCCGAATTCAAATCTTTTGAAACCGTAGAATATGGTCCAGTGATAACAACATCTCCTTTTTTAAGTCCAGAGATTACTTCAATATTCGTATCGTCTTGGATTCCAGTTTTAATGATTCGGATTTTGGCTTTATCTCCTACTTTTACAAAAACACATTCTAGTTTTTTATCGCTTTTTGGAGCTGCTTTTTTCTCGTCTTCATCTTCTACCTTAAATCCTTTTACGGCTGTTGTGTCTGATTTTACGACTACTGAACTAATTGGCACAGACAGAACATTGGCTCTAGTTTTGGTAATGATATCAACGGTGGCTGTCATTCCAGGTCTAAAAGGGGAATATGTTGCTGGTTTTCCTTCTAATAAATCTTGATAGGATTCTTTAAGAATTCTAATTTTAACTTTAAAATTGGTGACTTGATCCGCTGTCAAAGTAGAACTAGCCGAATTGGAAATACTCGTTACAATCCCTTTGAATTGTTTTTTCAAATAAGCGTCAACCTCAACATTGGCTTCATTGCCCACTTTTATTTTTACGATGTCATTTTCGTTCACATCGACTTCTACTTCCATATTATTTAGGTTGGCCACACGAAGAATTTCGGTTCCAGCCATTTGTTGGGTTCCTAAAACTCTTTCACCCAATTCTACATTTAATACTGAAATTGTTCCATCGGCTGGTGCATAAATTGTAGTTCTACCTAGATTGTCTTTGGCTTCATTTACGGTTGCCGAAGCACTTTGCACATTGAAATAAGCCGATTGTTTGTTGGCTTTAGCTACTTCAAAAGTAGCGATAGATTTGTCCCAATCCGACTTGGAAATAATTCCTTTGTCGAACAAGGTTTTGTTTCTATCGTAATTGGCTTGGGCTTCTTTGAACGAAGCATCGGCTTGACTTAAATTTGCTTTAGTTCCAGATAAATTAGACAAAGTACGATTGTAGCCCGAAGTGTATAAATCTGGATTTATTTTTACTAATAAATCGCCTTTCTTCACCACTTGTCCTTCAATTACGTTCAAAGCAATAATTTCACCAGACACTTCTGAGGAAATTTTCACTTCAATTTCTGGTTGAATTTTCCCAGTTGCCGAAACGGTTTCAACAATTGTTGTGGAATTAATATTAGCAATTTCTACTGATTTTCCTTTGTCTTTATTGCCAATAACACCTGATTTCGAAAGTATTATTAATAATGCAATTATGGCAACTGCAACACCTACTAGTATATAAATTGTTTTTTTAGACATAATAATTTAGTTTTTGATAATTGGAATTCCAAAATAGAATTCTAAGATTTTGATTTTAAAAATGTAATCGTATTTGGTTCTCAATACTTCCGATTGTGCATTAGAAAGCAAAGTTTGTGACTGATTGAAATCGAAAGAATTCATCATTCCTACTGCATATCTTTCTTTGGCGTACTTAAAAGCTTCTTCTCTTGCCTCTACAGCTGTAATGGCAGATTCATAAGCGTTCAAACCACCTTTGGCATCTGTAAAAGCTGTAAAAACATTTCTTTGCAAAGTTAATTCTTCTTGCTCGACTGCAATTTTTGATTTTTCTAAATTTACTTTCGAACGTTCTACATTATTTTTTACTGACCAACCATTAAAAATTGGAATTGATATCTGGGCTCCAAAAGACTGACCCTTGTTGTCACCAAACTGACTAAAAAACGAAGGTGGTGCCTGTGTACCGATTATTTTGCCTGTACTATCAAACAAAGGCACATCTGCGTACGAAACACGACTATTAAAATTATAAAAACCTTGTAATGTTGGCTGGAAAGCACCTTTTGCAATCTCGACATTTTTTTCTGAAATTTCTAAATTGGTTTTTGCTATTTTGAGTTCAGTTCTTAGTTCTTTTGCTTTATCATAAATTGAATTTGGAGTTTGGGACAAGATTTTATTTTCGTCTTTAGCCGAAGTATCATCTGTGACATCAAAATCATAAAACTCTTTGAGTTGTAACAATTGAGCCAAACTCAATTTTGAAATCAACAAAGCATTTTCTGCAGCCACTACATTTTGATTGTTTGCAGCTAATGTTGCTTTTATGTCTAACAAATCGCCTCTTGGCACAGAACCGGCTTTTACCAATTCTTCCGAACGAGCTAGTTGTTTTTCGTTATTTGCTTTTTGATCTTTTTGTACTTTCAAATTCTCTTTATTAAACAAAACTTGCAAAAAAGCATTGGCAACATTCAGCGCAATGTCTTCTTTCATTTTTGTCAACTGATATTTGGCTGCCACAATAGAAAGATTGGCTCGACGAAGTGTGTTTTGATTTTGCATACCTCTATAAATATCAACTCCCACATTTGCCCCAGCAGCGGTAAATTGTGTAGTTTGATTCCGCAACAAACCAGTTGTAATATCCTGATTTAAACCAATATTCCAAGAATGAGAACCATTAGCATTTAGCGAAGGCAAAAAATTTCCTTTTGCAGCTTTCTTGTCGATATCGGCAGTTTTTGTGTCTAATTCGACTTGCTTGATGGAAATATTGTTATCGATAGCATATTTTACACATTCTTCTAAAGTCCATTTTTTTGTTTGAGCCTCAATCGAAAGACTAAACAACAGGATGATAACGAGTGAGAAATAATTAATTTTTTTCATATTATTTGAATGAAAGCATAGCAAAGATACTACACTAATTTTACAATTATTTTAAATTCAATTTGTTTTAGGAGAAAAGTCTATTGTTTTGGTTCATCAGTTTTCAAACCTTGATTCCAAACTTTAATTTTATCGGTAGATTTAAGTCCGCTTTTTACTTGTACATAAATTCCGTCGCTAACTCCTAGAACAATATCTTTTCTTTGAAACTTTTGTTTTCCAGTTTCAATCTCTACATAAGGTTTTTGTGTTTTTTTGTCAAATTGAATTAAAGATTCTTTCAACGCTTGAACTTTATCAGCTTTTTCTAAAATAATCGAAGCATTTGCACTCAATCCAGCTCTGATAAAAGTGTTGTCTCTGTTGGTTAAAGTTGCTTTAATTTCAAATTGAATAGCACCATTTTCGGTTTTACCTTTCGGAGCAATATAGGTTAAAACAGCTTCAAATTTTTTGTTTTCGATAGCGCCAACAGTAATTTCGATAGGCATATTCAGCTCTATTTTACCCACTTCAGATTCATCGACTTTACCTACAAAAATCATTTTACCAATATCGGCAACACTGGCTATTGTAGTTCCCTCGTTGAAATTATTACTTTCAATCACTTGGTTACCGACTTTTACAGGAACATCAAGTACCATTCCGGTTACAGTAGAACGAATAGTGGTGTTGGCATAATTTCCAAGTCCAGATGTTGTGCCTGTTTTTGCAATATCATAATCCTGTTGCGAAGCTGAATAATTTTGCTTGGCCTGTTTGTAAGCCACTTGAGCTGCATCAAAATCATTGGCAGAAATAACACCTTTATCGAATAAAGTTTTTTGCCTTTGGTATAATTTCTCTTGATTTTCCAAGTTTATTTTGGCTGTTTGAACTTGATTTTGAGTGTTGCTCAAATTTGAAACATTGGCAACTACTTTTATCTTAGCAATCATATCGCCAGCTTTTACTGATTCGCCAGCCTTGATATAAACCGCTTCAATTATACCAGAAATATTAGGTTTGATCAATACTTCTTCATCAGGAACTATATTCCCTGTTGCAAGAGTGCTTTTAATAATTGTTTTGGTTTCTACTTTATCGGTTTCAAAAACGATGGGTGATTCTTGGTTTTTGGCATACAAATAATACAAAGCTCCGAAAAAAACTATTGCTATTAAAATTAATACAGTTATGGTTACTCCTTTTTTCATTTTACTATTTTTAGTCGATTATTATTGATTTTGATTGATTTTCTATTCTGTTCGTAAAGCATCTATTGGTTTAACATTTATGGCAGTTTGTGCGGGAATTAGTCCAGCCAATAATCCAGAGCCAACTAATATAAGTAAAGCAACAAAAACTACTGTCAAATCAACGCTTGGATTGATAAACATCATTCCGTCGGTAGGCATTGATGATAAAACCATATTTAATATTGCCAATAATCCTGTTGCAACCGCTATTCCGAACATCCCAGCAATTATGGTTAAAAAGATGGCTTCTGATAATATTTGCGATCGAATAGCACCTGGAGTTGCTCCTAATGCTCGACGAATTCCAATTTCTTTGGTTCTTTCTTTGACTACTATCAACATAATATTGGATATTCCAATTACACCTGAAAGCAAAACTAATGTTCCAACAAAATAGGCAATAAATTTTAGCACCATGAACAATTGTTGCACTTTTTGAAATTCTTCGAACAAATCAAAGTTACCTACCGCTCTTTCATCGTCAGGATGAATAGTATGTCTTTCTCTCATAAAGGCTAAAATTCCCGGTTTTAGCGCCGTAATAGAAGCATCTTCTTTGGCGGTAAGTGCCATCCAGCCTACTCGATCTCCAAAATTAAAAGCCTGTTGAAATGTTGTAAACGGAATGAAAATATTTTTTTGGGCAGATTCAGCATTGCCTCCGTCATTGCCTTTGGCTTTATATACGCCAACTACCATAAAATTTACGCCATTAATTTTAATGTATGTTCCTATAACTTCCTCTGCATTATTGTACAATTCAGCAATAACACCACTACCAATAATTACAACTTTACGTCTGAAAAGAATATCTTGTTGATTCACAAATCGGCCTTTAATGATTTCCATTTGCTCTTGTTTGATTAGCTCTGGATAATCCCCATAAATGGTATAAGCTCCTGTTTTGGTTCCTCGAATTACGTTACTTACTCCATTAAAATCGCCCAATTGATTGCGTGGAGAAACATATAATAAATCGGGAAATTTTTGTTTTAAGGCATCTACATCATTGTTTCTGAATTCGAATTGTCTGTTTTTAGGTAAACCTTTGTACGCTTTTGAAACGCCTTGTGTCCACATAAACATTGTGTTTGTTGCAATTCCATCAAATCCTTTTTTTACGCCGTTTTCCAATCCGTTAGAAGCGGCCAACAAAATCACCAAAATAAAAATACCCCAAAACACTCCAAAGGCCGTCATTAGCGTTCGAAAGGTATTGGCAGTTAATGCCTCTAAAATTTCATTCCATTTTTCTCTATCAAACATAATTATTCGTCTCTAAGTGCTACAATAGGTCTAATTTTTGCAGCGCGATAAGCAGGGAAAAATCCTGCCAAAGCTCCTGCAATTACTAAAATAATCAATGTTGAAATGGCTACAGTAAAATCTACTTGTGGATTCCTAAAATATTCGCTTTCAGCCTGAGGCCCAAAAAATTCAAGCAGCGACAAACCAGTCAAAAGACCCATAAAACCAGAAACAATAGTTATAAATATAGATTCATGCAAAATCATTGTTATAATGGAAACTGGAGAAGCCCCAAGTGCTTTTCGAATACCAATTTCTTTAGTTCGTTCTTTTACAATAATCATCATAATGTTACT
>CAMCTL010000164.1 GCA_945878515.1 Flavobacterium psychrophilum | reverse complement strand
ATATTGTTCCTTATTTTTTGAAAAGAAGTCGATTTGAATCGAATAAATGGCTTTTTCTTCGACACAATATTATTTTCTGTTTGAATAGATGCTGTACTTTTTTGAGACGTAATTGTATTGCTATCTAAAAAAAATTCTATAGATGCATCCTCAATTTGGTCTTCTTCAAGAGAAACATAACCATCAAAGTGATTCGTTGTACCTCCAAGATACGTAATTGTAGCAGCTTTCATTTTGATTAACACGTCGGATTGCTTGGAATCAATAGTCCATTTTGTAGCCATAATTTTCTTTTTATTCGAACATGCGTCCATTATGGATGCATAATCGGCTGCAAATATAATGCGGAAACTTTAAATACCAAAATAGTTTCCAAAGTATTTTTAAAAAAATTGCTTCTCATTCAAAGTTCTCCCGTTTTTTAATTTACTTTGTAAAAGTTAAACCTGAACTTTAAACTAAAATTAATGCTTCCCATAAACGAATATCAAGTACAATTTTTACACTATTTAGAAGGTCAAAATTTCAATAAAGAGCCAGCGAATCTTTATCAACCAATAGATTACATATTAGAATTAGGTGGTAAAAGATTGCGTCCCATCTTAACTTTAATGACTGCCGATATTTTTGATGTCGATTACAAATTGGCTTTGCCCGCAGCAATGGCGGTTGAGGTTTTTCATAATTTTTCTCTTGTTCACGATGACATTATGGACGATGCGCCTTTAAGAAGAGGAAAAATTACTGTTCACGAAAAATGGAATGTTAATACAGGAATTCTTTCTGGCGATGCGATGTTGATTTTGGCTTACCAATATTTCGAAAAATACCAACCCAAAACGTTTCGAAAATTAGCTAAATTGTTTAGCAAAACTGCTCTCGAAGTTTGCGAAGGCCAACAATATGATGTTGATTTTGAAACCCGAAACGATGTCACAATTCCAGAATACTTGAAAATGATTGAGTATAAAACCGCTGTCCTTGTTGCTGCAGCAATGAAAATGGGTGCAATAATCGCACAGACTTCCAAAGAAAATTCTAAATTAATATATGATTTTGGACTCAATCTAGGATTGGCTTTTCAACTACAGGATGATTATTTAGATGCTTTTGGAGATCCAGAAACCTTTGGAAAACAAGTAGGTGGCGATATTATCGAAAATAAGAAAACGTATTTGTACCTCAAAGCATTAGAATTTTCTACTGATGAAGACATGGAAATATTAACAAAATTATTTTCAGTTAGAGCCGAAGATAATTGCAACAAAATTAAGATTGTAAAAGAGCTGTTCAATGCCACAGGAGCTTCTGCAGCAACCCAAAAAGCCATTCAGGAATTTACTGTAAAAGCTTTTGAAACGCTTGAAAAATTAGACATTCCAAAAGATAAAAAAGCAATGCTAAAAGATTTTGGAGAAAATTTGATGAGCCGCACAGCGTAAAAATTTGTATTTATGAACTCCATTTTCTTTAACGACAAAGCGCATTGTGCCAAAAAGCAATTGTATTTTGCTGTTTTTTTTCCTCTTTTTGTGCTAGTTGCTTTAGGGTTTGACAGCGTTTTATTTAAAGAAAATTATTTTGATGCAAGGCAAATCACAAACCTGTTAGTGATTATTTATTTTTCTGCTTTCTTTTGGTTTTCCAATGCTTATCTCAGGAAATTGATGTTTGTAATGGTTTTTCTTTCCTATATTGGAGAGTTAATCTTTTCCACTATACTCGGAATGTACGATTATAGAACGGATGCAATTCCGCTTTATGTTCCTGTAGGCCACGCCGTTGTTTATGCTACGGGTTTTGTTTTTACTGAAACAAATTGGGCAATTACGAAAGGTAAATTCCTAAAAAAATATTTTGGCATTGGATTTTTGCTATTGTTTCTATCTGTTGTAATTTTTCTGAATGATATTTTCACTTTGATTTTTGGTGTCTTTTTCTTTTTGCTTCTAAAGAGAAAAAAATGGCAAAACTTGTATTTTTTCATTGCCCTTTGTGTGATATATACTGAATTAGTGGGCACCTATTTTCAATGTTGGATATGGAAGCCCAAGACTTTTGGAGTAATTCCAGCTGTAAATCCGCCAATGGGAGCTGTTTCTATATATATAGGAGGCGATGTTCTTTTGGTAAAAATTGTGAATAAGTGGAAATTCAAAGAAAATAAAAATCTCATAGAAGGCGATGTCAAAAATCAATGTTAATGTTGAAATTGCTATTTAAAATTAAATTATGTACATCACCCCAATAAATGTAGATTTGCTGTTTCAAGAAGCGCAAAAAGAGGCTTTATACTTAAAACTGATTGAGCAAATCAATAAGGATTTCAATTTGGCCAACGAAGGAATTGATTTCCCGAAGAGCATCTCGCCCGAAGAACTAAAAATTCAATTGCACGAGAAAATTTACAGAATGATTAACTACAAATTTGCCGAATATTTAAATTTGCTATATATAATTGATGTTTCCGAAGATGAAATAAAGAAACTCAATGGTTCAGACTTAGTAATTCTGGCCGAAAATGTTGTGTTTTTGATTTTAAAAAGAGAATGGCAAAAAGTATGGTTTCGGAATAAATTTCGTTGAAGAATTTAAACAAACTGGTTATATCTAGCAAAAGAATTAAAAATAGGCTCTAACAAAGGGCACAAAAGGCTCAGCGTCATATCGGTCATTTTGCAAAACATTGTAACCAATACCAATTGTCACATTTCCATTGCGATAACCAGCACCAAGAATCAGACTTGTTTCCCAGAAATTTTCAGAGTAGTTACCATAATTTTTTTCTTGATAATTGACACGAGATGGATTCAAGCCCACTGAAAACTGAATTTCAGGGATAGGATTTATCAAAACAAGAGTGCTTATTCCATAAGTTAGTGAAGAATAATAGTTTGATAAAGCTACATAGTTCAAATTTAATCCAGCACCAAATGCAACGATTGAATTTACATTATAGATAGCACTTGGTGCCAAAAAAACATCAGTATAACCAGAAGAAATGCCTAATCCAATACCGCCACCAAATTGCACATTTTGCCAAAAATCACTCTTTGTTTTTGACAAAGCTGATGATTCTTGTGCTATGATCGAATTAAAGGTTACCACAAAAATTAATATTAATAATGGTTTAAATTCTGAAAAAGGACTGGTTTTTAGCATAATTTAATGATTAATTTAACAAATTATTACGTAAAAGTACTTAAAAAAAATACAGCAAGTGTATTGATTTATTGTACTTTTGCCAAACTATTTTTAACAAAAAAGCATATTTTATAAAATTATGGATAGGTTTTCATTTTTAAACGCAGCACACACCGAATTTTTTGCACAATTATACGATCAATATTTAGAAAATCCAGATAGCGTTGAGCCCAGTTGGAGAGGTTTTTTTCAAGGTTTCGACTTTGGAATGGCAACTTACAACAAAGAAAATCAAACTGCTCAACTAGAAATAAAAACACCCGTTACACAAGAAAATAATTCTGGAACGGATAAACTTCTGAAAGAATTTAATGTTATTAAATTAATTGATGCTTATAGAAGCCGTGGGCATTTGTTTACTAGAACCAATCCTGTTCACAAACGAAGAACCTATTCACCAACATTAGACATAGAGAATTTTGGACTTTCTAAAGCGGATTTGCCTTTGGTTTTTGATGCCGCTAGAATCATCAAAATTGAACCTTGCAGTTTGGCTGAAATTTTAGGCCATTTAGATAAAATTTATTGCCAATCAATCGGTGTTGAATATATGTATATTCGTAATCCAAACGATATTAAATGGATTCAAAGTAAAATTGGACATAACGACAATCAACCTAATTTTTCGATTGAAAAGAAAAAAGCAATTCTTCACAAACTTAACCAAGCGGTGTCGTTCGAAAATTTCTTGCACACCAAATATGTTGGACAAAAACGTTTTTCTCTTGAAGGTGGAGAATCTATTATTCCTGCTTTAGACGCTTTGATAGAACAAGCCGCTGAAAAAGGCGTTGAACATTTCGTAATGGGAATGGCGCACCGTGGTCGTTTGAATGTTTTGGCTAATATTTTCGGAAAATCTACTCAAGATATTTTTAGTGAATTTGATGGAAAAGATTACAACGATCAAGAGTATTTTGATGGTGACGTAAAATACCATTTGGGATTAAGTGCCGAAAAAGTTACCACTTCAGGAAAAACTATAACGATTAATTTAGCACCAAATCCTTCGCATTTAGAAACCGTAGGAGCTGTAATAGAAGGAATAACCAGAGCACAACAAGACAAATATTTCCCAAATGATTTTTCTAAAGTATTGCCCATTGCCGTTCACGGAGATGCTGCAATTGCAGGTCAAGGAATTTTATACGAAATCATTCAAATGTCGCAATTAGATGGTTATAAAACTGGCGGAACCATTCACGTTGTCATCAACAATCAAGTGGGTTTTACAACAAATTATCTTGATGCTCGTTCTTCAACTTATTGTACAGATGTTGCAAAAGTTACTCTTTCCCCAGTTTTGCACGTAAATGCCGATGATGCGGAAGCCGTTGTACACGCCATGTCCTTTGCGCTTGATTTCAGAATGCATTTTGGTCGTGACGTTTTCATAGACTTGTTAGGCTACAGAAAATATGGTCACAACGAAGGCGACGAACCTCGCTTTACACAACCCATTTTGTATAAAATAATTGCCAAACATAAAAATCCTAGAGATATTTATGCTGAAAAATTATTGGCAGAAGGCGTAATTGACAACGCTTATGTAAAAGAATTAGAAAAAAAATACAAGGATGGTTTAGAAGTCAATTTAGAAGAATCACGCAAAAAAGAATTGACCATAATTACTCCTTTTTTACAAAATGAATGGAAAGGTTTTGAAAATGCTGGCATATCGCAAATGCTTACAAAAGTAGATACTTCTTATCCAAAAGAAGGACTGACGGCTGTTGCCAATGCCATTTGTAACTTACCTACCGATAAAAAATTCATTAGTAAAATTCAAAAACTAATTAACGATAGAAAAACAATGTTCTTTGAAACCAACCAACTAGATTGGGCAATGGCCGAACATCTAGCTTATGGTTCGTTGTTAAGAGAAGGTTTTGATGTTCGAATTTCAGGTCAAGATGTAGAACGTGGTACTTTTTCACACCGACACGCTGTAGTCAAAGTAGAAGATTCAGAAGAAGAAGTGGTTTTAATTAACAGCTTGGAAGGAAAAAAAGGAAAATTCAATGCGTTCAACTCATTGTTGTCCGAATATGGAGTTTTAGGTTTTGATTATGGATATGCCCTAACAAATCCAAATTCACTGACTATTTGGGAAGCACAATTTGGCGATTTTTCTAACGGTGCCCAAATTATGATTGATCAATACATTTCTTGTGGAGAGGACAAATGGAACAACCAAAACGGAATTGTTTTGTTATTGCCGCACGGTTACGAAGGTCAAGGTGCCGAACATTCATCAGGAAGAATGGAACGTTACTTACAACTTTGCGCTAGACAAAATATGTATGTAGCCGATTGTACAACGCCAGCCAATTTCTTTCACTTGTTGAGAAGACAAATGAAAGCAAAATTCCGTAAACCACTGATTGTCTTTACACCAAAAAGTTTACTTCGTGATCCAAGAGTCGTTTCAACTATCGAAGAATTAGAAAACGGTTCTTTCCAAGAAACAATTGATGATGCATTAGTAAACAAAGCTGATGTAAAAACCATAGTTTTTTGCACTGGAAAATTCTATTATGACATTACCGCCGAGCGAGAAATTAGAGGTAGAAAAGATGTGGCTGTAGTGAGAATAGAACAATTATTTCCATTACCTATTGATCAATTAAAAGAAATTATAGCGAAATATCCAAATGTAGATGATTATGTTTGGGCACAAGAAGAGCCAAAAAACATGGGTGCTTATGGCTATATGTTGATGAATTTCAATTTGGTACAATGGAGATTGGCTTCATTAAGAGTTTCCTCGGCATCAGCGTCAGGAAGTTATACAAGATCTAAAAATCGTCACGCAAGAGCGATAAAAATGGTATTTGAGAAAGATTTTGTTCGTTAAAATAAAAATATTTAAGATTCATAATTTAATATAAATAAGATGATTTTAGAAATGAAAGTCCCATCTCCAGGGGAATCTATAAAAGAAGTTGAAATTGCAACTTGGTTGGTAAAAGACGGCGATTACGTAGAAAAAGATCAAGCTATTGCCGAGGTTGATTCAGACAAAGCAACACTAGAATTACCAGCAGAAGCCAGCGGAATTATTTCACTAAAAGCAGAAGAGGGAGACACAGTTGCCGTTGGTGCCATTGTGTGTCATATCGATACCGAAGCCCCCCAGCCCCCAAAGGGGGAGCAAGCTCCAAAAGAAGAAGCTGCTGAAAAAGTTGCTGAAGTAAAAAAAGAAGAAACAAAAATTGTTGAGGTTAAGAAAGAAGAAGTAAAAGTGGTTGCTCCCGTAGCACCAACATCTTACGCATCCGGAACTCCATCACCGGCAGCAAGAAAAATATTGGACGAAAAAAACATTCAAACTGCTGATATTGTTGGAACAGGAAAAGACGGAAGAATTACTAAAGATGACGCTATAAATGCTGTTCCATCAATGGGAACTCCAACAGGTGGAAACCGTGGTTCTGAACGCACCAAATTATCAATGTTGCGTCGTAAAGTAGCCGAAAGATTGGTCGCAGCCAAAAACGATACCGCCATGTTAACTACTTTCAACGAAGTAAACATGACGCCAATCAATAATTTGCGCAACGAATTCAAAGATGCGTTCAAAGCAAAACACGGTGGACTAGGTTTAGGATATATGTCGTTTTTTACAAAAGCGGTAACAAGAGCTTTAGCATTATATCCTGACGTAAATTCAATGATGGATGGCGATTATAAGATTGCTTATGATTTTTGCGACATTTCGATTGCAGTTTCTGGTCCAAAAGGATTGATGGTTCCTGTGGTTCGAAATGCCGAAAACTTATCGTTTCGTGGAATTGAAGCTGAGATCAAAAGATTAGCAATCAAAGCAAGAGACGGGCAAATTACCGTTGACGATATGACAGGAGGAACATTTACCAT
>CAMCTL010000163.1 GCA_945878515.1 Flavobacterium psychrophilum | reverse complement strand
CCATCTGTTTCAAAAATGGAAACCAAAGTCGAAATATCTTCGGCTTTGTCGGTATTTTTATTGTACCAAGAATTGAATAATTGAATGAAAATCCACTGTGTGTGCTTGTAATAATCCGGATTCGAAGTGCGCACTTCGCGACTCCAATCGAATGAAAACCCTATTTTATCCAATTGTTTGCGATAACCTGCAATTTTATTTCCTTCTTTGTCAACACCTCCGTCAATATTTACCGAAGTTGTGTCTTCTGGTCGCTGACCAGTTTGTATCGCATATTGTTCAGCTGGTAATCCAAAACTGTCGTAACCCATTGGATGCAAAACATTAAAACCGCGATGTCTTTTATATCTCGAATACACATCCGAAGCGATGTAACCTAGCGGATGCCCCACGTGCAATCCAGCACCAGATGGATAAGGAAACATATCCAAAACATAATATTTAGGCTTTTCGGAGTTGTTTTCGGCTGCAAAAGTTTGATTGTCTGCCCAATAATTTTGCCATTTGGCTTCTATTTCGTTTGGATTGTATTTCATTTCAATGTTAGAAGTTAGAAGTTAGAAGTTAGAAGTTTTTAATGTTAAGTTGTATCAATAACCCAAAAACCACAAACAACAAACTAAAAATGAGTGGCAAATCTACATTTATTGCACGAAAGTTGAAAGTTTGAGCGTTATTAACTTCAAATAAACAAATTGTTTGTTATTTTTACCCCATAATTCCAATAATCTATGGCTTCTAACTTTGATAAATTTCAAAAACGCAGGTTGATTTCCTCTTATTTTTCAGTTGTACTAAGTGTATTTTTAGTTTTGTTTCTACTAGGAATTCTCGGCTTTTTCATTATAAATTCTCAAAAACTGGCGAACAATTTCAAAGAAGAAATTGCAATGACCGTATTTTTCAAAAACGATGCAAATGACACTATTCTTAAAGCTTATGCTAAAGAATTGAAAATGGCTAAGTTCACTAAATCATTTGTTTACGTTTCTAAAGAAGCCGCCGCAAAGCAACATACGGATATCATTGGCGAAGATTTTATGACTTTCTTGGGGACAAATCCTTTGCAAAATTCTTATGACATCAATCTGAAAGCCGATTATGTAGAAAAAGATAGTATTGCAAAAATTGAAAGACAATTGCATAAAAACCCAATGGTCGCTGATATTGTTTATGACAAACAATTGGTGAATTTAGTCAACGACAATATCAAAAAAGTAAGCATGTGGATTTTAATAATCAGTGGTTTCTTGACTGTTATTGCGGTATTATTGATTAATAGTTCCTTACGTTTATCAATCTATTCTCATCGATTTATAATCAAAACGATGCAAATGGTGGGTGCTACAAAATCTTTTATTAGAAAACCATTTGTGATTAGAAGTATAAAATTAGGAATGATTGGAGCAGGATTGGCTATTATTGCGCTAATTGGCGTTTTAGTTTACCTTCAAACCAACTTTCCGGGTTTAGGAATT
This sequence comes from Flavobacterium psychrophilum, assembly GCA_945878515.1. Classification (GTDB taxonomy): domain Bacteria; phylum Bacteroidota; class Bacteroidia; order Flavobacteriales; family Flavobacteriaceae; genus Flavobacterium; species Flavobacterium psychrophilum_I. The sequence goes on along the minus strand of CAMCTL010000163.1, from coordinate 5,605 downwards.
CTTGACGATGAATTATTGGTTGCGATGGTCTTATTACTGGTTTTCGGACTAGGTGTTTTGATTACTTGGATCAGTACTTATTTTGCAACCCAACGATTTTTGAATTTAAGAACAGACGATTTGTATTGATTGCAGATTTCAGGTTTCAGATTTTAGATTGCAGGTTTTAGATTTTGATTTTGATTTAAAAAAATTATACAATGAAAGACAAAGAACAAAAGCAAGAATTTCTTTTTGAGAAAGTAAATTATACCATTTTACTTATTGGTGTTGCAGTAATAACTTTAGGATTTATATTGATGTCTGGTGGCGGTAGCGAAGACCCTACTGTATTTAACGAAGATATTTTCAGCTTTAGAAGAATTCGATTGGCACCAACAACCGTTTTAATTGGTTTTGGAATTACGATTTATGCTATACTTAAAAACCCGAAAAAATAGTATACAGTTTGCAGATTGCAATTATTAGTTTAGTACATCTAAAATCCAAAATATGAACACACTCCAAGCCATAATTATTGCTATTGTCGAAGGATTAACAGAATATCTTCCTGTTTCCTCCACAGCCCACATGATTTTTACTAGTTCCTATTTTGGAATTCAAGAAGACGATTTTGTAAAACTCTTTCAAGTTTCAATTCAGTTTGGAGCTATTTTAGCTGTTGTAGCTTTGTATTGGAAGAAATTCTTGGCTTTTCCAACACTAAAAATCGGAATGAACTTTTATACCAAATTGGCTTTTGCAGTAGTTCCTGCTTTGGTATTAGGAAAATTATTCGACGATAAAATTGAAGCCATACTTGGAGACCCAATTCCCATTGCTATTGTTTTAATTGTTGGTGGTTTCGTTTTGCTTTTTGTTGACCAATTTTTTAAAAACAAAACTACAATTATAAGCGAAGAAGACATTACCATTAAAAAAGCGGTGACCATTGGTTTTTGGCAATGTCTCGCCATGATGCCAGGAACAAGTCGCTCTGCTGCGTCCATAATTGGGGGAATGCAACAAGGATTATCGCGCAATACAGCAGCCGAATTTTCGTTTTTTCTTGCTGTTCCTACCATGCTAGCAGTTACTTGTTATTCGGTTTTTCTGAAAACTTATGAAACTTCGCAAATGAAAGGCTATGAGTTGATCCTAAAATCACATGACAATGTTATGATGTTTTTAATTGGAAATGTTGTAGCTTTTATTGTTGCCATTATAGCAATTAAATTTTTTATTGGAATCATTAACAAATATGGTTTTAAACCTTGGGGTTACTACCGAATTATTATGGGTACGGCATTGTTGATTTACTTTTCATACCTAAAATAAACCAACTTGAAAACCGCCGAAGATTATTTAGATGGGCAAATCATTTTGATTGACAAACCTTTGCATTGGACTTCTTTCCAAGCGGTCAATAAAATGAAATATGCTTTAATCAATAAGGTTGGACTTCCTAAAAAATTTAAAATTGGTCATGCTGGAACTTTAGATCCTTTGGCCACTGGTTTGTTGTTGGTTTGCACAGGAAAATTCACCAAAAGAATAACCGAATTGCAAGGACAAGCCAAAGAATATACCGGTACTTTCTATATTGGAGCAACAACTCCGTCTTATGATTTAGAAACCGAAATCGATCAAACTTACGATACTTTGCATGTTGATGATGTTTTGATTCACGAAACTGTGAAACATTTTTTAGGAGAAATAGACCAAAAACCACCTGTGTTTTCTGCTATAAAAAAAGACGGAATCCGACTGTATGAGCACGCTCGCGCTGGAGAGTTTGTAGAAATAGAAAGCCGAAAAACTACCATTCACGAATTCGAAATTACCCGTATTGCACTACCTGAAATAGATTTTAGAGTGGTTTGTAGCAAAGGAACTTACATTCGCTCGTTAGCTTACGATTTTGGAAAAGCAATGCATTCTGGTTCGCATTTAACGGCTTTGCGAAGAACTAAAATTGGCGATTACAATGTCATCAATGGTATTGATATAGTTAGGTTTGAAACGACATTACACGATATACCTGATGAAAAATAATTTACTTATAATATTTATATTTTTATTTGCGGTAAACACATTCTCGCAGACTGCTTCCGGCATCGAAATATCTGAGGAGAAAACCAAATCAAAATTTACTTATTTGCAATACGACTTTACATTGGCATTAAAAGTAAATCCTGATGCGGGCGAAACAGACGCACGAACACAAGAAAAAGAATCATGGTTTTTGCCGGATGGACTTGGTGCCAAAATTGGCTACGGTTTGCATTATAATAATTGGGTAGCCTTGGGAATTCACACGGGTATAAACTGGGAATGGGAAAATAAACTGGTAGTCGTTCCAGTGTTTGCCAATTTTAGATTAAGCCCCAAAATAGGCGACGACACAAGGATTGTACTACAAACAGGGATTGGAAAAGCTGGCGCTTTAGGCAGAGGCAGTTTGTCTGGAGATTATAAAAAATTAAGTTTGGGGATTCAGAGTGATACGCTTCTGCTTTTTGTTGAAATTAGTCAATATGATTTTCCCATAAATGGTCAAGAAAATAGTGGTAATATCAGTTTAGGGCTGGCTTTTGTGCAATTTTAAAAATTAAAAACCATCAATTTTATCATTGCCTGCAAGTGTTCAATTCAAATTGAAACGACTACCTTAAAGCAACATGAACTATGTTCAATTTATTAAAAAAACACAAATTGAATTTCACAGAATGGGTGAATTATAAAAAAACGCTTCCTGTTTTTTCGTATCTATTCCATCCAATTTTTATTCCGCTCTACGCTGCCTTGTATTATTTCTTTTGGAATAGCTCTTATTATTCAGGTCCAGAAAAGTTTGTGGCTATTTTTCAAATTGCAATTATTACTTTAATAATCCCAATTCTTATTTTTTTTATTTTACGTGTCACAGGGCAAGTCGATTCTCTGATGGTTGGAAATATTTCTCAGCGTAAAATACCCTTAGCAATACAATGTTTTTTAACTTTTATCCTCCTCAAAAAAAGCATCACTTTAGCACATTTTCCAGAATTTCACTATTTTTTTCTGGGTGGACTATGTAGTTTGATTATAGCTTTTATTTTTTTGTTTTTCAATGCAAAAGCTAGTCTCCACATGATTGGCATTAGTATATTGACTGTATTTGTGATTGGGTTGAGCATTCACAATCAAAATCGGGATTTAATTGTAGTTGCTTTTCTGGTTCTTATGAATGGTTTTGTGGCTTCCTCGAGGTTAGCATTAAAAGCGCATACACCAAAAGAATTGGTTGTTGGATTCCTTTTGGGAATACTTCCACAACTGTTTTTATTTATTTTTTGGCTATAAAATATAGAACATGATTCCTACAGCAAGCGTGTTCATCTCTATTTTTTCAGTTGAAGTTTGTGCGGACTCAAACAGCGGATTCAAACCATAGTAAGCAAAGATATTTATAGAATTATAACCTACAGAAAGATAAGTACCATATTGAAACTTATTGAAATCTTTATTACATGTAGTTACTATTTTCCCTTGAGAATCCTGATAAATGGCGCGGTCATACAGCAAATAGCCCATTTTAAATCCGCCGTAGATTCGCCAAAATTTATAACTTTCAGCAGTAGAAGTTCGCCATCTAAACTCAATTGGAACTTCAACTAATAGCTGACTAAATTTGTTTTTAGTATAAGCAACATTTGATTCTATAACGGAATAAAAAGCAACTTGATTTGATTCAGTAATCTTAAGGTTCTGATTGTAGTTGTTGTAGGCAAGACCAATTCCCGGCGCAATGGCTACATTCCTTTTTTTGTTTAGCGGAAAATCCCGCAGAAAACCGAGAGAATATCCAGAAGAAAACTTATCCTGAGCCAAGTTCACCGGCTTATTTTGCAAAGTATTGAGTGTAAAACTAAAATAAAATTGATCCTCCCGATAAAGCGAATCTATTTTAGCTTCAGTACCTTCTAGCACATTCTCTTTTTCTTGGGAAAAAACAGGAAATACCAACAGGCAGAGCAAAAAGCAAACGAATAAACGCATAATGTTTTATTTGAGGTATAAAATTACAAAAAAAGCAGACAAGAAAGACAGCATTAGTTTTATTAACCTTAAATATGCATTAGAATGAAGGATGGTCTTTCAAATAACTTTGTCAAATCTTTATTTGATTATATGTAAATTGGACTAAGGTTAAAATTACAATAGCCTAGTATAATTTTTTAATCAAGTACCACACGAAAGGATTCGCGCATCTTTATCTGTTTTTGTTTTTTCAGTCGAATTATATTTGATTGTAATACAGGCGTTTAAACTAATTTAAAAAGAGTGAAACTTTGATGGTTGGCTCTTTTTATGATTTTTTAGTTTTATAACGACTTTTTCAGTGTCCTCCAATTTTGGGATTGTTTTAGTACGTCTACATATTTCCCAAAATCTTATCCATAACCCAACTAGTATGCACTGCAGAAGAATCGGCAGAAGGATGCTGTCGCTTGCCCAGCAGCTGTTCCCGCATCCTTTCAACGTGATGCAATTGCACATTTTCAGGATGTTCGATAAAAAGTTCCGTTTCACCTTCATCACTAGAAAGTACGATTGGGTCATTTTCGAAAATGGAAAAGCTAATTTTTCCTTTACTTCCTGTGATTTCGGCACTATCTTCTCGTTTATGGCTTCCAAAATTCCAGTTGCCGTTTCCTGTAATTCCAGATTCGTGAAGCCAGCAAGCCGTAATGGAATCTTTGGCAGAATACAAGCCTTGTTGGTTCAAACTAAAACCCGAAACTTCCTTTATGTCTCCCAAAAGGAAAGTGAATAAGTCCAAACCGTGACTCGCTAAATCGTCAAAATAACCACCAGGAGCTACTTTGGCATCGGTGCGCCAATTGTATATTCCAGATAAATCTTGTTCAGAAGCCGATTTGGTCAAATTCCATCGAATAGATCGCACTTCTCCTATTTCATTTTTGTCAAGCCAAGTTTTTATTTGTTCGAAACGAGGCAAAGATCGTCTGTAGTAAGCCGTAAACAAAGAAATATTCTTCGCTTTAAAAGCTTCGTAAATTTCGAGACTTTCTTTGTAACTTGGTGCCAATGGTTTTTCGATACAGCAAATTTTCCCAGCCGAAGCTACTTTCAGTCCATAAAAATGATGTGTGTCTGGCGGAGTTGCTATATAAATAGCATCAATTTCAGGATCATTAATTAAATCATCCGCATCCGAATAAAATTTACCTATGTTGTGTCTTTTGGCATAATCTGCCGCTTTATCGGCATCTCTCCGCATTACAGCCTCGATTTTGAAACCTGTAGTTTTTTGATAGGCTGGACCGCTTTTTACTTCAGTGACATTGCCACATCCCAAGATTCCCCAACGGATTGTTTTTGTGTTGTTTGCCATTGTTGCTGCTTTATTTCACTATCATTTTAGAAATATAATCGCCTAACTTTTGATTTTTTTTAGAAAATAAAATAAATCCAATGAAAAAAACCGGACATAAAACAATATCAAGTAAATCAAATAATCTTCTAATTATGATTCTTAAAATTCTATTAGTCCCAAAAAAGGGTTTTTCATCCTCTAGATATAATCCTAATTTAAATAAACGTTTTCCTAATGTTTTTC
>CAMCTL010000162.1 GCA_945878515.1 Flavobacterium psychrophilum | reverse complement strand
ACTTACTGCCTGTATGAAAATATCGGTAACGCTTGGGATTTTTTCCATAAAATGAGTTACTTGACCCCTTTGTGTTAGTACGTTTAACAATTCGTTAGGCAATGCATTTCCTAGTTGAACTTCGAGTTTTAGTTCGTTGTTCAGTGATTTGAAATTCGTTTGCGCCAGCGTGAATTTTTGCGTTAAATCATACATCAGCCCTTCGACATTATCTGATAAAATGCCGACTTCAAAACTATTGGTTCGGAATTTTTGTTTTACTTCATCTAATTTCCCTTCAATTAGTTTGTTCGATTTGTGAATTAGGGCAATATGGTCGCACAACTCTTCGACACTTTCCATGCGATGAGTAGAGAAAATTATGGTTGAACCTTGCTTTTGTAACTCCAGAATTTCTTGCTTAATTACGTTGGCATTTACCGGATCGAAACCAGAGAAAGGCTCATCAAAAATCAACAACTTGGGTTTGTGTAAAACGCATACCACAAACTGTACTTTTTGCGCCATACCTTTAGAAAGCTCTTCTATTTTTTTGTTCCACCATCCTTGAATCTCCAATTTTTCGAACCAATATTCCAATTGTTCTTTGGCTTGTGCTTTCGAAAGTCCTTTCATTTGAGCTAGATACAAACATTGTTCGCCCACTTTCATCGATTTATACAAACCTCGTTCTTCGGGTAAATAGCCTATGTGCTGAATGTGTTTTGGGCTTAGTTTTTCGCCATCTAGAATAACCTCACCACTATCCGGCATTGTAATTTGGTTGATAATTCGGATCAGCGATGTTTTTCCGGCACCATTTGGACCTAAAAGCCCATAAATACTTCCTTTGGGAACGGACAGAGAAACTTGGTTTAGGGCAACGAAATCGCCATATTTTTTCACAACATTATTTACTTCGAGTAAAGTACTCATATCAGCTTTTGGTTTTGGTAAAAATAGAAAAATCTAACTTATAAAGGTTTTAAATTAAACAAAAAATCCCATCCTTGAATTTGCAAGAATGGGAAAATTTTTATTATTTGAATATTATGAAAACATATCTTTCACCTTTTCGAAAAATGATTTGTCACTTTTTTCAGGATTTGGAGCAAAATTATCGTTGTCGAGATTGTTTTCGAAAAAATATTTTTGTTCTTTATTAAGTGTTTTTGGTGTCCAAACATTCACATGAACGAGTAAGTCTCCAGTCCCATAACCATTGATGTTTGGAATTCCTTTTCCTTTCAATCTTAGGATTTTTCCAGATTGAATACCCTCGTCGAGTTTGATTCTGACTTTTCCGTTGATAGCCGAAATATCTTTTGAAATTCCAAGAACTGCTTCAGAGAAACTGATGTATAAATCGAAATGCAAATTTTCACCTTCACGTTTCAGAAATTCGTGCTCAACTTCTTCAATTGCTACAATTAAATCTCCAGGAACACTATTTCCAGGAGCATCGTTTCCTTTATTGGAAACTTTTAATTGCATTCCGTCCACAACACCTGCGGGAATTTTTATACTAACTGTTTCGTCTTCTAAAACCATTCCCTGAGAATCCGCTTCGGATGGTTTCTTGTCTAAGATTTGACCCGAACCACTACATGTAGGGCAAGTTGACGCAGATTGCATTCTTCCTAGAATTGTATTAGTAACTCTCATAACTTGACCCTGACCGTTACAAGTAGAACAGGTTTTATATGAAACACCCTTCGCTTGGATTTTTCGTTTTACTTTAACCTTTTTCTCAACTCCGTTAGCAATTTCGTCAAGAGTCAATTTAACCTTAATTCTAAGATTACTGCCTTTTGCACGACGGACTCCACCTCCGCCACCGAAGCCACCGCCTCCAAAGCCACCGCCAAAAATATCTCCAAACTGACTGAAAATATCGTCCATATTCATGCCGCCATGACCGCCGCCACTATAGCCTCCTCCACCATCAAAAGCTTGGTGACCATATTGATCATATTTTGCTTTTTTCTGTGGATCACTCAACACTTCATAAGCTTCGGCAGCCGCTTTAAAACTTTCTTCTGCAGCAGCATTTCCAGGGTTTTTGTCAGGGTGAAACTCTAATGCTTTTTTTCTGTATGCCTTTTTTATTTCGGCAGCATCAGCATTTTTGGTAATACCAAGTATTTCGTAAAAATCTTTTTTCATATATGTAAAATATAATTTTTTAGCGGTCATATATGTTATCGCCTTTTATTTAATCGGTGTTTATTTGCAACAAACTCCTCATTAATATTAATGGCGATTTCATAATTAAATTCAAAATTTAATAATCCCAATTTCCAATATCCTTATTATTTTAAGGAGAATTTATGGATTAGAATTTTTTAGTTTCCGATTACCACTTTTGGAAAACGTATAATTTTGTCACCCAATTTGTATCCTTTTTCTATTACATCAACAATTTTTCCTTTCATTTCGGGTGATGGAGAAGGAATTTGAGTAATTGCTTCGGCAAAATCGGCATCAAAAGCGTCACCTATATTAACTTCGACTTGCTCTAGTCCTTTTGAAACTAAAGTGCTTTTTAATTTTTCTTGAATCAATTCGACACCTTGAATTAAAATATTGTCGTCTGTCTTTTTAATTTCGGACAAAGCTCTATCAAAGTCATCTAAAACCGGTAACAAAGCAAGCAAAACTTCTTGATTAGCCGTTTTAAACAACTCTATACGCTCTCTTGCTGTTCTCCGTTTGTAGTTTTCAAATTCGGCAAATAAACGCAAGAATTTATCTTTTTCGGAGGCTAAGTCTTGTAATAATTGTTCTTCTTTTGATATCTCTTCTACTCTTTCTTCAATTGATGTTTCTACAGTATCGGAATTATTTTCATTGCCTTCAATTGGAGTTTGATCAACAAATTCTTCGTTTATGTTGTTTTCAGTTGTCATTCGTGAATTATTTTTAAAAAAATTGGTGAACTTCATTTTAATTTTCTTGATTATTGCAAAAGTACTGCCAAAACTTGAAAAATGTCAAATTGTCACCTGTAAAATTGATTGGAACGTTAGATTCATTTTTCTGTAAAAATAAAATTTTACGAATTTGAAAAAAAATTTAATATAATTTTAAGACTTTCTCGATTTTGTTTGTCTAGATTTGTGTAGTTATAATTTATTACAAACTAAGGTTGTCATTTCGGCTTTAAATTATTATTAATTCACATTGTATTATATTTGAAAAAAGCTTCGCTCAAATGTGCGAAGCTTTTTTTTATAGTTTAAATATTTGTAATTAATTTGATTTACATTTAACACTCCATTCGAAATCCATTTCTGAAACTTGTTCTCCATTTTCATTCGTTCCAATAGATTTCATCCAAAATGTTTTTCCTTCACCTGATTCTATCGCTTCTTGAATAGTTTTTGCTGCTAAATGGCCATCCATACAGCCAAACGTAATTCTTCCCGTTGCTTTCTTAGAAAAATTGGATTTATTATTGGCTACCAACATAGAAATGTTTTTGCCACTATTTTGAATACAATTCATAACCAAAGCTCCTGTAGAAAGTTCAGCTGCCATAGCTTGTACTGCAAAATACATGGAGTTAAAAGGATTTTGGTTAATCCAACTGTGCTTTACTGTGACAATACATTTATCATGCTCTAATTGTTTGACACGAACTCCGCAAAAATAGGCTGAAGGCAACTTGAAAAACAGAAATTTGTTGAGTTTTGATACGGATAATTTCATTTTACCTTACTTTTTATTGTAAATATAACAAATTTTGTATTTATTATTAACTTCCTTTTTACATATCATAAAATAGCAATTAACTAATTGAATTATAGTTTTTTACAAAACTGCATTCTATTTACTCTGAAAACACTTTTGTTAATATTTTGTTAACATTTACTACTATGCGATACAAGATACTGTCTTTTAGCCATATATTTGCATAAGAAATTACTATATACTTTTACACTATGGAAACAACAAATAATAAAAACCTAGCAACCTTTACTCATTTGAGTACATTAAGTCAATATTGTATCCCTTTTGGGAATTATATCTTTCCGATACTAATTTGGAGTAGCAACAAAAACAAATCGGAGTTTATCGATTTTAATGGAAAACAAACTCTAAATTTTCAACTGAGTATGTTTTTGTATTCTTTAGTTCTTGTAATGATTGCGATTCCTATATTTCTAATCACAGTTTTTAGCAATATCTCATTCGATACAATAATAAATGATGGAGATTTTATGAGAAATCATTTTAGCGTAGAAAATATAACTGGAATTGTAATTGTAGCAATAATGGCCATTATTCTATTTGTAAGCTTGAAAGTTGCCGAATTTTTCCTCATCATTTATGCTTCGGTGAAAGCTTCCAATGGAGAAAAATTCGAGTATCCATTGACTATACCTTTCATAAAATAATCAACATCAAATCAATCAAATCAATCAAATCAATCAAATCAATCAAATCAATCAAATCAATCAGAAAATGAAAAAGCTACTTTTAATCACAGTACTTTTGGTCTTAATCACAACCAAATTATCAGCTCAAGAAATCAAAATTATTGAAATCAAAAAAATTGAAAAAAATCAATTTAAAATTGCTGCAAAAGAAGAAATGAATATCAATTTAAGATTTAATGTTGATCTAGAGGATCATTATGGTATTCTTATAGTTGATAAACGCATGCACAAAGTTTCTTCGAGAAAGAATTTAAAAAAAGGCGAGAACAAAATTGCATTTACTATCGAAGAAGGGGAGCAATATACGGTCAATTTTCATGGCACAAATTCGATAAAATTAGTTGCTACAGCGATGGCAGAATATTAATAAATCATCAATCAAAAAATGAACAGTCTAATCAAATCAAAAAACAAAAAAGAGAGTTATGAACATTGAAAACACAAAAGCCCAAATGCGCAAAGGTGTTCTTGAGTTTTGCATCTTGTCAGTTCTAAAAGACAAAGAAGCATATACATCAGAAATATTAGACACTTTGAAAAACGCAAAATTATTGGTTGTGGAGGGAACGGTTTATCCGCTGCTCACCCGATTGAAAAACGACGGATTACTCAACTACCGTTGGGAAGAATCATTATCAGGTCCACCAAGAAAATATTACGGTTTGACCGAAATTGGACAAACATTTTTAAACGAATTAAATGGCACCTGGACAGAATTGTCCGATGCAGTAAACCTAATCACAAACCAAAAACTATAGTCATGAACAAAACTGTAAACATAAATTTAGGCGGAATGTTCTTCCATATTGACGAAGATGCATACCAAAAACTAACCCGATATTTCGATGCCATAAAACGCTCTTTGTCAAATTCATCCGGTCAAGATGAGATCATAAAAGACATTGAAATGCGCGTTTCGGAACTATTGAACGAAAAACAAAAAACAGAGAAACACGTTGTTGGACTCAAAGATGTTGACGAAGTGATTGCCGTAATGGGTCAACCAGAAGATTACAGAATTGACGAAGAAGGAATTGGAAACACTTCGACTAATTTTTCATCTAATACTTCGGGCAATAATCGAAAACTCTACCGAGATAAAGATAACGGAATGGTTGGCGGCGTACTTGCTGGTTTGGGTCATTATTTTGGAATCGATAAAGTTTGGTTGCGAATCTTCTTTTTAATCATGTTTTTTGCATGGGGAACCGGAGTTTTGGCTTATATCATTCTTTGGATAGTGATGCCAGAAGCAAAAACAACTGCCGAAAAACTGGAAATGACAGGCGAACCTGTAACCATCTCGAATATTGAAAAAAAGGTTAGAGAAGAATTTGAAAACGTTTCGGATAAATTCAAAAATGCCAATTATGACGAAATGGGTAACCGAGTAAAAACGGGAGCCGAAAAAATAGGTAGCTCGCTAGGCGATTTTATTATTGCTGTTTTACGAGTTTTTTCAAAATTCCTAGGAGTAATTTTGATAATGACAGGTCTATTTACATTGGCGGCCTTATTTATTGCAGTATTTACTTTAGGCTCGTCGTCTGTAATAGATGTGCCGTGGAGAGAGTTTGTCGAAGCTGGCAATTTTACAGATTATCCGGTTTGGACATTTGGATTAATCATGTTTTTTGCTGTTGGAATTCCATTCTTTTTCTTATCATTATTGGGTTTCAAATTATTATCTCCCAAATTGAAATCAATAGGGAATATTGCAAAATATACGTTATTGGCTATCTGGATCATTGCAGTTTCATTGGCAATAATTATTGGAATAAAACAAGCCTCTGCCTTTTCGTTTGATGGACGAGTTGTCAAAAAAGAAACATTAAATTTGAAACCAACAGACACGCTTTTGATAAAATTCAAACACAATGATTATTTTACCAAGAATATTGATGACAATGACAATTTTCAAATCACGATAGATTCAACAGGAAAAGATGTGATTTATTCTAACAATGTTAGTTTCAAAATTGCACAAACGGACACCCAATCGGCTTACATTCAAATTGAAAAAGAAGCCAAAGGAAAAACGCTATTTGAAGCCAAACAAAGAGCCGAAAAAATAAAATACAGCTATAAAGTTATTGGTAACCAATTGGTTTTCGACAATTATTTATTATCCGATTTAAAAGAAAAATTCCGTGATCAAGAAATTGAAATAACTTTATTCTTACCTTTGGGAACTGTACTGAAAATGGATGACTCTGCAGCTCATTACGACGAAACAGATAGTGACTATTTTTTATGGCATCCGAATGAAAATGAGATTTTCAAGGTAGAGCGTGACGAAATAAAATGTCAAAATTGTTTTAATGAAGACACCGAAAACATTACTATCGAAAATAGAGAAGAAATAGACAGTGTGGTTACTACAACAGTAACCGTAAATGGCGAAGTAGTAACGGTTAATAAAACAGGTAGTAAAAAAGGGTTGTCTGTAGATAAAGACGGAGTAATAATCAAAAACAAATAGTTATGATTAAAATTATCACCATAATAACCAAATTTGTTGTAGCCGCAATCATGGCATTGTTATTTTCTTCTTGCAATTCCGGTTTCAATTTTGGAGATGGAATAAAAGGAAGCGGAAATATAACTACCGAAACTAGGTCTGCCAATGAAGATTTCAAAAGTATTGAAGTCAGTCAAGGAAT
>CAMCTL010000161.1 GCA_945878515.1 Flavobacterium psychrophilum | reverse complement strand
CTCTTCGTCTAAAGATTTTTTTAGAATGTCAGATATGTCTTTGATGTAGGCGTCTTGTTCCTCTTTGGTTTCCTTTATTTTACTTACGATGTCGTCATAAACATAAGGTTCAGTGTATTTTAAACCCAAGTCTTCGAGTTTATTTTTTATTTTATAAAGTCCCAAACGATGGGCCAAAGGAGCATAAATATATAAAGTCTCTGAAGCAATTTTTATTTGTTTGTAATCCTCCATATTGTCCAAAGTTTGCATATTATGCAGTCTATCGGCAATCTTTATTAAAATTACTCGTACATCATCATTAAGGGTAAAAAGCATTTTCCGAAAATTCTCAGCTTGCATGGAAACATTCATTTCCTTTTGAACTATAGAAATTTTCGTCAATCCTTCGACCAGTTGGGCTACTTTTGGGTTGAACATTTTTTCAATATCTTCAACAGTAATTGGAGTATCCTCGACTACATCGTGCAACAATGCAGCTGCAATGGCAGTCGCTCCCAAACCTATTTCAGAAGCTACGATTTTGGCAACCGCAATAGGATGAAAAAAGTAAGCTTCACCAGATTTTCTGCGTTGATCTTTGTGCGCATCCATAGCAACATCAAACGCTTTACGAATGAGTTTTTTGTCTTCGGGAGTTAAAGTTTGGTAACTTATCCGAAGCAACTCCTTGTATTCGTGAGCAATCGCTTTGTTTTCCTTTTCGAAATCTATTTCTAACATGTCAGAATTGTTGATTTTTTAAAAATAAGTAAAACAAATGAGATATGCAAACGGTGTTTCAATTTATATTTCGAAAATCTATTCTCTAACCCTAACAAAATCTAGGTCTTGAAAATCATAACTAAAGTCTGTTAAATCCGAAATGGGTTTCATTTTTAAGCCATAGGATTCACCTTTTTCATCCATTTCAAAAAACAAAAAAGCATCAGCATTAAAACTGCGATTGTTCCATTTTACGGTAAATGTATTCTCTTTGTAAAAGAAAACTTCGCCAGCTAGTTGTGGAGAACGAATAGATTTAAAAAATAATTTTCCTTTTTTTTCTAAAAGCTCAATTTTTCCAAACCAATTGTCAACATAAAAACCTTGATATTTTTTCAGGTTAATTTTCAGTTTGTCTTTTTGATTTTTGGTAACTTTAGCCCATACTTCAGTAGTTGTTTTATCCGCTTCGGCAATATTGTCTTTTTCTCGTTTGCTATAAATTTCCACATAATTAGCGAAAGGAATGTCAAGATAACTGTCTTTAATCGTGTTTGTTATGGCCGAAAATGCCGCTCCTGATTGCTGATTGGTCAAGACCAAAATTCCTAAATTTAGTTCTGGAAATAAAGTAGTTTGTGTTACAATTCCTTCTAATCCGCCCGTGTGAGTCACTTGTTTGTAGCCTTTCACATCACTCAAAAACCAACCCAATCCATAACCGCTAAAGTGCGTATTATAAGGAGGTCTTGTGTTGACAGGAATTATTGTTTGAAGGCTCCACATTTCGTTTTGCTCCTTTTTTGAAAATAATTGATACTGTTTTTCCGAACCGTACTTTCCGTTTTGCAATTGTAGAATCATCCATTTGCTTAAATCATTTACGCTCGAATAAATTCCAGCTGCGGCATCGAAAGTCTGATTTTTGTAGCGTGAAATTATTTTTAGTTTTCCATCGGTTGGAACGTGTGGTGCAATGATATTGGTAGTGTCTTTTAATCGAACAAAAGAAGCGGCACTATTATTCATTTCCAAAGGCTTCATAATACGTTCTTCTATAAAATCACACCAAGATTTCCCACTTACTTTTGCAATAACTTCGCCAGCAACAATGTACAATAAATTGTCGTAATCATATTTGGTTCTAAAGGCAGAAACAGGTTTCAAAAACTGTAAATTATGGATAATATCTGTCGCTGTAAAGTCGCTTCCGTCAGGCCAAATCATTAAATCTCCTGCGCCAAGACCTAATCCGCTGCGGTGTGTCACTAAATCCCGAATTGTAAATTCATTGGTAACATACTCATTGTACATTTTGAAATTTGGAAAGTATTGAATCACTTTATCGTCCCAGTTTATTTTTTTTTCATCGACAAGCATCGCCAAAGCAGACGTTGTAAATGCTTTACTATTAGACGCAATTCCAAACAAAGTATTAGCATCTACTCTTTCTTTGGTCAGGATTGATTTTACTCCATAACCTTTAGAAAGAACCACTTTTCCGTCTTTAACAATGGCAACAGCAATTCCTGGAACGTCAAAGCTTTTCAATGTATTTTCGACTAATTCATCAACTTGTTGCTCGCTAATTTGTGCGAATGAGTTACAAGTAATAAGTACTAATAATGCAATTAATTTTATCTTATTCATAATCTATTTTCTTTACTCTATTTTCTAAAATCTGCAATCTGCATTCAAAACCCTCTCTGTCTTTTGGCTTCGAAAATCAATATAGCTGCGGCAACCGATACGTTCATACTGTCGATTTCGCCTTGCATTGGGATGATGATGTTTTGCGTGGCTGCATCTCGCCATTCTTGCGTTAGTCCAGTGGCTTCTGTACCAACAACCAAAGCCGTTGGCGTGCTGTAATCTTCGGTATGATAGAAAGTTGAATTTTGTAAAGTGGCGCAATAAATAGCAATTTTTCGCTCTTTAAAAAAGGAAATAATTTCAGTTGTGGTTCCCGTAGCAATTTGGTTGGTAAATAAACATCCCACACTGGAGCGAACAATATTGGGATTGTACAAATCACTTTTGGGATTGGCAATAATCACGGCATCCAAATTCGCAGCATCAGCTGTTCGCAATAAAGCACCTATGTTTCCCGGTTTTTCAGGCGCTTCGGCAACGAGAATAAGTGGGTTTTTGGATAACTTTAAATCGGATAATTTCAAAGATTTGGTTTTGGCGACAGCCAAAATTCCTTCGGTGGTGTCGCGATATGCCAGTTTTTGGTAAACGTCTTTCGAAATTTCAATTAAGTCGGCAGTTTTGGAAAGGTTTTTGGCTTCTGCTTCTGAAATTAATTCGGGCAAGAACAAAATCGTTTCCATTTCGTAACTGCCTTTCATTGCAATTTCGATTTCTCTTTTGCCTTCAATCAAAAAAGTACCCGATTGTTTGCGAGCTTTTGATTTTTCTTGTAGTAATACCAAAGATTTTATAAATGGATTTTGGATCGAAGCAATTTGTTTCATTTTTATAAATAGAGAGATTTTAGACCTTCAAAGTTACCACCTTTTTGACAATCAATTATAGAATTATTGTGTAATAAACAAATAGCCTGCTATTGGTTTTGGATATTCTTGGTCGTTTAAATTCAGTACATAAAAATAAGTTCCATCTGGAACTTTGGAATTATCAAATAACAAACCTTTGTTCGCGTGACCATCCCAGTCTGGCGTATTATTGTTTCCAGTCCATACTAGCGTTCCCCAACGATTATAGATATATAAGTGAAAATTTAAAAAAACATCTCGCAATCCTTTGATAGTGAAAGTATCATTTTTAGAATCATTATTCGGTGAAACCACGTTGTAAACAGTTGGTGGGCATTTTTTTGTGGTGAGTAAAAAAGTGGTGGTATTAAAACAAAATCCATTATCTACCTTTACAAAAATAGTTTGTGGAGAAGTTTCGGCGGTGTAATTTGAAACATCCAGAATACTATTAGTGTCGTTTTCGAGATCTGTATTTGTGCGGTAAAATGCAACTTTGTCGGTTGGATTTAGTTTTACTAATTCCTCATAATTGGAGAAGTCAAAAATGCCTTTGGTCAATCCCATATTGCAAGAAACTACATTTTTTAATGCAATCAATGGTTTTGAAATTAACAGTGCAATATTAGCCACAAAAGTATTGTTGTTTTCATTAATTTCAGCCACCATTCCAGTACGGCTTTCATCTGCATCAACCACAAATGTTAAATTAAAAGGACTCGAAATTTCAGGTGGAATGTACAACACTATGCTTCCAGTTTCAGTACCATCTATTGGAATTGATGTTGTTGTTTTAATTTGCTTAATGAGAATATCATTGGCGAAAATAGCGATAGATGTTGCCACAGGAATTGGATTGGTGCTATTGAAATTTGAAACTTCATAGTTAGCAATTATTCTGCGGGAATTACATTCTAATTGCGTTTTAAATGCAATTGTCGCATCAGGCAATTGGCTGTTGAGTTTGGTTACAATTGCATTTACTAATACAAGATCTTGTCCAGATGTGAGTTGGATTTCGGCCGTTGAATCACCAATATTAATGTTGTTTTGGATGTTATATACATCTAAATCCATATTATATAAGTTGGTTTCGCCAGTAAAACTATTGGTTCCGTTAAAAGCGTTATCAAGAGGGTTAATTGGCGCATTTCCAATAAGGTTTCCATTAATGCGGAGCGATTCGTTTACATTTATGTTTTGATCTCCTTCCCAAGCTACAAAACCAATTTTTGCATCTTTGTTGTCGATAACATTCAAGCTATTCAATTGGATGTTGATTTCGGTTGGCACCGATTGCAAGCCGTCATAAATATTGAGTTGATTTAAAGGAGAGTTGGCGTTTTTATAAACAATAATAATTGCCCAACCGCCAAAATTGGTTGTACTCGCGCAATAAAAAGGAATAATTTCGTTCAGGTCTAAGTCGGAAAAATTATAAATTCCATTTCCAGTTAATTTTACTAATGATGTGATGTCGGCAAAAGCACTGAAATAAGGTAGCCCGTTTTGAAAAACACTAAAATTACGTTCAGCTATAATATCCTGATTGTTTAGTTTTACCTCGAAGTCGCCAAATCCAGAGCCAGCCCAATATAAAAAAGCACTTTCGATGATGTCATTTGCTTTTAAGTTTAAATTAGCCGATGAAGCTGTTTTTATGATACAAAGCGGTTGGGGTTGTCCGTTAATGCTATTGTTTTCTACAGTGTTTAAAGTGTTACCGATGAAAACAAATTCAAACCGACCGTTGTATTGATGATACAATGACACATCTTGACCGTAAAACGAGCAGGAAATCAATAGAAAGATAGCGAGAAAATGATAATGTTGTTTCAATAAACCACAATTTACACAAATTCAAAGTTACTATCTTTTTTTAAAACATAAATCTGCTATCATCTTTAATTTCAAATCTAAAATCGGCAATCTAAACAGCTTTCTGTCTTTTGACTTCAAAAATTAATTTTATGGTAGCAATTGATATGCTGATGCTATCAATTTCGCTGGGCATCTGGATGATGTTGTTTTGCGCGGCAACCTAAAGAAATTGATGGGTCAAAACCGCGACTTTACAGCAGACCATTAATGCAGTTGAAGTATTGAAAATTTCGGTATTAATCGGAAGTAAAATCTTGTAATGGTGCGCAATAAGTATTGATTTGTTACTCTTGTAAAAACGCAATAATTTCGATTTATCTTTTGCCTTAAACCAAAAATATGCCAGATTGTTTTCAAACTTTTGATTTTTCCTTCAAAAGAACCAACGATTTTAAAAATGGATTTTGAATGGAAGTGATTTGTCTAATCAGATTCGGCAAAAATTAAATGGTTTTGGACTTAAAAAGTAATTTTGAAATATCTGAAAAACTTTTATGATTCAGAGGGAATTCTAATAAAACATGTGCAATACTCATAATGTAAAGCAACCTCAAACCAAGAGTATAATTATAAATATAGACACCAACCGACAAAAACCAAATCCCAATGATAGCGATTAATTTGATTTGAGTGGTTTTATGCCATTGGATAATTGACGTTTTAGAAAACCAATTGAAATAATGGTACGTATAAGCAAAAGCTATAAAACGCATTATTTTTATTCCAAAGTCGGAATAAAAAACGGTAAAATTTGTATTGGAAACGGTATTGATTGCGCCCAAATTGGCTTTGATTTCAGGAAAGTGAAAATAGCTAAAGATTTCAATTAATTTGAGATTCAATATTTTGAAAACTCCATAACTTTCGCTCAAATAATTGGTTATAACTGAATTGTTGACCGAACTGTTAATCAGTAATAAAACCAATGAACAACTAATAAATATTAGTACAGAAGCCAATCCGATTTTGCTTTTTGCCTTCAAAGAACCCAATAAAATAAACAATCCTGTAAAAATATAAACGTGAATGATGGTTGGTAAAAAGATAGAGAAAAGCAATTTGAATCGGATTTTTTCAAAATATAAGAAAGCAATTCCAATTACAAAAACGCCAATAATAAGCAGGATTCTTTTCTTAAAATTTTCGACAAAAAGTAATACTAACGATCCAAAAAAGGCTCCATAAATAAGCAATGAATTGTAACTTCTTATTCCAAAGATTGCACTTAATAGTAAAATTAAAATAAAGAATACAATAAAATAATAATCTGTTTTTTTGGTCAAAAAATATTTTTTTTCGTGCAACCAATTGATTTCAGTCAGATAATGCAATGGACCTAGAACAGCATAAACAAACAAAAAAAGTTCGAAAGGAAATGCTAGCGCCATTGCCATTGACAAAAGCATTAAAAAAATATTGATTATATCCAAACGGTTCGTATTCATTGGTATAAATATACAGTTATAAAATACCTCTAGCTTTAATTTCTAAATATTTATTAATCGTGTCCAAAGTTAGGTTTTCGGGTTGAGTGAGCACCGAATAAATTCCGTATTTCTTGAGTTCGTTGACGATTAATCGTTTTTCGAAAGAGAATTTTTCGGCAATTACTTTGTCATACACCTCTTGAATGTTTTCGGCTTTTTTGTTGATGAGTTCGTTCAGTTCGGTGTTTTGGAAGAAAACCACGACCAACAAATGGTTTTTGGCAATTCCTTTCAAATAGGGCAGTTGCCGATGCAAACCGTCCATAGTTTCGAAATTGGTGTACAAAACAATCAAACTTCGTTGGGTGATATTTTTCTTAATGTCCGTATATAATCTACTGAAATCACTTTCGAAAAAATCGGTTTTGATGTTGTATAAAGTTTCCAGAATTTTGTGCATTTGCGAAGCACGCCTTTCGGCAAAAACACGATTTTCAACTTTTTTCGAAAAGGCAAATAGTCCCGCTTTGTCTTGTTTCTTCAAAATAACATTCGATAAAACCAAAGTAGCATTGATGGCATAATCCAATAAACTCAAGCCGTTGAAAGGCATTTTCATCACACGACCTTTGTCGATAATCATATAAACCGATTGCGATTTTTCGTCTTGAAATTGATTGACCAT
>CAMCTL010000160.1 GCA_945878515.1 Flavobacterium psychrophilum | reverse complement strand
AACTGCACAATAATTTGAGCAACTTCTTCAAAATAATTGGCTTTATCTTGCCAGGAGGTTTCAAAATGACACATCAAATTCAAGATATGTTTTCTTATTAAAAGGTCTTCATCGGTTAATAAATGACCTCTAAAAATAGGTAATTTATCTGCTTTTAAAAGAGCATAATATTCTTCTAAACTTTTTGTATTTTGGGCAAAACTGTACCAACTGTCACTAATGGACGAAACCCCTAAACCAATCATTAATTGAGTTTTAGACGAACTATAACCCATAAAATTACGGTGTAATTTTCCATTTGTGAAAGAATCATACAAACTATCATTTTTTAGTGCAAAATGATCCATTCCTATTTCATAATATTCATTATCGAAGAGCAAATCTTTACCCACTTCATAAAGCCGGCGTTTCACTTCGTCTTTTGGAATATCATCATCATTAAAACCGCGCTGTCCGTTTCCTTTTATCCATGGCACATGAGCATAACTGTAAAATGCCAATCGATCAGGTTGCAAAGAATTCGTTTTTTCAATAGTATCAATAACATCATCAATTTCCTGAAATGGCAATCCAAAAATAATATCGTGACCTATTGAAGTATAACCAATTTCCTTGGCCCAAAAAGTAACCTTAGCCACATTATGGAAAGGTTGGAATCTATTAATTGCTTCCTGAACTTTTTCGGAATAATCTTGAACACCAAAACTGACTCTTCTAAAACCCAAATCGTACAATTTCTGCAAATGTGCGCGAGTCGTATTATTAGGATGCCCCTCAAAGCTGAACTCGTAATTATTGGCTTTTTCAGCATAACAAAAAATACCAGTAATTAAATCCTCTAAACTTTTTATAGAGAAAAAAGTAGGCGTTCCACCACCCAAATGAATTTCCTTTATGATTGGCTTTTCCTCTAAAATTTGGCAATAAATTGCCCATTCTTTCAAAATTGCTTCAATATAAGGATGTTCTACTTCGTGGTTTTTTGTAATTCGTTTATTACATCCACAAAAAGTACACATGCTTTCGCAAAACGGCAAATGAATATATAAACTAAGACCTTCTTTAGAATTGCTTTCAACAAAAGATTTTTTTAAAGTATCAATCCAGTTTTGATACTCAAAATCAGATTCATTCCAATATGGTACTGTTGGATAACTTGTGTATCGCGGGCCAGGTACATTGTATTTTTGAAGGATGGACTTTTTCATATCAAATTCTATTTTCGATAAGCAAAAGTAGAAGGGTATTATTCAGATTAAAATGATATTTGTCATATTTCATTTTAAAGCATAAAAAAACCTCATCCTTTTTATTTGAATGAGGTAATTCAGATTGATTTTATAGATTTAAACCTGATTTAATTTTTTTAATTGTTTGAGTTTATCTTTTAAAAGTTCCATTTCTTCTTTATGTTTTTCAATATTTTTTCTCACTTCTAAGACAATGGAGTTCTCTTTTTTAGCATTTCGAGTGTTTGTAAAAAACTGTATATTGTTCTCCAATTGAAATATTTCATTCTTGATTTCATCAATTTTTCGCATCAAGAATATTTTCTCTCCTTCGAGTTTTTTAGTGTCGTTATTTTCCGATAATTGATCCATTCTATTAGAAAAACGCATCATTTCGGATTCCTTTTTACTTAAACTCAATTTCTCAAACAAAACATCAAGAACTTTATTAAATTTTCCTTCGATATGTCTCCTTTGTGATGGCACTTTTCCAAAATTTTTCCAAGTTTCGATATGCAATTTTATAGCATCCAAATCGGTTTTATGAACGCCAGTCATCTGAAATTCTTTCAATGCTTCGAGATACGCTTTCTTGTTGTCAAAAGCTTGTACTTCTTCAATATTTTCTTCATTTTTTTGCTCTTTCAGTTTGTCAAAATAATGATTGCAGGCTTCTTTAAATTCACTCCATAATTTATCAGAAAATTTTCTAGGAACGTGACCAATTTGTTTCCACTCATCTTGAATTTGCTTCATTTGTGGTGTTGTAGATACAAAATCTACACTCTCTTGCAGCTCTTTTGCCTTAGCAACCAAAGCCATTTTTAGAGCCAAATTATTATTTTGGTCTTTTTTAATGTCTTTATAAAATGAATTTTTAAATGAATTAAAATTTCTAACGGCTGTTTTAAAAGCTGCCCAAGTATCTTCATTTACTTCAGATGGTACTTTTCCTGCTGCAAAAAATGCGGTTCTTAAAGCTTCCACTTTCTCTATTTGGCTAAGCCATTGTGAGTGAGCATTAACTTGTTCAGTAGCTAAAACTTCGATTTTAGCAATTATTTCTTTTTTCTTTTCTAAATTTTCAAGTTCAGTTCCCCGCAATTTTTCGAATAAAACTTCGCGTTTGTCGTGCATTTGTTTGGTTAAGTCACTGAACTTATTCCAAATTTCATCACGATGTTCTCTAGAAACTGGTCCAATATCTTCTTTCCAAATTTTGTGTAAATCTTGTAATTCTCGGAACGCTTTGCTAATGTCGATTTCGTCTACTAATTCTTCTACGCGGGCAACAATTTTTTGTTTTTGTTCTAGATTGTGTTTAAAATCAAGATCTCGAGCTTCGCGGTCTAGGTGCAAATAATCATAGAAATTTTCTACATGAAAATGATAATTATTCCAAACATGATTGTATTTGTCTTTCGGTATTGATCCAGCATTTTTCCATCGTTCTCTTAAATCATTAAAATGTTTCAAGGTATCTTTAATGTTTTCCTGCGGATTGATGAGTTCTTTCAATTCTTCTACAATTGCCAATCTGTTTTCTAGGTTCGTTTTCAGGTTGGTTTGCAAACTTTTAAAATGATTATTTTTATTGTCTCTGAACAACGTATACAATTGGTCAAATTGTAATTTCAACGGAAAATGATACGTAAAATCCTCAGTTGTATCTGGATTTTCAGCAAGAAATTCTTCTTTTTTCTCTTCTAAAAGATGATAATATTTGGATAAAAATGATTTTTTTATTTCTTCAACATGATCTTTTACCGACATCACTTTTTCATTGGAAACCAAATTTTTCAATTCGACAATAAGTGCTTCTAAAGAAAGTGCATCATAATCCATCATTGGAATGTCGTGGCGATCTTTCAAGGTTTCGTCTTCGCTTTCTTCGGCATTATTGTCCGCAATGGCATCTATAATGTTTTCTGTTTCGGACATTTGTACCTCAGCAATAGGCTCAACGGACTCCAATGCAATGGCCTCAGGGACTTCTACTTTATTCGTAATCGATACTTCGGCGTTATCAGCAATATCATCAACGGGATTTGCAACATCTTCGATACTTTCTGTATCCGTACTTCCAGCAACAGCATCTAAATTTGTAGTTTCTTCTTTTTGAATCGCATCTAAAATTGTTGTTTTAGCTTCTGCGATTTCAACAGCATTGTTTTCTAAATTTCCATCTACTTCAAGTAGGTTATCATTCTTTTCTTCTAACATTTTTTCAATGTTTAAGGTTTATTATTTTTTTCGAGTGCGAAAGATAGTAAAAGGAAGTTTAAAATTCAAAGGAAATGAGTTATTTAAGTCTTATTAAATTGTTATTTGGGTTTAGTCGACGCCAATATTTTATATAAAAACCATATCTGCAATTCCAATTAATAACATGTAGCGAATTGATTTTTAATAAAAAAATTACTTTTTCCAATTTGAAAGTCAAGCTATTGATAATAATTTACCTAAAATAACTAGGCGAAAAATAGTAGATAATACAACAGATAAAATGTAGTTTGTTTAAGGATTTTTCGAGCTAAATTATATAACAATTCGCCTTAATTTTATAACAACCTAGGCTTTGTTTTTTTTCAATTTTGCATGAGAACAATTAGTAATTAAAAATTAATGATTATGCCGAATTCAAAAGAGATTAACGGAAAATGGGATGAGTTAAAAGGAAAACTCAAACAAAAGTATGCTGAATTAACCGATGATGACTTGATGTTTGAAGAAGGAAAAGAAGATGAAACTTGGGGCAAAATTCAGCAGAAAATTGGAAAAACTGAAAAAGAAATCAAATCACTATTTGATTAATTTCCGATTCTAAAATTCAGTAAAAATGTTTCAAAAAGTAGATTACTAATTTTTCCATTTTTGGATTTTTTAGCCTCCTTTTTGAAACATTTTTTTATTTCTTTTTGTTAACCAATCCAAGCCTTGAAATCAGAAACTTTCTCGCGACTTACGATTACCTCATCTGTTTTATAAGAAGGCAAAATAACTTTTAAACGAGAGTTAGAATACACTACAATTTCCTTGATGGACTTTAATGGAATTATGAATTTTCGGCTAATTCGATAAAATGCAGATGGGTTTAATTCTTGTTCCAAAACTTCCAAAGTACTTTCGATCAAATAATTTCGATTGTCGAAAGTGTGAATATAAGTTCCTTTATTCTCGCTAAAAAAACATTCAATTTCATCAACGGAAATCACTTTGAGATGTTGACCAATTTTTACTGTGAACCTAGTTTTGTAATTTTTATCGAAAGGATTTTGCAACATTTTTCTAATTTGTTCAAAATCCAACTGTAAATTTTTTTCAGGTTTAGGCAAACGGTCTTTAAATTTAGAAATAGCTACTTCCAAATCGTCTTCATCTATGGGTTTCAAGAGATAATCAATGGAGTTTAATTTGAATGCTTTTAAAGCATATTCGTCATAAGCGGTAGTGAAAATCACAGCACTTTTTATGTCACGCTGAGCTTTTGCGAAATGTTCGAAAATTTCAAATGATAAACCATCCGATAATTGAATATCTAAAAAGATTAAATCAGGATGGTCGTTATTAGAGAACCATTCGATGGACTCTTCCACAGAATGAAGCATCACTCCTACTTCGACATTGAATTTTTCGAGTTTGCGTTGCAGTAATCTTGCAGCCGGTTTTTCGTCTTCGATTATTATTGTAGTCATTTTTAGGTTAGAGGTTAGAGGTTAGAAGATGGAAGTTTAAAAGTTTAAGAGTTTAAAGGTTTTGAAGTTCGTAATCTGAAATCTCAAACCTGAATTCTGATTTCTGAAATATAAAATCTGCAATTCTTCCTCACTCCCATTTTTCAATTTTTTCTTTTTCCATTAACTGTTTGATTTTCTTTTCTTCCCAGTTTTTACTAAAAAATAGATTTCTACCAAAAACTGACAAAGCATGCGCTGTTAAACCAATTCCCCAAAACAAAGCAGTTGAGAAGGTTTGCCAACTCCAACGAAAAGACGCCTCACTTGAATTTTCGAAATAATTCGCAGCAATTATAAATATATTTACTAAAACGTAAACAAGTAAATGAACATAAAAACCTTTAATTTTTTTTACTCTTTTTACTGCGAGCTCGTATCGTTCATCACGAATTAAATTTTCTGATTGATCATCGATAGAAGCTGTTTTTGATGGTTTCATACTGATTTGATTTAATTATTTCCAAGTATTTTTTGATTGTTCTTCTTTCTCAATTAACTCTTTTATTTTTTTATTTTCCCAATCCTCGCCAAAAAATGGCAGATAATTAAATGTTTTCATTCCGTGTATGGCAACTCCAATTCCCCAACCGAACAATGGCCAAAAAAACCACAAATGATTAGGTGATGTGACTAAATTAAGAGCCATAAGACCTATGTTTACAAATACGTATGACGTAAGATTACTATAAAATCCCTTTATTTCCTCTACTCTTTTTTGCGCTTTATTATAACGTTCTTCGTTTGTATATTGATTTTCCATAATTATTTCCAAGTTTGTTTATTATCATCTTTTTCTAGTAATTCTTGTATTTTTTTCTCTTCCCAATTGGCACCATAACCAAAAGTTTGAAATGCGTGCATCAATACTCCAAATCCCCAACCTGCTGCCGAGAACCAAAACCATTGAAATTTTGGCATATAAGTTAGATTTACGAATATCAAGATTGGAATCACACAACAATAGGAAAATAAGTTCCCATAAAAACCTTTAAGCTGTTCGACACGTTTTTTTGCTCTAAAATAAGCGGTATTTTCGCTGTAATTTGTAGTTGAATCCATAATACTAATTTGTTTAGTTAAAATCGGTAGTTTGACGGTGAATGTTTTTTCGTTTTGATCTATCAATACGTTTCTCCTAGTAATGATAGCATAGCGGTTAATAATGTTTTGAAGCCCTACTCCTTGCCTACTTTGCAATACTTCTTTCTTTTGAAAATCATTCTGCACGGCTAGATAATCTCCTTCTATAAAAATTCGAATATTCAATGGTTTATTTTCTGAAACCACATTATGTTTGACTGTATTTTCTAACAAAAGTTGCAACGATAACGGAACAACTTTCGCATCCTCTTTTGGTATTGCAGCAGGTAATTCATAAAACAAACTGTTCTCAAAACGCATTTTTAATAAGTTCATATAGGTTTTGGCGAAAGCCAATTCCTCTTCTACTGAAACTAATTCTTTGTCTTTTTGTTCCAAAACGTAGCGGTAAACTTTAGACAATGATGTTGTAAATCGCTGCGCATTTTCTGGATTTTCTTCTATCAACGAACTCAACACATTCAAACTATTGAAAAGAAAATGCGGGTCAATTTGATTTTTAAGACTTTCGAACTTTGCTGAGGCTGTTCCGGCAATAATTTTTTGTTCTTTGACTTTGTTTTCTTGGTATGCTTTGTAGATATAAATAAAATGTACAATCAACAGAACTATAAAAGTAAAAATCGTTGTCAGCACGTAATCTGAAGCTTCCTCTTTTGTTATAAAATCGACAAATGAATTATTATAAATAACGGTAAGAATAAATAGCCTTAGTACAAAAATAACGGATAGTGAGATAAAAAAAGAGGAGACAAAACCAACTACTATTCTTTTTATTGAAAATCGACTGGTTGCAAAAAAGCTATCTAGTAATCTAAATAAGAAAGCGTTAGCATAGTGCAAAGAAATAGTATACATCATACAATATGCAAAGATTTCGAAAAAACCCTCATTAAAATTAATACGGCCACCATTAATAACTTGCAATAGATTTAGTACTCCAAAAATTGCAAGTCCAATAAAAAAAGCACGAGGAAGTTCTTTTAGATACTGATTTTTCATCTTATGATTTGTCTTTTAAAAATATTCTTTACTTACAATTTTTTAAAGCAGCTTGTGCTCTATCCAATCCCCATTTTGGCGAAAAAGGCGTTTCAGGTTTAAAAGTAGCAAAAAGTCCGATAGCTTTTTCAATTTGAGCACACAATGGCTTGGTATCTGTTCCCCAAAATTGTGCTGCTCCAATTTCAAATTCCGCTTTCCCGAAAATTGCTCTTGGATTTTCTGGTGCAATTGCTTGAGCTTTGCTATACAA
>CAMCTL010000159.1 GCA_945878515.1 Flavobacterium psychrophilum | reverse complement strand
TTGATTTTACTCGATGAACCTACAAACCACATGGACATTGAAAGTATTCAATGGTTAGAAGATTTTTTAATCAATTCCGCCAAAGCGGTTGTGGTTATTTCGCATGATAGAGCCTTTGTCGATAACATTACAAATCGAACAATCGAAGTGACGATGGGCCGAATTTATGACTACAAAGCTAAATATTCTCATTATTTAGAACTCAGAAAAGACCGTCGCATGCACCAACAAAAAGCATTCGATGAGCAACAACGAATGATTGCGGACAATAGAACTTTTATAGATCGTTTCAAAGGAACATTTTCAAAAACCGATGCAGTTCAATCTCGGGTTAAAATGCTGGAGAAGCTAGTTATTGTTCAGGTTGACGAGGTGGATACTTCGGCTTTGAAGTTGAAATTCCCGCCTGCAGCACGTTCGGGACAATATCCTGTGATTGTAAAAGAAATGTCAAAATCATACAGCAATCATGTAGTGTTCAAAGATGCCAATATCGTGATTGAAAGAGGACAAAAAGTAGCTTTTGTTGGAAAAAATGGTGAGGGAAAATCGACGATGATCAAAGCCATTATGAAACAAATAAGTGTTGATAGCGGTTCGGTTGAAATTGGTCATAATGCACAAATTGGCTATTTTGCACAGAATCAAGCAGCTTTATTGGATGAAAACGCAACTATTTTCGAAACCATTGATGATATTGCTGTGGGAGATGTTCGAACCAAAATCAAGGATATTTTAGGTGCTTTTATGTTTCATGGAGACGATGTGACCAAGAAAGTAAAAGTGCTTTCTGGTGGCGAAAAAACACGTTTGGCAATGATAAAATTATTATTGGAACCCGTAAATTTATTGATTCTTGATGAGCCTTCGAACCATTTGGACATGAAAACCAAAGACATTATTAAGGACGCATTGCGAGATTTTGATGGAACTTTGATTCTGGTTTCCCACGATAGAGATTTCCTCGATGGATTGGCTACAAAAGTTTTCGAATTTGGCAACAAAAGAGTAAAAGAACATTTTGAAGATATTGCAGGATTCTTAGCTCATAAAAAAATGGAGAATTTAAGAGAGATTGAAAAATAGTTTTTTATAACCTAATTCCCGGTGGTAGTAACTCTTTATAAATGGGGTTTTTTTTGAAGAACAAAACAATTTTAGGAAGTATTGGAACGACTTTTAGTTTTCTTTCAATGGCAATTTCCATAATATTTTTGAGTAAGTTTGAAATAAATTCTTCGTCATCAAAAGCATCTGGAACTTTAATTTTCGTTAAAAATATTTTCTTTTCTTGAAAAGAATATTCAACCGTGACTAATCCTTTTTGGGTGAGCGTTTCAAATTGTCTAGCAAAAGTATTGTCCTTAATATCAATAATAACTGCAGATTCCATGATTATTAAATTTAATTTTTTGTCATTGTTTCAAATGTGGTTTTATTTTGAAATAAAGACCTTTACAAAGGTATTGAATTGCTGTTCATTATCAACCAGAATGTTAAACTAAAATGTATTGGTTCCAAATAAAACGATTAATTTTACAAACTTCCCCAACCCAAAATCTAATTTGGTAATGCAACCTTAAGGCTAATAGAATGAATAAAATTCCAGTATATTTTATGCCTGGTTTAGCGGCAAGTGCTCAAATTTTTGAACGAATTGTGCTACCAGAGGCTGTTTTTGAAACCATACTTTTAGAATGGGAAATTCCGTTGGATAATGAAACTTTAGTTCAATATGCCAAACGAATGACGCAGAAGGTAATTCATGCCAATTCAGTGTTAATTGGTGTTTCTTTTGGCGGCATTTTGGTTCAGGAGATGGCTCGTTTTATTGAAGTTAGAAAAATTGTTATCATTTCAAGTGTCAAAACCAATAACGAGTTTCCTGTAAGATTCAAAGTAGCCAAAACGACCAAAGCCTATAAATTGATTCCAACCACTTTATTTGCCAATATAGAAACACTATCTCAATTTTCTTTTGGAGAAAAAATAAATCAAAGGCTTAAATTGTATGAAAAATTTCTTCGTGTTCGTGACAAACACTATTTAGATTGGGCTGTAGAACAAATAATTTTATGGGAAAAAACTGTTGCAGATGAAAGAGTAATCCATATTCATGGTGATGCGGATGATGTTTTTCCAATAAAAAACATTGACAATTATATTGTTGTTAAAGGAGGAACACACGCCATGATTTTAATCAAATACAAGTGGTTCAATGAAAATTTGCCTAAAATAATTTTAGAATAAAAAAAAGCGATTAGAGTTTGTTCTAATCGCTTTTTTTAATTTTTTCTCTTATAGATAATTCCGATGGTTTTTAGATCAACTGAGATTTATATTTTCTTCATTTGATCCTTCATCATTTTGATTTGGTCAGTCAGCATTTTCTGTTTGTCTAGTTTTCTGGCTTCATTGAGTAAGTTTGTGGCTTCTAACTTACGTCTGCGACTCATTGCAATTCCTGCAAGATTCAATTTGGCAACAGCCAAATCCATATCCATAGATAAACCCAACTCAATTGCTTTTTTGAAATATTTTTCGGATTGGTTCAAATTGGTTTGTGACAGCATAATTCCATGCAAATAATTAAAGTAGCCTTGCTGTTTTCTTACTAATGCTCCTTCTGGATTTTTGATGTAAGCAAGCCATTTTTTAGTACCTTCAAAATCTTGTTTTCTTAGTTTTAAAAAGGCTAATAATATAAATTCGTTTTTGAAGTAAAGAAAAATAGGAAAAGCAGTCAATAATATAAGGAAAATTCCGTTACCAATATTTGATTCGGTAAATTGCCAAATCGCTGCAACTACAAGAAGAACAGCGATAATAAGTTTAATATTTTTATGAAACATAGTGTGTAAATTTATAAGAGCAAAGATAGCAAAAGGAATTAAAAAAAAAATTATAAAACCACTTGCCAGAAATAAAAGTCTTTGTATATTTGCACTCGGTTTTAGAATAGCGCATATTCAAACCAGAAATACATTCTAAATACATTTTTTAAAGATACAAAGTAATGAGCAAAAGAACCTTTCAACCATCGAAAAGAAAAAGAAGAAATAAGCACGGATTTATGGACAGAATGGAATCTGCAAATGGAAGAAAAGTGCTAGCTCGCCGTAGAGCAAAAGGAAGACACAAATTGACTGTTTCTAGCGAACCAAGACATAAAAAATAATGATTATTTATTAGTCATAATCAAGCCGTTACTTTAATTAGTAGCGGCTTTTTTTAAACTTATTTTTAAAAATTGTAAATTTGTTAAAACTTTAAATATTATGAACATCACTTCCAATTCTTACCGACAAAAGGACCAATTGATAAAATATTTAATCGATAGTCAAAAGGAACTTATAAAGGAGTGTCACGAAGATTTCAAAACAAAGGAATTTCAAGATGCCATTGCTCGATTGAGAGCAAAAAATAAATCTCGAAATGACTTATAATTTTGAATTTATTGGAGGCAGAAATAATAGTTATTCCATCGTAACCAACTCTGATGTAGTTTACGAAATAAAATTCAAACCCTCTACCTACATTGTTGAATCAGAAAATCTTGAGGCTAACTCAATATTTGAATTTGTAATTGAAGTTCTTTATAAACCAGAAAATGTCGCATTAACACTCGATAAACTACTTGCACCGACGATAAATGAAATTTTTAAAGATTTTTATAATCAAAATAGCAATTATATTACAGTTTATATTTGTGATTCTTCCGATGGCAAACAATTTGTTAGGAAAAGAAAGTTTGACTATTGGTTTTCAGAATTTAACGATTATTCTTTTGTGAAATTTGATGATGTTATTTTAGATTCAAAAAAAAACAGTTTTCCAATTTCGTTTATACTGAAAAGGGATAATCCAAATTTCATAAAAATATTTCAAACATTTACAGCTGTAATCCATGATAACAATCAGGATAAATAGATGAATTAAAAACAAGGTAAATTCCATAAAGTTATTGGGATTTAATAATCTTAGAACATATCTTAAGAAAACAACTTTAAAAAAAAATGCCAAAAGACAACTCCATAAAATCGGTTTTAATCATAGGTTCAGGTCCAATTGTTATAGGTCAAGCGTGCGAATTTGACTATGCTGGTTCTCAGTCAGCACGTTCTATACGTGAGGAAGGAATCGAAGTAATCCTCATTAACTCGAATCCAGCAACAATTATGACCGACCCATCAATGGCGGATCATGTTTATTTGCTACCGCTAACTACCAAATCAATTATTCAAATCTTAAAAGAACATCCTCAAATTGATGCTGTTTTGCCAACTATGGGAGGACAAACCGCTTTAAATCTTTGTTTAGAAGCTGATGAAAAAGGAATTTGGGAAGATTTTGGAGTAAAATTGATAGGTGTTGATGTAAATGCTATCAACATTACCGAAGACAGAGAGCAGTTCAAACAATTATTGAAGAAAATTAATGTGCCTTCTGCACCTGCAGAAATTTGTACTTCTTACCTTCGTGGCAAAGAGATTGCACAAGAATTTGGTTTTCCATTGGTTATTCGTCCGTCGTTTACTTTGGGTGGAACTGGCGCTGCAATTGTTTATAAAAAAGAAGATTTTGATGAGCTTTTAACCAGAGGTTTAGAAGCATCTCCTATTCACGAAGTGTTGATTGACAAGGCTTTGATGGGCTGGAAAGAATATGAATTGGAATTGTTGAGAGATAAAAACGATAATGTTGTTATTATTTGTTCTATCGAAAATATGGATCCAATGGGAATTCATACTGGAGATTCGATAACAGTAGCACCAGCAATGACCTTATCGGATACCACTTTCCAAAAAATGCGCGATTATGCCATCTTGATGATGCGTTCTATCGGGAATTTTGCTGGAGGTTGTAATGTGCAATTCGCTGTTTCGCCTGACGAAAAAGAAGATATTGTTGCCATCGAAATTAATCCTCGCGTGTCTCGTTCTTCGGCTTTGGCATCAAAAGCTACGGGTTATCCTATTGCTAAGATTGCCTCGAAACTGGCCTTGGGTTACAACTTAGACGAATTGAAAAACCAAATTACCAAATCAACTTCTGCACTTTTTGAACCGACTTTAGATTATGTGATTGTAAAAATACCACGTTGGAACTTTGATAAATTTGAAGGTGCCGACAGAACTTTGGGACTTCAAATGAAATCCGTTGGTGAAGTGATGGGAATTGGGCGCTCGTTTCAAGAAGCTTTGCATAAAGCGACCCAATCTTTGGAAATCAAAAGAAATGGGTTGGGAGCTGACGGAAAAGGATATACCAATTACGAACAAATTATCGAGAAACTAACTTTTGCCAGTTGGGATCGTGTTTTCGTGATTTATGATGCCATTGCGCTCGGAATTCCGCTTTCTAGAATTCATGAAATCACCAAAATTGATATGTGGTTCCTCAAACAATATGAGGAATTATACAGCTTGGAAAAAGAAATTTCTAATTTAAATCTGGAAACTTTACCAAGAGAATTACTTCTTGAAGCGAAACAAAAAGGTTTTGCCGACAGACAAATTGCGCACATGTTGGGTTGTATGGAAAGTCAGATTCACGCTTTGCGTATGACTATGGACATTAATCGTGTTTTTAAATTAGTGGATACTTGTGCTGCGGAATTCAAAGCTTTAACGCCTTATTATTACTCCACTTTTGAGGCAGAGATTGAAAAAGCAAACGGAGAACGCTACGTTCACAACGAAAGTATTGTAACCGACATAAAGAAAATAATTGTTTTGGGTTCAGGTCCAAATAGAATTGGGCAAGGAATTGAATTTGATTATTCCTGTGTTCACGGAGTTTTGGCAGCTAAAGAATGTGGTTACGAAACCATAATGATTAACTGTAATCCTGAAACGGTTTCGACTGATTTTGATACGGCAGATAAATTGTATTTTGAGCCTGTCTTTTGGGAACATATTTACGATATTATTCAACACGAAAAACCAGAAGGTGTTATCGTGCAGTTAGGCGGACAAACCGCTTTGAAAATTGCAGAGAAGTTAGCAAAATACGGAATTAAAATCATTGGAACGAGTTTCGAAGCTTTGGATTTAGCCGAAGATAGAGGAAGATTTTCGGAACTTTTAACCGATTTAAAAATACCATTTCCACAGTTTGGTATTGCCGAAACAGCAGACGAAGCGTCAGCTTTGGCAGATACTTTGGATTTTCCTTTATTGATTCGTCCTTCGTATGTTTTGGGTGGTCAGGGAATGAAAATCGTGATTAACAAACAGGAACTGGAAGAGCACGTTATCAATTTATTGAAAACGATTCCAGGAAATAAATTGCTTTTGGATCATTATTTAGACGGTGCAATCGAAGCCGAAGCCGATGCGATTTGCGATGGCGAAAATGTCTATATTATTGGAATAATGGAGCACATCGAGCCTTGCGGAGTACATTCTGGTGATAGTAATGCGACTTTGCCTCCGTTCAATCTGGGAGAATTTGTAATGCAACAAATAAAAGATCATACCAATAAAATTGCTTTGGCGTTGCAAACCGTTGGTTTAATCAACATTCAATTTGCGATAAAAGACGATATTGTTTATATCATTGAAGCGAATCCTAGAGCATCCCGTACTGTTCCGTTTATTGCGAAAGCCTACGGCGAACCTTATGTAAATTATGCAACGAAAGTAATGTTGGGTCATAATAAAGTAACGGATTTTACCTTTAATCCGCAACTAAAGGGATTCGCAATTAAGCAGCCTGTTTTCTCTTTCAGCAAGTTTCATAATGTGAATAAAGCATTAGGACCAGAAATGAAATCTACTGGTGAAAGCATCTTGTTTATAGACGATTTGAAAGACGATCAGTTCTACGAATTGTATTCCAGGAGGAAAATGTATTTGAGTAAGTAATGCTTCTATAAAAGATTTAGCCGCCTTGAGTAATTAGGGCGGTTTTTTTTATGATCTATTTTTAAAGATTTCTTTATAAATGGCGATTTCCTTTTTTAGATCGATTATTTCTTGTTGTTGGGCGTCGATGATATCGTGGAATGCGGTTTTATTGGTGTTTTGTAGTTCGATTGGGAGGAGTTTTGTTAAATCGGTGAAGAGGTTGTTGTTGATGGCATGAGAAAGTTTCCAAATTGTTTTGGTTTGTAGTGTGTCTTGAAAAAAGTACCCGTTGATGGTGGGTTGTTTTACATTCATCCTTCGGGCAACTTCGGCATAGGAAATGTTTTTTTCGTCAATTTTGTTTTTGATGAAAGTGCCCATGTGGGGAAGTTTATTGATGCTGTTTTTATCTGTTTCCATGTTGTGAATTTTTAATTTGTTTGGTTTTATTTGAAACAAAGTTAGTAAATAATCAAAGAATAATTTTTATAAAGCTACAATAATTTAGCAAATACCTAAGTT
>CAMCTL010000158.1 GCA_945878515.1 Flavobacterium psychrophilum | reverse complement strand
AGAAGATAATTTGGGGAATTCTACTATCTTTGAAACTAAATTTTTTAGAAGTCAAAAAAATTAAAAATCAAATTCCTTTGAGTTTAAATAGAATATTACTTGTTTTCATTTTCTTCTGTTACGGATTTATGGCATCTGCTCAATCTGCTAGTATTAAAGGAGTTATTCTTGATAAAAATAATCAACCGGTTGCTAACGTAAATGTATCTTGCCAAGGCGAGGGAACACAATCAAACGCCAACGGTTTTTACCTGTTAAAGATTCCTGCTCGGAAGAAAGTTGTTGTTGTTTTTTCGCATATTTCTTTGAAAAAAGCCATAGTTGCTGTTACTTTAAAACCAGATGAAGACTACGAATTCAATTTGGTTATGAATGACACTTTGGAGCAAATTGGCGAAGTTATCATTACAATAAATAACAAAAAAAGGGTTCAAGGAATAACAGTTTTAGAGCCGGAAACCATTCGGAAAATTCCGGGAGCCAATCCAGGAGTCGAAAATATTTTGAAATCCTTACCAGGTGTAAATTCCAATAATGAATTGAGTACGCAATATGCCGTTCGTGGTGGAAATTATGACGAAAATTTGGTGTATGTTAATGAAATAGAAGTTTATCGTCCGTTTTTGATTCGTAGCGGTCAACAAGAAGGTTTGAGTTTTACTAATACTGATTTGGTTCAGAATGTTGATTTCTCGGCTGGAGGATTTCAGTCCAAGTAC
Source organism: Flavobacterium psychrophilum (assembly GCA_945878515.1). Classification (GTDB taxonomy): domain Bacteria; phylum Bacteroidota; class Bacteroidia; order Flavobacteriales; family Flavobacteriaceae; genus Flavobacterium; species Flavobacterium psychrophilum_I. Next base: position 6,680 of record CAMCTL010000158.1, on the reverse strand, counting down.
GGAGATAAATTATCGTCGGTTTTAGATATTACTTATCGAACCGCAACACAATTCGCAGCGGTTGCAGAGGCGAGTTTACTAGGCGCTAGCTTAGCTGTTGATGCAGTTTCTAAGGACGGAAAATGGTCAACGGTCAATGGAATTCGCTATCGCAATAATTCGCTTTTGGTCAATAGCCAAGAAACGCAAACCAATTTTACACCCGTATTTGCTGATATTCAAACCAATGTCAATTTCAAGTCTTCCGACAAATGGGAATTCAGTTTTTTGGGTAATATTTCTTCTAATGATTATAAATACCAACCTTTGACAAGGCAAACTAATTTTGGAACAATCCAAGATCCAATGGCGTTGTTAATTTTTTATGAAGGTCAGGAAAAGGATAAATACACTACTGTTTTTGGCGCAGTAAAATCTACCTATACTGCCTCGAAGAACGCTACATACAAATTGATTGCTTCAGCTTATCACACAAAAGAACAAGAATACTTTGATATTTTAGCACAATACCGTTTGGGCGAAGTGGATTCTAATTTTGGTTCTGAAAATTTTGGCGATGTAGCTTTTACGAGAGGAATTGGTTCGCAGCTCAACCACGCAAGAAATGATTTAGATGCCTTAATTATCAACACTGAATTGAAAGGAATTCACAATTTCAAAAAAAACCTATTCGAATGGGGAGCAAAATATACGCGCGAATCCATTCGGGATCGAGTGATAGAATGGGAAGTGATTGATTCGGCTGGGTTTTCACTAAATCCACCAAAGTTCTTGCCTAAAAATGACCAACCCTATATGCCTTATACCGGTCCATTAGTTCCATATCAAAACGTGAGAGCAACCAATTTTGCTGACATCAACCGGTTTTCTGGTTATGTGCAATGGAGTAGAAAAGGATATATAGGCACAAATGAAATTTGGATGAATGCTGGTGTGAGAATGCACTCTTGGCAAATTCCAGATGATAATTTGGATGGAAATGGTAAAATAATTTTATGGCAATTTTCGGGTAGTAATCTCCACAACCAAACAGTAATTAGTCAAAGAGCACAATTTTCTTTAAAGCCAAAATGGGAAAAAGATATGTTTTTCAGGATTTCTGGAGGATTGTATCATCAACCGCCGTCTTATCGCGAATTGCGTGATGCCAATGGCGTTGTTCAACCTGATGTTAAAGCGCAACAATCGATTCATATCGTTTTGAGCAATGATTATAGTTTCAAAATGTGGAATCGTCCTTTCAAAATGGTTTCGGAATTGTATTATAAATCCTTGTCGGACGTCAATCCATATACTTTGGATAATGTGCGTATTCGATATGCTGCCAGCAATAATGCCAAAGCATACTCGCAAGGATTTGATTATAGATTGAATGGCGAATTTGTTCCTGGAACCGAATCTTGGTTTAGTTTTGGTTATTTGAAAACAGAAGAAAACATCGATAACAAAGGGTTTATCTCGAGACCAACGGATCAAAGATTAAAATTTGCGCTTTTATTTCAAGATTATATGCCGAAGATTCCAACTCTAAAATTATATTTAAATCTGGTTTACAACACAGGATTACCAGGAGGTTCGCCGTCTTATGCTGACCCTTATTTGTATCAAAACAGATTAAGAGATTACCGTCGTGCGGATGTTGGTTTTTTTAAAGTGCTGATTGATACTCAAAACCCATCCTCAAAAAAATGGTTGCGAAGTTTCAAAGAATTGGCCGTTGGATTGGAAATTTTCAACCTTTTCGACAATCAAAATGCGATTACCAATACTTGGGTTCGTGATGTCTATTCTAAAAATCAATACGCTATTCCAAATTATATGACCACACGCGTTTTTAATGTGAAGGTGAATATGAGGTTTTAATACCCATTCAGTCCTGATGTTATCAAAACGGAATGGGTTATTTTTTTTACTCTTTTATAAATTTGTTGGTAAACTTTTCTGTGCCAGAAGAGGCTTCTAGGATATATAAGCCTGCGGCTAGTTTGGCAACATTAATTTGATTAGAATTGTTAATCTCTACCACTTTTTTACCTGTTAAATCTGTAACAACAATCTTGTCGATTTGTATATTCTTTTCCGTTTTAAGGTATATTATGCTAGAAGTTGGATTAGGGAACATTTGAATTATAGATTTACTAAAAGCAACAGTAGCTAGTGAAGGATGATCTATTGTACCTGTACCTGAAAATGAAATCATAGGAAGATTTTTATCTGCTACCCAATCTTCAAGATTATTACTTGGTCTATCACCAACATTTACAGTACTGTGCCAAAACACGTCTCCAGAATAAGAACCATTTCCGTAAATATTCCATTGTGATCCTGTCCACTCAATTGTTGTGCCAGGATTTAGTTGTTTGTAGGCACATTTTCCGTTTCTCAATCCATCATATTGATAATTGTAAGTTGTTCCAGCACCTGCACCCCATTTGAATGCAATTGAAGTACCTGTGCATTGCGCTTGCGCCTGCTGCGCTCCTATTACGGCAAACAGCATTAAAAAAATAATTTTTTTCATGTTTCATTTTTTTCTGCCTTTGGCATAGCAGATTCGCCCCGTTTTTTTGAGTGGTATCTGAACTCCACTTTTTTTGAATTTTATATTTATCCGCCCATTTACTAATTTTCAGGCTTACACTATTTATAATGGTGCTCAAAGGAGAATAAATTCTGTGTCTTGTGACGTTTTGTTTGATACAACGATTTGCTTGGAAAACAATCTCTTGCGAATCTTTCAAAGTTACTGGCATTTACCTGTCTTTGTGAGGATTTACGATGTTAGAGCTTGGGCAATTTACGTTGCTGTATCGGATTATGGTGCTAAAAATAGTAATTAAATTGTTGAACTACAAAATTTTGGTTAAATTTTGTTAAAATTTTTTACTATTTTTTAATAGTGTTTTTACCGTAGTTTTTAGTAGGACAGTACAACAGCTGCTGGCGAGGGCAAATTGCTACTATAATACTGGCATTTTAACCCTTGCCAAAGGTATGTTTTTAAGTGTTTATTACGGTCTTCAGATTTTGCTCATATTTGGAAGTTAGTGCATCAATCTGTTTTTTAGAGGTCGATCCAAATTCGACGTTAATTTTATTGCTCTTTTTGTAGGCTACAAATCAATATATCACTCTCATAAAATCTCATTTTGTTTATTGTAAAATCAAAAACCCAGTTGTTTTACCAATTGAATCACGAGATTTTTATACCAGTTTTCTGATTTTGGATGAATTTTATTTTTTCAATTAACTTATTGATTTCTATGCTTGTTTTTAGCTCTTCATTTCGAACAAGACATAAATAATTTCTTCTAGAACAATAAATTTTGAAACTTAGACAGTCCAAGTATTTCCAAACAAAACGATCAGGATCTTCAGGAAGTGTTATGTTGTGATCGTTGAGGTACATTTTGCAAATTAAAACCTGTTCGATCCCCTTTACATAATCTAAAATCTGCAATCTTAAATCTAAAATTTTATTCAAAACTCTGCATCATCACCAATTTATTATACGTTCCATTCAATACAATGAGTTCGTCGTGAGTTCCTTGTTCGACGATTTCACCTTTTTGCATGACCACAATTTTGTCTGCCTTTTGAATAGTTGAAAGTCGGTGTGCAATCACAATCGAAGTCCGGTTTTGCATCATATTTTCTAGCGCAACTTGTACAAATTTTTCGCTTTCGGTATCTAATGCTGATGTGGCTTCGTCTAAAATCATTATTGGAGGATTTTTTAAAACCGCACGAGCAATGGACAATCGTTGTTTTTGACCACCCGAAAGTTTGTTTCCGCTGTCGCCAATGTTGGTATAAATTCCCAATGGCAAATCTTTTACAAATTCATAAGCATTCGCAATTTTCAAAGCGTCAATAATTTCATCATCGGTTGCGTCTAGTTTTCCAAGCGAAATATTGGACTTTATGGTGTCATTAAACAAAATGCTGTCTTGTGTAACCAAGCCCATCAAACCACGGAGCGATTGGAGATTCATATCCTTGATGTCAGTTCCGTCAATTGAAATTGTACCTTCATTTACATCATAAAAACGAGTCAATAAGTTGGCAATGGTACTTTTTCCACTTCCCGATTGTCCAACAAGAGCCACGGTTTGGCCTTTGTTTACTTCAAGTGAAAAATTTTTCAAAACAGTTTCTTCTTCGTATTTAAAGTTAATATTTTTAATGGATATTTTAGAATCGAATGTGGTTTTTACAAAAGCATCTTTCTTGCTCGTAATTGTATTTTCCTGTTCGAGAATTTCTAAAACACGATCTGCAGATGCATTTCCTCTTTTGAGTCCATAGCTTGCTTTAGAAATTGCTTTTGCAGGAGTTAGAATGTTGTATGCAAGCATTATATAGCCTAGAAAAAATCCAGCTTCCATTTGTTTTTCTACAAAAACCAAATAGCCACCATAAACTAACAATATCCCAATTACTAAAATCCCTAAAAACTCGCTCATTGGCGAAGCTAAATTTTGACGATTAAGTACAATATTTGAATATTTATAAAAGTTTACATTCGTTTCTTTGAAAGTCAATCTAAATTTTTCTTCTGATGTAAAAGATTTTATCACTCGCAAGCCCGTTAAAGTTTCTTCCAAAATAGACAGCATTTTGCCCTGTTGCTCTTGGACTATTGTCGAATTTTTCTTTAATGACTTTCCAATTTTTGAAATAATAAATCCCGAAATAGGGATAAAGAATAGTACAAAAAGTGTTAATTTGAAACTTAAAAACAACATCGTGATGAGGGTGAAAATAATTGTAAGTGGTTCCCTAACAACCATTTCTAAAATAGACAAATAGGAACTACTAATCTCGTTTACATCAGCAATCGTCTTTGAAATCACGTCGCCCTTTGTAGTTTTTGAGTAATAACCCAATGGCAAACTTGTTATTTTCTTGTAAATTGAAATTCGCATATCCATTAAAATTCCATTTCGCATAAAAGTGCTAAAATACATTGCCCAATAGTTGAATAAATTTTTTAGCATAAAGACGACAATGATAAATGCAATCATAACCATGAGTACATAGAAACTGCCGTTTTTGTTTATCGAATCGGTCAAATAATAGTTTAGATAATTTTCAGAAAAACTTTTTAAATGGCTTATACCTTCGTAAGCTGGTTTTTGAAAAATTTCTTTTTTATCATTAAAGATTACTTTCAAAACAGGAATTAAAGCTATGAAAGATAGCGTACTAAATAAAGCATACAAAATATTAAAAAATATGTTTAAGTAAGCATACTTTTTATAAGGAATTATAAATGGAAATATTTTTTTGAAATTATTCATTTAAGTTGTTTTTTATCTACAAGACCCGATTGCTTCTTACAGCTCACGGGTCTTTTAGAAAAAATGATTGGCTAATGATTAGCTCAATTGCATCGCAGCAATGATGTTTTTGATTTTGTTGTCTAAAAGGGTTTCCACTTTCGTGAAATTTTCTAAACTATCGAGTTTTGTATTTACACTGATGTAAAATTTAATTTTTGGTTCGGTGCCGCTTGGTCTTGCACAAATTTTCGAACCGTCTTCAGTATAGTAAATCAGCACATCCGATTTTGGAATGTTCATGGTTTCTTCTTCGCCTGTCAATAAATTTTTTGCAACAGACGATTTGTAATCTTCTAAAAGAACTACACGCTGTCCGTTGATTTCTTTCACAGGATTTTCACGCATAGTAACCATCATTTGGTTGATTTCGGCTAAACCGTCCATTCCTTTTTTGGTAAGAGAAATCAAATGCTCTTTATAGAAACCGTGTTCTACATATAATTGTTGTAATTCTTTATAAATAGAACTTCCGCTTGCTTTGGCTTGAGCCGCCAATTCACAAATTAACAAAGTGGCTGCAACAGCATCTTTATCACGAACGGCATCGCCTACCATGAAACCAAAACTTTCTTCGCCACCGCCAATGAATTCTAACTCTGGAAAATCATTAATCATTTTGGCAATCCATTTGAAACCTGTCAAACCTACTTTGCATTCTACGCCATAAGCTGTTGCCAATTCCATAATCATTGGAGTAGAAACGATGGTTGAACCTACAAATTGTTTTCCGTTGATTTTGCTTGCTTTTTTCCATTCTTTCAATAAAAATGCAGTCATTAAAATCATCGTTTGGTTTCCATTCAACAAAGTCATTTTGCCTTCATTATTTCTTACAGCAACACCCAATCTGTCGCAATCTGGATCAGTTCCAACAACAATATCTGCGTTGGTTTTGTCTGCCAATGCCAATGCCATTGCCAATGCTTCTGGCTCTTCTGGATTTGGAGATTTTACGGTTGGAAAGTCACCATTTGGAACTCTTTGTTCTTCAACAATATTCACGTTTGGATATCCGGCTTGCGCAAAAGTATCAGGAATTAAAGTTATCGAAGTTCCATGTAATGAGGTAAATACAATATTTAAATTGTCTTTGGCTTCTTGCGAAGTTCCAAAACTAGCATTTTCGATAGTCGATTTGATGAAAGCTTGGTCAATTTCAGAATCTATATATTGAATCAAATCTTCATTGGCGTCAAATTTGATTTGGGTGTAATTTAATTTTTCAATTGTGTTGATTATTTCTCCATCTTGCGGAGGAACAATTTGTCCGCCATCTTGCCAATATACTTTGTAACCGTTGTATTCTGGTGGATTGTGTGATGCAGTCAATACAAT
>CAMCTL010000157.1 GCA_945878515.1 Flavobacterium psychrophilum | reverse complement strand
GTGTTTTGCTTTTCAGGTTCAATATCCAATAAAATGACATTCTCTTTTGGATGATTATTACATATTACTTCTTCGAGCGTCTTGTTGTATTGTTCGATAGTAATGTCGTTTATAAAAGGAGTTAATTCCGAAATAAATGGATAATGATTTATGAATTTTTCATACAAATTAACTTGGTAATTGTATAAAGAAGGAAATCCTTGCACTTCAATTAATTTTGGAACCACAGCACCATCTTCTTCGCAAATTCCAAAATCAATGGCCAAGAAAGTAGTGTGTTCATCTTCGTTAGGAACTTTTTGATTTAATTCTAATGATTTATCAGTAAGCTTTTTAAAGTCTTCCTGTTGAATCAATTTTATAACATCGTCACAACCTTCAATGATTTGTGCTTTTAGTGCATTGGAAATAAAAAAAGGAGTTTCTCCAATTCGAAAAGTAGGAGCGTAATCAAAATCCGAAGCAATATCATCCTTAAATTCCTGATACTTTTCAGCAGTAAATTGGGAATTAAAAAGTTGTCTGTATTTGTCTATCATTTTATTAGATTGTATATTGTATAATGTAAAATTGTAAATCGTAAATTACATTATACGAAAATACTCTATATATTTTACAACTAGTTGGACAGCATTTTCTTGGTTATCATCAAATCGTTGATGGCAATTCGGAGGAAATTTGGAATCAAGGTTTCATTGGTTCGATATATTTTATCATCATCGACTAAATCCTCGAGCATATTCCTGAATTTCGTACTGCCTTTCATTTTTTTGATTTTTTCTTTGGATTCCTTGTTTCTCAAATTGGCAATAAAACTAATGGGATCAGCTTCAGGATGAAATTGTGTTCCTACAAAATAATCCGAAAACCGAACTGCCATAATCGCTCTTTCATATTGAACATGATCACGAATTTTTTCTAAAGAAATAATTTTTGCTCCTTTTTTAGTAAACACACTCAATTTCGGTTGCACAACTTGGTAATCTCTGGAATCTATGGCGTAAAATGGATCGGCAAGTCCTTCAAAAAGTGGGTCAGTTAAGCCATCTTTGGTTTTGTGAACGGTCATCACACCAAAAGAAGTATCGTTTCTTTTAGTAATTTCGGCTAAGCCAAAGTGTTTGCAAGCCATTTGGAATGAATGACAAATGAACAAAACGTGTTTCTTTACCGAATTTTTATTGTTCCATTGGGTCAATTCGTCAATAAAATTATAGTATTTCAAATCCCAAATTCCGTCGCCAATCAATGGGTTCCCTGGACCACCAGTCGAAATGTAAATATCAAATTTTTTAATATCTGGCAATTCTGATTTTCCCCTAACATCAAAAATTTGGAAGCTAACTATTTGATTGAAACGATTGATTATATCAATAATACAACGCATTCCTTGATTTGGAGTGCCATCGTACATATCTAGAACCGCTATTTTTATGCTAGTATTGTTCATTATTGGTATGCTAAATTTGTTTGCAAAGATAACTTTTTCAATTTCAATGGCAATTTCAATGGCGATGTCAATTTCAATATCAATGGCAATGTCAAATATCAATTACAATCTGAAATCTAAAATCTGGAATCTAAAATCTATTTTAAAGTCCTCTAGAAAATTCGCTCGTAATAAAATCGACGACTTTACATAAATCATTCGTTTCTTTAAAAACTTTCAACTGCTTGTCGGCACCAGTTCCGTTTTTCATTATTTCATAAACATAATTGATTTTATCTCTACTTCCCAATTCATCAACCACATCATCGATAAAGTCAAGTAATTCGACAATTAGAATCTTAGTTTCAACTTCTTTTTGAAGCCCAAAATCTATCATATTGCCCTCAATTCCGTAACGAGCAGCTCGAAATTTGTTTTCTTTTATTAGCGCCAACCTATAAATATTGAAACTCATATTGTGCATTGATAATTTATATAATTTGGCTACAATGGCTTGAATAATAGCTACAATACAAATAGTTTCATCAACAGTTAAACTCATATCACAAATCCGAAATTCGATTGTGTCATAAAAAGGATGCAAACGCAAATCCCACCAAATTTTCTTTGGATTATCAATGCAATTGGTTTTCACCAAAGTTTCCAAATAATTATCGTAAGAAGAAAGAGAATCAAAATATTCTGGTAAACCTGTGCGAGGAAACTTATCAAAAACTTTGGTTCTGAAAGATTTATAACCTGTTTTTCTTCCTTCCCAGAAAGGAGAATTGGTAGAAATAGCAAAAATATGAGGTAAAAAATAGCAAGCTTGATTCATCAATTGTAACCCAATTTCTCGGTTCTCAATTCCAACATGGCAATGCATTCCGAAAATTAAATTGGATCGGGCCGCATCTTGCATTTCGTTGATAATGTTATGATAACGAGGATCATCTGTGATAGGTTGATCTTGCCATTTCGAAAATGGATGCGTTCCTGCACCGCCAACAATTAAGCCCTGTTTATGAGCCAAATTTACAATATGACCTCTAAGAGATTTAATTTCGGCTTCAGCTTCGTGGATATTTTTACAAACATTGGTGCCAACTTCTACAACCGATTGATGCATTTCGGCTTTGACCTGCTCATTCAATATAATTTTGGCTCCATCGACAATTTTGGATAAATGCGAGCGTAAATCTCTTGTAACAGGATCAATAATTTGGTATTCTTCTTCAACACCGAGCGTAAAAACAGGTAGTTTCTTTGACATAATCTTTTAATTTTAGATTGCAGATTGCAGATTGCAGATTTTAGATTGCAGAATTAATCTGCAATCTAAAATCTGCAATCTAAAATTCTATTTGCAAGCTTCTTTTATAAAATCTCCCCAAGTCAAATTTATTTTGCCAGGTTTTTGTTTTTTAGCAGCAGCAATAGCCATTTTCGCAGCGTGTTCAACAACCCATTCGAAATTTTCAGCTCCCACAGAGGTCAACTCCGCATCTGGTGCAGGATTTCCAAAATCAATGGCGTAAGGAATGCCATCGCGAACGGCGAATTCTACGGTGTTAAAATCGTAACCCAAACCTTTGCAAAGTCTTAAAGTATAGTCTTTTACAGTGGCTAATAATTTTTTATCAACCGGTGGTCCATCAATTACATATCTTAAATGGTGCGGATTTCGTGGTTCATATTGCATAATGTGGACATACTTGCAACCCAAACAATAGACTCTAAAATATTCTGTAAAGACAATTTCTTCCTGCAACATCATTACTAATTGTCCAGTTTCCTTATGTATTTCCCAAAATTCATCTCGGTTTTCTAGTCTGTAAACGTTTTTCCAGCCGCCACCGGAGTATGGTTTCATGTAGGCTGGAAATCCAATATAATCAAAAATTGCTTCCCAATCCATCGGGTATTTCAGGTTGCGAAAGGATTTTCCTGTAGTATCGGTTGGATGTTCTGCCGATGGAAGAATAACCGTATTGGGTAACGGAACTCCAAGCGTATCTGCTAATGAATTATTGAAAAATTTATCATCAGCACTCCACCAGAATGGATTGTTGATCACATTAGTTCCGGTTAAAGCTGCGTTTTTCAGATAGGCTCTATAGAACGGAACATCTTGTGATATTCGATCAATAATTACCGCATATTCGCCATCTTTATTTTGAACTACTTTGTCGATAGAAACGGCCTCGGCAATAATGCCTTTTTCGTTTTTTGAGTTCACTCTGTCTATAAATGCTTGCGGAAAAGTATCTTCCATTCCGAATAATATTCCAATTTTTTTACTCATTTTTATATAGTTTTTATGGTTTTCATAAATGTGCAATATCCTATAATTATTTTTATGTCTTAATTCTCAATAGTCAAATCTTAATACTTTAAAAGAACTTAATTCGAGATAAATAATGAGGAAACATTTCTTTCCAAACTGGCCAATCGTGTTCTCGATCGGGTCGGATATCGAGCCAATGATGCACATTTCTATTGCTTAAAACGCGACTTAATTTGAGATTGGCATCATAGCAAATATCCCAATTAGATGTACCTAAACAAATGTCCATATTCCAAAGTTCGTGGTCATTTAATCCAGGCAAATAATCTTCTGGACTGTTGTAAAAAACATTGTCATCGTGGTATCCGTCCATAAAACTTTTAATGCTAAATGCGCCACCCATTGAGAAAACGTGACTTACATAACCTGGATGCCGAAATGCAAAATTGGCTGCATGGTATCCTCCAAAACTGCAACCAGCAACAGCAACTTTTCCTGAAGGAGTATTATTTTTTACTTTTTCAACAATTTCGTGGCAAATCAATTTATCATACCAAGTATGATTTTGAATGCGATGAACGGGATGAATATTTTTGTTGTAAAAACTATCTTTGTCAATACTTGCAGGGCAAAATATTTGGATTAATCCTTGTTCAATAAACCATTTGGCTGAGTCAATCAAGCCCATGTCTTTGTTCTCGTGAAAGCTTCCCATAGATGTCGGAAAGAGTATTACAGGATAACCAGCGTGACCGAAAACGAGCATTTCAATCTCTCTACTTAAATTGGGTGAGTACCATTTGAAATATTCTTCTCTCATAATTCGTAATTTTTTAACAATAATAACAAAAAAAATTAAGCGATTTTAAAAATTCATAAATAATAATGCTACAATTTAAAATAATTGCACCTGACTTTTCAACCTTTCTATCAACATTCCCATCATTCTTTTATTGAGGCTTGAAGAGTTTTTGATGTAAAGAACGTACTCATCTGTTGTAAATAATCCCATAATCATTCCTTTTAAAGCATTTCGGAATTTGATGTCTTTTTGAATAGCATTTTCTATAATTGATAATTTTCTTTCGACCGAAAAAGCATTGAAATCAATTTTATTCTTGGACAAATGATTGATAAAAGCTGCTATAAACAAATCGTTCTGTAGTTTCAAAATAGGACGAAGTACCTGATTTTGAAATAATTCATCAGACGAAGATTCATTGTTTATAAAGCCTAAAGTTTCTCCTCTAAATTCTTTTAAAAATTCATTTCTTTGATCCATTTTTTTTCCTTAAAAATATAAAAAAATGGGATAAGAAAACCTTATTTTAGCATTTATAAAAAAAAATATGAGATTTCATACTAGAAAATGGGTAAAACCCGAGGATTAAAACCAAACGGAACTTTATTTGGAGGTAAATTATTGGCTTGGATTGATGAGGAATTGGCTTTGTACACTATCATCCAATTGGAAAACACCAAAATTGTAACCAAATATATGTCTGAAATCAATTTTAAAAGTTCAGCACGACAAGGCGATATTATCGAAATTGGAATTGATGTTGTAAAATTCGGAAAAACATCACTTACATTAATTTGCGAGGCCAGAAATATGATGACACGAGAAACAATCATAACAATCGATAGTACGACTATGGTTAATCTTGGAATTGATGGCAAACCAAAACCGCACTGAAAAACGGAGATTGAATATATAAAAGACCGATTAAGCGACTAATTTTATACTTACTTTTATGTTAGGGATTATTAAACCTAGTGTTATTGTATTTATCTTAAGTACTTTTTCTCAACATAAAAAGTAGCACAAGGTATTATCGAACAGATTAAAACAAGCCCAATTTTTTCTAAATTCCATTTTTCTTTTACTGCAAAATATAATGCAATCACAACAAAAAACACGAATAGTACTCCATGAGCCATTCCTATGGGGCGCATGTATAAAGTATTGTTGAACAGATATTTTAATGGCATAGCAACAAAAAATAATAAAATAGAAGAGATTCCTTCTAGAATGGCAATATTTTTGAATATTCGGAGCATAATATGGTTTTTCTAAATTAGAAACGCAAAACTAAGAATTATCATTGATTTATAAATATTAATTCTTGAAGTAAATTATGTTAACATAAACATACCATTAAAATGAGCAAACGCGATTTAAAAAAATACCTTCAGGAACTTGATAAAAGTCAACTCGAAGAACAAATTATAGCTTTGTACGATAAATTTAGTCCTATAAAAGTGTATTATAATTTTGTTTTTAATCCCAATGAGAAAAACTTAATTAAGGATTGTAAAATAAAAGTTTCGAACGAGTATTTTCCTGTAAGTCCTTCTGGAAAACCAAGAAGACCAAAAATGCGTCGGTCGGTGGCTCAAAAGTACATCAAGCATTTTATACTTTTGGGTGTAGATTCTTTTCTAATTGCGGATGTGATGCTTTATTCTATAGAAATCGCGCTAACTTTCTCCGCAGAAAAGCCCGTAAAATCTGAATTATTTTTTAAAAGTATGCTCAGTTCTTTTGAACAAGCCGTGCGATTTATGATAGCTAACGGAATTTTTGAAGATTTTAAATCCAGAATTGCGGCAATAAGCAATGAAACTAATCATCAAAATTGGTTTAATAAAGAAGAATTCCATGCCATTATCGAGCGATTTGAATATTAATATTGAGCTCTAAAATAGTTTTTATTTAATTGAGATTCTTTTTTTACCAGAATATGTAGTGGAATAACTCTTTTTTAGGTGTATTTTTGCAAAAATCTACTAAAAACAATGCTTCAAAACGCTTCCGAAACCGAAATTGAGGATAAAAAAGAGCTTTATTCATATCAAAAAGGAGACATTGAATCCATTTTTGAACGATTAGATAATGCGCCTCCAAACCATCATTTATTGTATCAATTGCCCACTGGAGGTGGAAAAACGGTAGTTTTTTCTGAAATCGTTAGACAATACTTATCAAAACACGATAAGAAAGTTGTGGTTTTGACACATCGAATTGAGCTTTGTAAGCAAACTTCAAAAATGCTTAAAGGTTTCGATGTAAAAAATAAAATTATCAACAGTAAAGTAAAAGAGCTACCAGATCAAAACGATTATTCTTGTTTTGTTGCAATGGTAGAAACTTTGAAAAACAGAATCAATGACGAAAAACTACATTTAGACAACGTTGGATTGGTAATTATTGATGAGGCACACTACAATTCTTTTCGCAAATTATTAAGTTCATTCAAAAATGCCTTCATTCTTGGTGTTACAGCAACCCCTTTGAGTTCGAATGTCAAATTACCAATGCACGAAAATTATGACGAATTGATTGTTGGCGATAACATTAGTTCACTTATTGAAAAAGGATTCTTAGCTAAAGCAATTACTTATAGTTATGACGTGGGACTTACTTCCTTGAAAGTAGGAATTAATGGCGATTATACCGTAAAATCCTCAGACGATTTATATACCAATATGGCGATGCAAGAAAAATTATTGCATGCTTACACCGAAAAATCTTTGGGCAAAAAAACTTTGATTTTCAATAACGGAATCAATACTTCTCTATACGTTTACGAAACTTTTCGAGAAGCAGGATTTGCAATTCGACACTTGGATAATACGAGTAGTGCTGAGGACCGAAAAGAAATTTTGCATTGGTTCAAGAAAACTCCAGATGCTATTTTGACTTCTGTTGGGATTCTAACCACAGGTTTTGATGAGCCAACCGTCGAAACTATAATTTTAAACAGAGCCACAAAATCATTGACATTATACTTTCAAATGATAGGTCGAGGTTCACGAAAATTGCCCAACAAAGACACATTTTCTGTAATTGATTTAGGAAATAATGCAGCTCGTTTTGGCTTGTGGAACGAACC
>CAMCTL010000156.1 GCA_945878515.1 Flavobacterium psychrophilum | reverse complement strand
GCAGATTTAATTACCATACCTTTTTGACCCTCATTTGCAGGATATGCTAATCCAGAAAAGTTAGCATCGCTAGATCCTAGCCAGGTACTATTCTGCCAAGAGAGCGAATTCAAAAAGGTGCCTGAAGCATCCGAAATATTATATATTTGAATATCAATATCTGAAATAGCTTGCGAACCACCTTCTCCATCTGTTGCTATATTATCACCTGTAATGGCAGATGAATTGCTAGTAAAGGTCAAAGTAGGATTCGTATTAAGTAAAACATCTGTTGCAAATGCAGCCAATACTTTTACACTTGCTGTACCAACTATTCTAAAATTATCTCCATCAGGTACAATACCTCTTAATCTACCTGTTGTGCCAACAGCAGTTGCACTCCATGTAGCACCATTATCACTTGAATATAAGACATAAGCATTGAACGGTGTAGCATTTTGATTTCCTACAGCTACAAATTTACCATTGCTAAATGCTACTCCACCAACACCAGCCGATCCAATTTTAATATTGTTTGTTGCACTAGCTGCTAAATATGCTGGCGAAGAAAAAGTTGAACTAGTGATATCTGTTGATGTAACTGAAAAGAATTGCCTATCTGCTGCTGCAGTAGTGTTGGTTCTTCCAACAATTAAATAACGTGTACCATCGTAAGCTATATCATGAAAATGACCAATAATAGAAGGTGAATTTGTTGTCCAAGTTATACCATCGGTAGAATAGGCAAGTCTGGTTGTGCCCGTTGTTACTGTAACACTTCCACCTACAGCAACAAATCTTCCATTTAAATACTTTACTGCATAAAAATTGCTACCAGAAGAACCATCTTTATTGGCTTGCGTCCAGGTGACCCCATTTGTAGAATATATTATTTTGCCTTGTATACCCACTGCAACAAATTTACCATTTCCATAAGCTACAGACCTTAAATTATCTGCATCTCCTGAAGTGCCTGATGTCCATGTTACCCCATCTGTAGAAGAAACTACAGAACCCGCATTTCCTACAGCTAAGTATTTTGAATTGGCATAAATAACTGAATTTAAAACATTAGGCCCAAAAACTGAATTATAAGTCCATGAAGTCCAATTACTAGATTTAAACATGGAGCCTTCTTGACCGCCTGTGTTACCAACGCTTACAAAATCAGTTCCATTTTTTACCACACTATTGTGAGATGCATCTGGATATTTATAGTTGATACCATCGGTAGATGAAGCCAAACCTTCATTCCCTAATTGAAAATATTTATTATTTAAATAGGCGGAATTCTGAGAAACTAAAGTTGTGGTTCTAACTTGATGTGTCCAAGTTGTGCCATCTGTAGAGCTAAATATGACACCATAACCCCCAGCATAAGTAGAGGAACCAAAAAGATACACTTTTGTGCCATCATAAATTCCATGAAACGTTGCATTAAATGTAGTGCTTTGATTTCCCCTAATTGTAGTTGTTCCGCTTACTGGCAAATTAACAATATAGCCAGAAATATCTGTCCATGTGCTTGCGTTGGTTGATGTAAAAGTTTCTCCACCACTATTAAAAACATAAAATCTATCTTTTAAAAAGTTAATGCCATTAATAGATGAGGCATTTGCTGGTATAGTAACCTTAGTCCATGAATTAGATGCACCAGTAGATGAATACAACACATAAGAAAATGAACCATTATTATCTCTTGCTGCAATTGCAAAAAAGTTATTCCCATAAGCAATATTTATTAATTCATATCCTGTGGCACTCGTTGTTACTGCTGTCCATGTAATTCCATCCGAAGAACTTAATACAGTATTGGAAGCACCAACCGCGTAAAACTTGCTTGCGGCATAAATCACACTTGATAAATTATTTGTAGTACCTGATGTTCTAGCAGTCCAATTTTGACCGTTTGTAGAAGTCAAAATTGTACCACCATTTCCAACAAAAACAAAAATACTATTGCCATATACCCCTGATTGTAAAACTGAAGTAGAAGGAATGCCAGCATCGATAATACGTGACCAATTGTCACCATCAGCAGAGCTATACATCAACCCTGGTGTATTTGTAAAATTGTTGGCTACAACATATTTGCCGTTCCCATAAGCTATTCCTTTTAAAGGAGATGATCCACTTATGGGTAATCCTTGTTGGAGCGTAATAGTTGGCGCTTGCGCATTTGCTTTAAATGCCCCAAATGTAACCAAGCATAGTATTAAAATGCTGGTAAGTGATTGTTTGATTTTTTTCATAGTTTACTTGTTGTTTTTCCTGCTCTTACTGCTTCACAGGGCTTGCTTTTTTTAATTATGAGTTAAGGGTAATGAGTTATGCGTTTTAAACCTGCTAATAAAAATAGTCATGTTGTTTGTAATTTATGCTTAATAAATAAATGAGATTCGCTACAAAAGTGTTTATTATTAATATGTTGGTGTAATGTCGGCGGTGTTCGGATAATTTTACGAATCATTGCGCCAAATGCACAAGGGATTCGTGTATGCGCACGGTTGATTCGAACAAAGAAAGAATACAAATAAACGAATTGAAAAAGAATAAAAAAAGAAAGTAGCGAATGCCAAACCAAGCGCTGCTGAAACAATAGAAGTGTTGTATGTAAAACGTTTACCGCCATAAAATTATTTGCTTATAACAAAGCAAAATAAAAATAATTAATTTAACAAACGTTTATATGATAATTTAATGATTAAATATTCTGTGATTTTATTTTTTAGTACGACAAATAAACAATAGCATCCACATGAAAACCCCGACACAATTGGACTGCTACCCACAAATACAGCATTATATCCTTTGTAAAAGTAGTAATTGCGCTACAAAAAATTTGACAAAGATACTAGAGCGGTAACGGATGTATAAAAACTTCAATGTTTGGCAGACAAATTCCCAGAAACTGTCAGGTTTACTAAATAGTAATTTTCTATGTTTTAAAATAATTACCCAATAATAATCGAAATCAGGTTATTCGCATAATATCAAAGTCTTATCAATCCACAAATTAATCCAATGTAATTAAACATTTATCGTTCGAATTTTGAAAATTACCGCAAGAAATCTTTTTTACAAAAAATGAGTTGTTTCTGTTAGAACTCTTATTTTTGTTCAATATATTTGCACTAAAATCAAACAAAAGGTGAGCAATAAGAGAAACCATTTAAATGCCATTGTTGTTGGATCGGGAATCGCTGGAATTGCTAGTGCTATTCGCTTGCAAATAAAAGGTTACGATGTTACTGTATTTGAAAAAAATGCTTATCCTGGTGGAAAACTTTCTACATTTGATTTGGGTCATTATCGTTTTGATGCTGGGCCGTCTTTGTTTACAATGCCTCATTTTGTGGATGAATTATTTGATTTGGCTGGAAAAAATCCTCGAGATTATTTTAACTACATTAAACACGATAAATCCTGTAATTACTTTTGGGACGATGGAACGAGATTAGAAGCGGACAGTAATGTTGCAGTATTTTCTAAAAAAGTAAGCGAAATTTTTAATGTTCCGGCAGGTATTATCGAAAAAAAATTGAAAAAAGCATCGTTTATAAATGAAACTATAGGCGATTTGTTTTTGGAGCAAAGCTTACATCAAATCAAAAACTTCCTCAATCTTAAAACGATTAAAGCCATTTTTAAAATCAACAGTTTAGACATCAATCAGTCTTTACACAATACCAATTTAAATGATTTGAAACACCCAAAATTAGTGCAATTGTTTGACAGATACGCTACTTATAACGGTTCAAATCCTTATAAAACGCCTGGTATCATGGGAATTATTCCTCATTACGAACACAATGTGGGGACATTTTTTCCAATAGATGGCATGAATAGTATTACGACTTCTCTAGTAAAATTAGCCGAAGATATTGGGGTGAAATTTATTTACAACAGCCCAGTGGAACAAATTCTGGTTGACTCGAAGCACAAGCAAGTTGTTGGTATCAAAGTTAATGACAAAACTATCGACTGTAATTTGGTTTTCAGTAACATGGATATCTATTTTACTTACCATAAATTACTGCCACAACTGAAAATACCAAAGAAGAATTTGGCGCAAGAACGTTCTAGTTCAGCTGTTATTTTTTATTGGGGCATAAAAAAAGAATTTGCCGAATTAGACTTGCACAACATATTTTTTTCAAGCCAATATAAAGAAGAATTTGATTGTATTTTCAACAAAAAATCAATGTCTGATGATCCCACAGTTTACATTAACATATCGTCTAAATTAGCAAACGATGACGCACCAATTGGCACTGAGAATTGGTTTGTTATGATAAATGCGCCTTCAAATATTGGACAAAACTGGGATCAATTGATACTTCAAACCAAAAAGAATGTCATTACAAAAATTAATAAGCAACTCGATATAAATTTGGAAGATTTAATAGAAAACGAACAAATTTTAGATCCACGAACCATTGAGAGCAAGACTTCTTCCTATCAAGGTTCACTTTATGGAACGTCCAGTAATTCTAAATTTGCAGCATTTTTAAGACATCCTAATTTCAAAAAAAACATCAAAGGCTTGTATTTCGTGGGTGGAAGTGTTCATCCTGGTGGTGGAATTCCCCTTTGTTTATTAAGTGCTAAAATTGCTACAAATCATGTTGAATAACGAAACACCATTAAAACTCAGGGCGTCAATTATTATACTAGTTGCTTTTTATGTTTCGGGTATAATTGGGATTTTGAGCAAAAACCAAACTATTGATTTTTTGTCCCTAACGCCTTTAAATCTTTTGGTAAATGCTACATTATTATTTGCCAACCATCGGAATGCAACCTACAAGCATGCGTTTGTTTTTTTGATTGTTGCCATCGTTGGCTATTTTATTGAAGTTCTTGGTGTTACTACCGGTCTCATTTTTGGTCATTACGAATACAAAACCACTTTAGGATTCAAATTTTTTGAAACACCACTTATTATTGGGGTCAATTGGATGTTGCTTACTTGTTCGGTAGTCTTTAGTATTGAATCTAAAATAAAAAGCAAGCTAGGTGTTGCGTTGGCATCGGCTTGCATATTAGTAGCTTTAGATATTTTGATTGAGCCGGTTGCTATGCAGTATCATTTTTGGAATTGGAAAGATGCGGTTGTACCACTTAAAAACTATATTGCATGGTTTGTAATTTCCTTTATACTTTGTTTCACCGTAACCCATTTTAAAGGAAATTCTAAAAATGATTTAGCACCTTATTTGCTCATTTTACAGTTTATCTTTTTTGGGATTTTCAATTTTTTTCTTTAGCAATTTTTCTCTTTTCAAAAAAGATTGCTTTGTGCACTTTTGGGAATTTTTGAGTAGGTTTTAATGGCGATTACGGAATTGCGTAGCATCCCAAACTTTTAATACCTTTAGGTTTTAAAGAAGGTTTTGTGTAGATGGGAAAATTAAGCAAACTTAATATTCAATAATTAATTTACTAATTTCAGCCATATTTTGTTGTTGCAGATGATAGTCTATAAAATTATTTTTATCTCCAAATAGTTCATGTACTTGCTCCCTTTTGAGTTTTGATGGTTGATCTGAAATAATAGTTCCGTAAGACGACCATGGGTATAAACTCATTTGTTTTACAAAACCATGTTGAACGGATTGTTGTGAATATAGTAAATGAGTTGTCGAAAATACCTTTCGGTGTTGACTAGTTTTCGTTCAAAATTTTTCTCAAACAAACTGCCTGTTCTATGGTGTCTTTTATTAATTGCTTGGGTATAAGCGTTGAATAAATGCGAAAATTGTCTAGATGGTTCTACCACTTTTGGTTTTTCGGTGGTGTTGTAGGTTAAATTGTTTGGGTTAATTTCCGCGATATCTTTTATTTTAACCAAAAAATGAAAATGATTTTTTAGCAAACACCAAGCAAAAGTATCAGCAATAGGCTCTATATATTTAGCGTATAATCTAAGGAAATAATAATAGTTTTCAGGTTCCAGAAAAACGTCAATTCCGTTATTACCACGATTATAAATGTGATAATATTTCCCGTGTTCCAGTGGTACTTTTGTTTCCATTTTTTTATCGTTTTAATCCTTAAACGTCTTTTTTATCATTTCCTTATTTTCAACCCTCGCAGGGTTTAAAACCCTGCGAGGGTTCACTCTCGACTTTTAGTAACGTTTTCGTTTTAGAGAATACTTCGTTGAGCGGGTGTATTTTTGCATATTATTTTTTTAACCTTTTTATATCTTCTTCAATTTCTTTCAAGCTTTGTTCTTTTTCAATTGTTTTTTGCTCTAATTTAAATTTTTGAAATTCCTCTTCCGATTTGTCTATTGCCATTTGATGCGAAATTGTTCCCGCGTGTGTTAGTAATTCTCGCCCATTCAATTGAAGTAAACCATCTAATCTTGCAATCCAATCTTTCATATACATAGGAGTTTGTTGTTGTGCCATAGTTTCAGCAAAGGCCAAATACTGCTCCACTAAAAGTCCTAATAACTTCATTTCGTCTTCATTCAAATAGTTTTTAGCAATGCTAACTTCTTGTTTTTGGATATTTTTAGCTTCTTTTTTATCATAAGACAACATTCCAATCAAAGGCAAATTCGCATCAACTCTTCTATACACCAATTCGGCTGCGGTATTTTGAGAAATCGCCCAAAGCAATTTATTTTGAACAACTTTAAAAAACGCTATAGTTTTTTCATCTTTTGAATCATAATCGATGCTGGTGGTATATATGTCTTTTATTTTTTGATAAAAAAACTTTTCAGACAAACGAATTGAACGAATGCGACTTTGCAATTCATTGAAATAATTCATTGATGTACCCGATTTAAAGCGGTCATCATTCAAGGTAAACCCTTTGATAATATATTCTTTTAATCTTTGCGTTACCCAAATTCTGAACTGTGTGCCTTGTTGCGATTTTACACGATAACCTACAGATATTACTACATCAAGATTATAATGCTCCACATCTCTTTCTACTTCACGACTACCTTCTAATCGAACTAGTCGGAAATTCCGACGAGTTGCCATTTCACTTAGTTCTCCTTCTTTGAAAACATTTCCAATATGTT
Organism: Flavobacterium psychrophilum; assembly: GCA_945878515.1. GTDB lineage: Bacteria > Bacteroidota > Bacteroidia > Flavobacteriales > Flavobacteriaceae > Flavobacterium > Flavobacterium psychrophilum_I. The sequence continues at coordinate 659 of CAMCTL010000156.1, read as the reverse complement.
CCGTAATGGTACTTCTCCCTTTTCCAAATAGTTGTGCCATTTGGTCTTGCGTTAGCCAAACGGTTTCTTCCTCCAGCCGAACATCTATTTTAATGTTACCGTCTTGGTTTTGATAAATTAGTATTTCGCCTGTGTTCATATCCTATTATTTTAGAGCCGAAACCTTTTGTTCCTATCACAAAGATAGCAGAAAAGTGTTTAGTCGGAAGTTGGAAGTTATGATTATGAAGCGCTAGTTGTCTATTGGAATGGGTGCGAAGTCGAAGTTCCGATAGCTATCTGAATGGCACAGCACACGCAAACTTTTAATAGCTTCTTCGTTTTAGAGAAGACTATGTTGAGCGGGTTTTCAAAACCTCATCAACCATTTCAAGAACTGTGCGAAGTCGGAGTTCCGATAGCTATCGGAATCGCACAGCAACCTCGGTTGTAATGCAGCTGTCCCTAAAAGAACTATTTTATAAATCCGGGCGTTTGAGGTACACTCGTTAATAGGCACGGATTGCAAATCATAAGTGTTCGAAACAGTAAATTTAATAACTTTACAAGAAACTATGCAAGTTTCAGAGGTGTTAGATTACATATCAAAATCGGAATTAGAAAATTTATCAATTGAGTATAAAGTAGACCATCAAGTAAAGAAGCTTCATGGGCAAACA
>CAMCTL010000155.1 GCA_945878515.1 Flavobacterium psychrophilum | reverse complement strand
TACACGGGTTGCGACATTCTAGTGGGAACTCCGGGACGTGTGATGGATCTAACATTGGACAATGTGATCCGTTTTGAAGATATGCAAAAATTGGTCATCGATGAGTTTGACGAAATGCTGAATTTAGGTTTCCGCACCCAATTGACAGCTATTTTAGCCATGATGCCTAAGAAACGTCAAAACATTCTATTTTCGGCCACAATGACGGATGAGGTAGATAAAGTTTTGAATGACTATTTCGATTATCCTGAAGAAGTTACGCTTTCGGCATCGGGAACTCCATTGGAAAACATCACCCAAATTACCTATAATGTTCAAAACTTTAACACCAAAATCAATTTGCTGAAACACTTGTTGCAGGCGAATGATACTATGAGTCGTGTTTTGGTTTTTGTGAACAATAAGAAGATTTCGGATATGGTTCATGAACGTATCGAGGAGGATTTTGAAAATCAATTTGGTGTCATCCATTCCAATAAATCACAAAATTATCGTTTGAGTACGATGGCTGAATTCCAATCTGGAAATCTTCGTGGACTCATCACTACCGATATTATGGCGAGAGGTTTGGATATTTCGAATATTACGCATGTCATCAATTTTGAAATGCCTGAACTGCCAGAATTGTATATGCACCGCATTGGTCGAACGGGTCGTGCCGATGCTACAGGAACTGCTATTAGTTTCATTGCGCCCCGGGAAGAAGAATCTAAATTTGCGATTGAATTATTAATGGATATGGAATTGCCTGCAACGGCTTTCCCTGAAACTGTTGAAGTTTCTTCAAAATTAATTGAACCTGAAAAAGACCGTCAACCGATTAAGTTTTTGATGAAAAAGGTTAAATTAGATGGAGAAGGCGCTTTCCACGAAAAAACTAAAAAGAATAAAAAAGTCAATCTCGGCGGACCTGGTGTAACCAAGAAAAAAACGCACGGTTCTGTCAATAGGAATATGTTGAAAAACCAAGCCAAAAAACGCAAGGATAAGAAATAAGGTGCGAAAGTTTAAATTTTGCCAAACATTTTATTCTTGATGTCCTTCGTAACTTTGCCAATCTGAAAATCAGTTAATGAAATTCCAAGTTATATCCGATTACCAGCCCAAAGGCGACCAACCACAAGCCATCGAAAAATTATCGAAAGGTGTTGAATCTGGAGAACGCTATCAAACTTTATTGGGTGTAACTGGTTCAGGTAAAACCTTTACTGTAGCCAATGTCATTCAGGAAGTACAAAAGCCGACCTTGATTTTGGCACACAACAAAACCTTGGCTGCGCAATTGTATTCAGAATTCAAGCAGTTTTTTCCAAATAATGCCGTGGAATATTTCGTTTCCTATTACGATTATTACCAGCCAGAAGCCTTTATGCCCGTTTCAGGAGTGTTTATCGAAAAGGATTTATCCATCAACGAAGAGTTGGAAAAAATGCGTCTGAGCACGACTTCATCTTTATTATCAGGAAGAAGGGATATTATTGTGGTTGCTTCGGTTTCTTGTATTTATGGTATTGGAAATCCGGTTGAATTTCAGAAAAATGTCATTGCAATCGAGAGAAGCCAAATCATTTCTCGAACCAAATTATTACACAGTTTAGTCCAAAGTTTATACTCCAGAACCGAAGCAGATTTTACGCCTGGAAACTTTAGAATAAAAGGCGACACGCTTGAAGTTTATCCCAGTTATGCCGACGATGCCTACCGAATCCACTTTTTTGGAGATGAAATAGAAGAAATCGAAAGCTTTGATTTGAAAACGTCAACGGTTATTGAACGTTTTGAGCAACTTACGATTTATCCGGCAAATATGTTCGTTACTTCGCCCGATGTTTTGCAAAATGCCATTTGGGAAATCCAACAGGATTTGGTCAAACAAGTTGATTATTTCAAGGAAATTGGCAAACATCTTGAAGCAAAAAGATTAGAAGAAAGAACCAATTTTGATTTGGAAATGATTCGTGAATTGGGTTACTGTTCTGGTATTGAAAATTATTCGCGATATTTGGACGGAAGACAAGCTGGAACTAGACCGTTTTGTTTGTTGGATTATTTCCCAAAAGATTTCTTGATGGTTGTTGATGAAAGCCACGTAACGCTTTCACAAGTTCATGCCATGTACGGTGGAGACAGAAGCAGAAAGGAAAACTTAGTGGAATATGGTTTTCGACTTCCAGCAGCGATGGACAATCGTCCTTTGAAATTCGAGGAATTTGAAGCGATGCAAAATCAAGTCATTTATGTATCTGCGACGCCAGCCGATTATGAATTGCAAAAGTGTGATGGTGTTTATGTAGAACAAGTCATTCGCCCAACAGGATTATTGGATCCCATTATAGAAATTCGTCCGAGTCTGAACCAAATTGACGATTTAATAGAAGAAATCCAAACCCGAGCCGAGATTGACGAACGTGTTTTGGTCACCACTTTAACCAAAAGAATGGCAGAAGAATTGGCTAAATATCTGGATAAAGTCTCTATTCGTTGCCGTTATATTCATTCCGATGTGGATACTTTGGAACGTATTGAAATTATGCAGGATTTGCGAAAAGGATTGTTCGATGTTTTAATTGGGGTGAATTTACTTCGCGAAGGATTGGATTTACCCGAAGTTTCTTTGGTTGCTATCCTAGATGCTGACAAAGAAGGTTTTTTGAGAAGCCATCGATCGTTAACACAAACTATTGGTCGTGCGGCGAGAAATCTGAATGGTAAAGCCATTATGTATGCTGATAAAATTACAGCAAGTATGCAAAAAACCATTGACGAAACCAATTACCGGAGAACGAAACAGATTAATTTCAACACCGAAAATAACCAAGTTCCAAAGGCTTTAAATAAAAAAATCGACAGCGCTTTTACAAAACATCCTTTGGTAGATATTGAATTGGGTTACAATAGTCCAATAGCTGCAGAACCTGTAGCAGAGTATCTTTCTACACCAGAAATCGAAAAACGCATTCGCGAAAATAGAAAAGCCATGGAAAAAGCCGCAAAAGAATTGGATTTTATGCAAGCTGCAAAATTGAGAGATACTATCAAAGCTTTGCAAGAACAATTGTCCTAGTTGTTTTGATTTGAGCGCTTGTTTCTATATCAGTTTTAAGCATATCATTTTATTAGAAATCAATAGTATTAAATTTGTAAAATCCCTTTTAAAACTTAAATCCTTTCCATGCGATGATTAAAAGATTCTTAATATTTATTTTTTTGCTGGCAATAGCAAAAAATTATTCGCAGCAAAGCACTGCTTCAAAACAAGTTTCTACTTTCAATATCGAAGCACCACAATTAGGATGCGATAAAAAAATTTGGATTTATTTGCCAAAGAATTACGGCATTACAAAAAAGAAATATCCCGTAATTTATATGCACGATGCTCAAAATCTTTTTGACGCAAAAACTTCATACATTGGCGAATGGAATGTGGACGAAAAGTTAGACAGCCTCAACGCACAAGTTATTGTTGTAGGCATTGAACATGGAAACGAAAAAAGAATGGAGGAATTGACGCCGTACAAAAATGCAAAATACGGCGGTGGAAATGCAGACAATTATCTTGCATTTATTGTAAAAAATCTTAAGCCTGCAATTGATGCCAAATACAGAACTATGTCTAATGCTGTAAATACAGCGATTATGGGAAGCTCTTTAGGCGGATTAGTTTCGTATTATGCAATTTTAAAATATCCTGAAGTTTTTAGTAAAGCTGGGATTTTTTCACCAGCATTTTGGTTCAACCGAAATGAAATTACCGACTTGACGAATACAATTCCAAAGCTTAAAACCAAAATTTATTTTCTCTGTGGTGATAACGAGGGTGATGCAGACATGGTTACAGACCTCAACAAAATCGATGATTTGGTCTCAAAAAAACGATGCAAGTGTAAGAAGTTAACAAAGAAAACAACTGTAAAAGGCGGCCAACATAACGAAAAATTATGGCGAGATGCATTTGCAAATGCGTATCTTTGGCTTTTCTAACAGTTTGTAGTTTATTACTTATAGTTTGTTGTTAGCTAATCAACTATAAACAATAAACCAAAAACAATAAACATTAAAAGAATGACAAATAACGATATCTTCAAGAAACTTCGCGTTGCCTTAATGCTGCGTGATGATCAAATAGTTGAAATACTAGAATTGGTCGATTTTAGAATTTCAAAAACAGAATTGAGTGCTTTTTTTCGTGCCGAAAACCATGAAAACTATGTAGAATGTGGCGACCAAGTATTGCGTAACTTTCTAAACGGATTGGTGATTCATCTACGAGGAACAAAGGAAAATCCAAAGAATCCAAACGAAGTTTTAGCAAAACACAAAGCTGAAATTCCTGCAAAAGAAGGAGCAAGAGAAAGAGTTGAGTTCAAAGCAAAACCAAAAGACAAAGATAGTGAAAGAGGAGATCAAAGTCCTTCAAAAACAAAACCAGCTGCTAAAAAGAAACCTTTCAAAAAACCTGCTCCAAAAGTGCAAGTGGTAGAAAAAGTTAAATTCAATTTCGGAAAAAATAAAAAATCATAATTGTGAAATCGCCATTAATAAAGAGTTTGTTGCAAACAAACACCAATAAATAAAAGGCGACCCGAGCTATAGCAAACTGGCGAAGCATAACATGTATGACCGATGAAAAGTTAAAATTTACAAATATGAAAACGGCGCTGATTATTGGAAGTACAGGATTAATTGGTTCTCAACTACTACAACTTCTTTTAGAAAGTAAAGAATATTCAACGGTAATCACTTTCGTAAAAAGAGATTCAGGTATTCAACATCTAAAATTGAAGCAACATATTATTGATTTTGATCAACCAGAAACTTATAAAGAATTAGTCGCTGGTGACGATTTCTTTTGCGCCATTGGAACAACGATTAAAAATGCTGGAAGCCAAGAGGCATTCAGAACAGTAGATTTTGAGTATCCTAAAGCATTTGCAACGATAGCATTGCAGAATAGCGTAAAACAATTCCTAATCGTTTCTTCTCTTGGTGCTGATGCTAATTCTGGAAATTTCTATTTGAAAACAAAAGGAGAAATTCAAGATTTTCTTAAAGACTGTAATTTTGAAAGTGTTTCAGCTTTGCAACCCTCTCTTCTTTTAGGAAACAGAAATGAATTTCGTTTGGGCGAGAAAATAGGTGCCTTTTTTATGAAACTCTTTTCGTTTCTTCTTATTGGAACAATCAAAAAGTATAAACCTATAGAAAGCGAAGCTGTGGCTAAGGCAATGTTTGATATTGCTCAAAAAAACTACAACGGATTTCATATTTTTGAATCCGATAGAATACAACAAATCGCAAATAAAAAATCCTGAGCTCTCACTCAGGATTTTCATTAACTATTATTTTCTATAATTAAGAAAGTGCCGCTTTAACTTGATCGGCAGCTTCTTGAAACTCAACAGCCGATAAAATTGGCATACCTGAATTATCAATTAATTCTTTAGCAATTTCTGCATTTGTACCTTGCAAACGAACAATGATTGGCACTTTAATAGCGTCTCCCATATTTTTGTAAGCATCAACAACTCCTTGAGCAACACGGTCACAACGAACGATTCCACCAAAAATATTGATCAAAATTGCTTTCACATTAGGATCTTTCAAAATGATACGGAACGCTAATTCCACACGTTTTGCATCGGCAGTTCCACCTACATCCAAGAAATTAGCTGGTTCGAAACCTGCATATTTTATCAAGTCCATTGTGGCCATTGCCAATCCTGCTCCATTTACCATACAACCTACCGTTCCATCCAAATCCACATAATTTAAACCTGCAGCTTTGGCTTCAACCTCGATTGGGTTTTCCTCACGAACGTCACGCATTTCCGCTAATTTAGGATGACGAAACAAAGCGTTGTCATCTAAATTTACTTTGGCATCAACAGCAATAATTTTGTTATCGGAAGTTTTCAAAACTGGGTTAATTTCAAACATTGAAGCATCAGAACCTATATAAGCTTTATATAAAGCATCTACAAACTGTACCATTTCTTTGAAAGCATTTCCAGAAAGACCTAAATTAAAGGCAATTCTCCTGGCTTGAAATCCTTGTAAACCAACTGTTGGGTCAATTTCTTCAGTAAATATTAAGTGTGGAGTATGTTCTGCAACGTGTTCAATATCCATTCCACCTTCTGTAGAATACATAATCATATTGCGACCTTTTGCTCTATTTAATAAAACAGACACATAAAATTCTGAGGTTTCGCTTTCGCCAGGATAGTAAACATCCTCCGCAATTAAAACTTTATGAACTTTTTTACCTTCGGCAGAAGTTTGAGGTGTAATTAATTGCATTCCTATAATTTGTTCTGCAATTTCTTCAACTTGTTGCAAGTTTTTAGCAAGTTTTACTCCACCACCTTTTCCTCGACCGCCTGCATGAACTTGTGCTTTAACAACATGCCAACCTGTTCCAGTTTCTACGGTCAATTGTTTCGCAGCAGCAACTGCTTCCTGTGGGTTATTTGCTACATAACCACGTTGCACTTTTACGCCATAACTGGCTAAAATTTCTTTTCCTTGATATTCGTGTATGTCCATTATAAAATATTTATCATTTAAAGTGTTGCAAACATAACAAAAAATCATCTCAAATCTAAATTCTTTTCTTTTAAATACGCATTTAAATTTTATCATTATTGACAACTTGAAAATACTATGGTGAAAACTCATTTTCGAATAATTTAAGTCATTTTTTGTCATTTATTGAAAATTAAAAAATAACTACATCGATTGAGAATTCAAAAATACATGCAGGTTAATCGAAAAATAATCATATTTTATGGGAAGATTTAAAGCGAAGTTTATCAATTTGACAATTTGAATGTCTGTCATTGCTTATTTGTGATTTATATGATTAATTCATTAAACTTTTATTAAAACTTAGTTAAATCTTAATTAAATAATTGATGTAGCTTATGAAATCTTTATTTTTGTTCAAAAAAAAACAAGCATGAAAATTAAAGAACAAGGTCTTTATTCGCCAGAATTCGAGCATGAAAATTGCGGTGCTGGTTTTATCTGCAACCTTAAAGGCGAGAAAACAAATCAAATCATTCACGACGCTCTAGAAATACTTGTAAAACTAGAACATCGTGGAGGTGTTAGTTCAGACGGAAAAACTGGAGACGGAGCGGGTTTATTAATTGATATACCGCACGAATACTTCGTTAGAGTTTGTGATTTCAAACTTCCAAATGCACGTGAATATGCAGTTGGAATGGTCTTTTTGCCTAAAATTGAAAATCAGTATATTTTTTGCAAACAAATATTTGAAAAAGAAATTAAAAATCAAGGGCTTGCAATTTTAGGATGGAGGGAAGTTCCGGTTGATTCATCGCAATTGGGGCAAATTGCAGCAGCTTCTGAGCCAAAAATTGATCAAATATTCGTTGGAAAAAATGAAGAAATCGATGAAGCTACTTTTAAAGCAAAATTATATGCTGCCCGAAAAATTACTGAACATACGATTATAAATTCGAAGATATCTGAAAGTTCTTATTTTTATATTCCAAGTTTTTCTACAACTACCTTAATATACAAGGGGATTATTATGCCCGAAGATATTGGTCCGTATTATACTGATTTACAACAAACCGATTTGGTAACTCGTTTGGCTTTAGTTCACCAACGTTTTTCTACCAACACCATGCCTTCTTGGGAATTGGCGCAACCGTTTAGATACATTTGTCAAAACGGAGAAATCAACACTTTACGCGGAAACGTAAGTAGAATGCGTGTTCGTGAAGAAATCATGAAAAGTGATATTTTTGGACCACAAATCGACAAATTATTCCCAATTATAATACCTGGAAAATCAGATTCTGCCTCTATGGATATGGTGGTCGAATTGTTGATGCACACCGGAAGAACATTGCCAGAAGTAATGATGATGATGATTCCAGAAGCTTGGGAAAAACACCAAACCATGTCGCCAGAACGAAAAGCATTTTACGAATACAATGCTTGTATCATGGAACCTTGGGACGGTCCTGCTTCAGTTCCTTTTTCAGATGGAGATTATGTTGGTGCATTATTAGACCGAAATGGTTTAAGACCTTCAAGATACACTGTTACTAAAAGTGGTAAATTGATTATGGCTTCAGAAATTGGTGTTGTCGATGTTGCGCCAGAAGATGTAGAAAGCCATGGAAGATT
>CAMCTL010000154.1 GCA_945878515.1 Flavobacterium psychrophilum | reverse complement strand
CCAGAATTTATTACCTACTTTGAAAAATCAATTCATTGCTTATCCAAATCCATCAGAAGGAAATGTGAAATGTGTATTGTTTAGTGATGTTACTACCACTGCAACTGTTTCGCTTTATGATATTTCAGGAAAAACTGTTTACAGTTCTGAAGTAAAGCTGAATGAAGGTAAAAATGAATTAGACTTCAATTTTAGTGTTCCAAAAGGAGTTATGCTGCTAGATATCAAAAACGAAAAGACTAGCTTTGGGAAATCGAAAATAGTTTTTAAATAGGACTTTATTAAAATAATTTTTAAACCAGCAAATTAAATTGCTGGTTTTTTGCTTTTCTATTATGTGCAGTTATTCAAGCTTTGCTAGATTTTCGAAAGCATAAAAGCATTGACCTGAAATACAAAATTGAAGGCAGGAAATTGCTTTTACAACATAAGTCATAAAAAAGATTAAAAAAGCGTTGCCACTTGTTGGTTCACAAATTCTAAAAATCGCTCGTCGGCCTCAGTAAACGGATCGATAACGTGACTATCAATGTCAATTTGTCCTATGTTTTTATCGTTGACAAAAAGGGGCACAACAATTTCGGATTTGACTGTAAAACTGCAAGCTATATAATTGTCTTGTGCTGTCACATCAGGAACTACAAAATTAGCATTAGAAACCGCAACTTGTCCGCAAATCCCTTTTCCGAAAGGTATTATGGTGTGGTCAGTCTCCGCTCCTACATAAGAGCCAAGATGCAAAGTTTGGGTCTCATGATTGGCAAAATAGAAACCAACCCAGTTATAATAAGCAACAGAGTCGCTTAGAACTTCGCAAATACTTAATAATTTTTCTTCTCTCGAACGGTTTGAAATGGCAATAATTTCCGTTATTTTTGGTTTTAATTCTTCGAATGTCATAATTGGTTCTTTTTTTGTAAAAGTATTTGAATTCGGCTGTTTAATTTTATATAAATTTGTTAAAAAATTCATTTTGAAAAAGTATTTTATCATCTACAAACCCTTTTTGCTGTTTTTAGGCAAGTTTTTGTTTACTTACTTACTATTGACTTTTATTTATCAAAGCTATCTAAATCAATTTGACGTCGAAAAAAATGAGACAGATGGTTTCACTGAAATAGTGGCCAAACAAACATTGGAACTTATGCTTTTTTTTAATCGCGATGTAAAAATTGCTCCAAATACAAAAGAACCTGCTGTAAATTTTTATTACAATCAGTATCCCATTGCTAGAATAGTTGAGGGATGTAACGCATTGAGCGTTATTATTTTATTTATTTCTTTTATAATTGCATTTTCTGGCAAAATCAAATCAACGGTGCTCTATGTAGTCTGTGGAAGTATTCTTATTCATATTCTTAACGTTATAAGAATTGCACTTTTGTGTATGCTAATGTATCATTTCCCCAAATATAACCATCTATTTCACGGTGTATTATTTCCTCTTTTTATTTATGGAGTAGTTTTTTTATTGTGGATTATTTGGGTTAATAAATTTTCAAATTATGCTAAAAAAAATAGTTGATCATAAGGTTAGTATTGCATCTTCAATCATTTTTGTTGTTTTATTGGCTCTAATTCGAGCTTATGAAGACAATTTGTTTTATGATCCATTTTTAGATTATTTTAAGTCCGATTATCAAAATTTGCCTATCCCACAAACCAATAAAATCCAATTATTCTTTGGGTTGTTTTGGAGGTATTTTTTGAATACCATCATTTCATTAGCAATTATATACATTTTGTTCAAAGATGTTGACGCTGTTAAATTTGCTTCAGTTTTGTATTTCATATTTTTCGTAATTCTAATCGGGGCTTTCTTTTTTATTGTTACGAACAACGACGAAGTTGATAAAATGAGTCTATTTTATGTTAGACGTTTTTTAATTCAGCCTATTTTTTTGCTCTTGTTTGTTCCTGCATTTTATTTTCAAAAGCAAAAGCCTTAAAGGTTGATTGGTCTAAAATGCTAGTTATATTGCGTTTTGTTTGCTACAATTTTCAAATTAAAAAATTATGTATAAAGATTTTCTTCGAGTAATAGCATTAATTTTTATTGTCAATTCGGTTCGTGCACAAACGCAAATCGAGGTTATTCCGCCTTTTAATATTAAGACGGTGTCTTTTGTGCAAAATAATCAGAATGTAGTTCCAGTTTTTAAGCTAGGCGACGGTTTCCAATTTCAGTTTGATGATTTGTACGGCAATGAAGCCAATTATTATTTCGAAATTGTACATTGTAACTACAATTGGAATCCAACCGATATTCCAAAAACGGACTATATCAAAGGTTTTGACGGACAAAGGATACTAGGGTATGAAAACTCTATAAATACTTTGCAAATTTATTCGCATTACAAATTGCCTATTCCAAATCAGTTCATGCAATTGCGAATCAGCGGCAATTATATTTTAAAAATTTTAGACGAAAGTAAAGAGGTTATTTTGTCAAGAAAATTTATCGTTTACGAGGATCTTGTAACCATTCCGATGCAAATTAAAAGAGCAAGAGCCGCAAATTATTTAGAATTCAAACACAACATAGATTTTTCAATTAAGTCTCTCAGCATCAATTTTCAAAACCCTTTGGAAAATATAAAAGTGGCATTGTTTCAAAACGGACAGTTGAATAGTACAATCAAAAACATTCCTCCACAATATACTATAGGGAATGATTTAATATACAAGTACGATACAGAAACTCAATTTTGGGCTGGAAATGAATTCTTATATTTTGACAACAGCAATATTAGGGCAGCTGGGAACGCTATCTCTCGAATAGATTCGGCTAACGGAATTTATAATTCGTATTTATTCACTAATGCTAGCAGGAAAAATTTACAATATACTTTGTTTCCAGACGTAAATGGCAATTATGTAATTAGGAGTCTAAACAGTATACAAAACGAAATTGAAGCCGATTATGTTTGGGTTTATTTTAGCCTTTCAGCTCCCATTTCTGTAAAAAGTAAAAGTATTTATATTACCGGAATGTTCAATAATTACAGCCTGTCACCCGAATGCAAAATGGATTTCAATACAGAAAAAAATATTTTCGAAAAGGCTATTTTGATTAAACAAGGCTTCACCAATTTTCAATACCAAATCGCTGACGAAAAAGGAAATATTGATGGTGAACAGGCCGTGGATGGCAATTTCTGGCAAACCGAAAACGATTATACAGTTCTAGTATATTACCGCGAAAACAATGACCGCTACCAAAAGGTAATCGGCAAGGCAACAACAAATTCGAGTGTGGTGACCAATTAAAAAACATTTCTCAAAAAAGGTCAAATAACTCTTTTTTTTGTAATTTTACATTCTAAATATTTTTAAGCATCAATTTTGTATGGTTTCTCAAATAACAAGAGGTATAAAGATTTCGGTTTTAACAAGTTTTGAAGGAACTTATTTCAAAAACTACAAGATTCATTTTGCTTTTAGTTATGAAGTAACAATTGAAAACCACAGCAAGGACACTGTTCAGCTAATAACGCGTCATTGGGAGATTTTTGATTCTTTAAACAGTAACGAAGTGGTTGATGGAGAAGGTGTTATTGGTAAAAAACCTGTTTTAAAACCAGGTGAATTACATACTTACAATTCTGGTTGTTTGTTGGCTTCACCCTACGGAGCCATGAAGGGCTATTTCAATATGGTCAATTTTACTTCCACAAGAAATTTCAGAGTGATCGTACCTTCATTCAAATTGTGCGCACCGTTTGCTATGAATTAATTCACTTTACATTATTTTTTTATTCTACTACAAAGTTTTGTTAGGTTGCATAATCTTTTTTGCTCTAGATTGGATTGAAAAAAATTATTACACTGGATAAGATTTTCTAATTTAGTGGTTTTGATAAACCAATTTTATGCAAAAAACTTTACGATTAATTCTCGGGGATCAATTAAACATAAACCATTCTTGGTATAAAACAGTTGATAATTCGGTTATTTATGTCGCGATGGAAATCCGCACCGAAACGGATTATGCTAAACATCACATCCAAAAAATTGTAGGTTTCTTTTCGGCTATGCAAAATTTTGCTAAAGAATTAAAAGAAGCAAATCATAACGTGATTTATTTTCAATTGAATGATGAAAATAATTTGCAATCGTTTGATAAAAACATTCAACAGTTAATCGAAAAAGAACAATGCACCCATTTTGAATATCAATTACCAGACGAGTATCGATTGGACGAATTATTGAAAAACTGCTGCAAATCGCTTTCGATTTCTACTTCGGTTGTGGATTCGGAACATTTTATGAGCTTTAGAAGCGAATTAGGAGATTTATTTGAAGGCAAAAGAACTTTTCTTATGGAAAGTTTTTATCATAAAATGCGAAAAAAACACAATGTTTTGATGCAAGGCGATAAACCTTTGACAGGTCAATGGAATTATGATGGTGAAAATCGCAAAAAATTACCCAAAGATCACAAGCCAACTCCGCCTTTGGTTTTCAATAATGATGTTTCGGAAATTCTGACTGAAATCCAAAAAACCGATATTAGAACCATTGGAAACATTGACGCCAAAAATTTCGTTTGGCCCATAAACCGAAAGCAATCACTGGAATTATTAGAGTTTTTTGCTACTGAATGTTTGTCGCTTTTTGGAAGTTATCAAGATGCAATGACGCCCAACGAATGGTCGTTGTATCACGCTCGACTTTCGTTTTCGATGAATTGCAAATTAATTTCTCCATTGGAAGTCATCAATAGAGCCATTCAAGAATGGGAAAACCGCCCTAACGAAATAGAATACAATCAGTTGGAAGGTTTTGTTAGGCAAATTATTGGCTGGCGCGAGTATATGCGAGGAATTTATTGGAACAAAATGCCTGACTATGCCTCGATGAATTTTTTCGACCACAAAAATAAATTGCCCGATTGGTTTTGGACCGGAAAAACCAAAATGAATTGTTTGAAAGATGTCATCAACCAATCGTTAGATTTTGCTTACGCACATCACATTCAACGGCTAATGATTACTGGGAATTTTGCACTTTTGGCTGGGATTCACCCTGACGAAGTCGATGCTTGGTATCTCGGAATTTATATTGATGCTATTGAATGGGTCGAAATCACCAACACTCGTGGAATGAGCCAGTTTGCCGATGGCGGAATTGTAGGCACAAAACCTTATGTAAGTTCCGCTTCGTATATTGATAAAATGAGTCATTATTGCGGGTCGTGCTTCTACAAAAAAGCGTTAAAAACTGGAGATAAATCCTGTCCATTCAATAGTTTATACTGGAATTTTTATGATAAAAATGAAGGTAAATTAGGCAAAAATCCACGTATTGGAATGATGTACAATGTTTGGCGAAAAATTCAACCCGAAGCCAAAGCCGAGTTATTGCAACAAGCTGAAAAATATATGAATGATATTGAAAATTTATAAGTTTAAGTTCACAGAAATTTAAACTTTAAACTTTAAACCTGAAACAAAAAGACAAATGAAAACCTCCATAGTTTGGTTTAAAACCGATTTAAGATTAGAAGACAACGAAACACTTGTCAAAGCCATTGCGCAAAGTGATCAGATAATTCCCGTGTATTGTTTTGAAGATTCTCATTTTGAAACTACCAAATATGGATTCAAAAAGACTGGGAATTATAGAGCCCAATTTTTATTGGAATCATTACAAGATTTAGATAATAATTTGCGAAAATTAGGTTCTGGATTACTTATTTTGAAAGGAAAACCCGAAGTTGAAATTCCCAAAATTGTACAAGAACACAAAGCACAAAAAGTCTTTGCTAAACGAGAAGTGGCTTTTGAAGAAAGACTAAACGAGAAATTAGTGCAAGACGAATTGTTTAAATTGCGTTGCGAATTAGAAACTTACAGCACAAGCACCTTGTATCACGCCCAAGATTTGCCTTTTTCTATCAAAGATATCCCAGATGTTTTTACCAGTTTTCGTAAAAAAACCGAGAAAGATGCTACAATCCGAAAGCCATTCGATAAACCTTTACAAATTATCTCGCCTGAAATCCCTGGGTTAAAATTGCCCACTTTAGAAGATTTGGGGTTGGTTTTTTCGCCAATTGACGCCCGCGCTGCAATTCAATTTAAAGGTGGCGAAACAGAGGCGATTAATCGGTTGAACCATTATTTTTACAACACAAAATGTTTGTCTAGCTATAAAGAAACCCGAAACGGAATGGTTGGCGCAGATTATTCCTCAAAGTTTTCGGCTTGGTTGGCAATGGGTTGTATTTCGCCACGATTTATTTATAATGAAATAAAGCAATATGAAAAAGAATTTGGAGCTAATGATTCTACTTATTGGTTGATATTTGAATTGCTGTGGAGAGATTTTTTTAGATTTATGTTCAAAAAACACCAAACCAAGTTTTTCTTGTACGGCGGAATTAAAGCCGAAAAAGTCAATTCGAAATCATTGAACGAAAAATTTCTTTCGCAATGGATAAACGGATCAACGGATTCTGATTTTATCAATGCCAATATGCTCGAATTGAAACTTACCGGTTTTATGAGCAACAGAGGAAGACAAAATGTAGCGAGTTATTTTTGCAATGAACTTAATATGGATTGGCGCTTTGGCGCAGCCTATTTTGAGGAGCAATTAATAGATTATGACGTAAGCAGCAATTGGGGAAATTGGGCATATTTAGCTGGTGTTGGAAACGATCCTCGTGGACATCGCTATTTTAATATCGAAAAACAAGCGAGTGATTATGATAAAAATAAAGCGTTTAGAAAGTTGTGGTTGACCGAAATCAATACTAAGTAAATATATATTTATTATTTTAATTGTAGTACTAAAGTAGTACATTCGCTTTTCAATTAACCTGCTTTTTTATGAAATCGATTATTATTTTGCTATTGTTTCTTTTTGTTCCTAAAATCATTTTAGCGCAAGTTACCGATAACGATGAAATATCTTATATTGATTCTTTAGGACAGTATGGAACTTTTGAAAATTATAAATACCTTAGGGTAATTAAAAATTTAAAAATTCCTAATTTGGATGCTTACCCGATAAAAGAATATTATAAGTCTGGAAAGATTGCAATGGCAGGTACAATAAACTCCGCGGAAAAGAAAACTAAAGTAGGCAGTTTTACTTATTTCTACGAAAGTGGAACAAAAAAATCTATAGATATTTATAAAGACGGTTTCGTGCAAACACGATATGATTTTTATGAAAATGGAGCAAAAAAATTAGTAACTGATTTTGAAACAAGCAACTTTCACTTATCCAATTCAATAAAAATAAGTCAATTTTGGGATGAAAAAGGCGAGCAAAAAGTAATTGATGGAAATGGTTTTCTTGAAATTAATGATAAAAATGAATCAGAAAAAGGAGAAATAAAAAATGGTTTAAAACATGGTCTTTGGAAAGGTTATCATTACGATATTAGCTATAAAGAAACATACGGCAATGGAAAATTAGTCTCGGGAATAAGTACGGATAAGGCACTTGTAGATTACCCATATACTGAACTAGAAATAAAACCAACTCCAGTCAAAGGAATGGAAAATTTTTACGAACATGTTGCTAAAAATTTCAATACTCCAAATGTAGAGGGTTTAAAAGGTAAAGTTTATTTAGCTTTTGTTGTCGAAATAGACGGAAGCATGACTAATATTAAAGTATTGAAAGATCTTGGTTATGGTACAGGAGAAGAAGCTATTCGAGCAATAAAGAACTATAAAGGTTGGGTTCCTGGAGTACAAAGAGGGCGTAAGGTACGATGCACTTTTTCTTTGCCGATTTCAATTGCTTCAGCTAATTAAAATAATTCGAATTCAATATTGCTTCGCCGATTCAAAAAATAAAAAAAAATATTTTTTTTCGGGTTATAATTCACATTTATTATCTACTTTTGCACACGTTTTGCAATAGATGTAAAACATACATAACAATTATTTAAATAATATTAGCATGTATTTAACAAAAGAAGTTAAAGAAGAAATCTTCGCTAAACACGGAGGAAAAGCAGAAAACACTGGATCTGCAGAAGGACAAATCGCACTATTCACACACAGAATTAGCCACCTTACGGAGCACTTGAAAAAAAATCGTCACGATTATAACACAGAGCGTTCATTGGTACTATTAGTAGGTAAAAGAAGAGCCTTGTTAGATTACTTGAAAAAGAAAGAAATCAACAGGTATCGTGAGAT
>CAMCTL010000153.1 GCA_945878515.1 Flavobacterium psychrophilum | reverse complement strand
AAAAGTGCGACTTTCATATCGGCTCCAAAAACTCCGGTTTGTACTTTTTTGCCTAATGCTGCCGCTAATTGTTGCACAAATTGCTCATAAAGAGGAATGGCAATTTCGGGTTTTGCCGCTTTTATATACGAAGGGCGATTGCCTTTCTTTGTCGAAGCTTGGAGGGTAAACTGGGACACAACAATGATTTCGCCGTTGCAATCTTTAACCGAAAGATTCATTACGTCATTTTCATCGCCAAAAATGCGAAGGTTTACGATTTTTTGACAGAGCCAATTGATGTCTTCTTGAGTATCGGCATCTTCGATTCCTATTAGCACCAATAATCCTCTTTGGATTTCCGCTACAATTTTAGCATCGATAGTTACCGAGGCTGAGGAAACTCTTTGGATTACGGTTTTCATTTTTATTATTTGAAATTGTCATTGACATTGCCATTGCGTTTTTACTTCCTCGTTTCATCACTGGCTTTTCGGTCTTCATCATAAGAATCAATCCTATAATTTTCGTCGTCGCCTTCTAGGATTTTGAGGTAACTATTGTAGCGTGACCAAGCGATTTCATCTTTTTCTAAAGCCGTTTTGATGGCGCAATGCGGTTCGTCTTTGTGCAAACAATTGTTGAATTTGCATTGGTCTTTCAACTTAAAAAACTCTGGGAAATAACCGCCAATCTCTTCCTTTTCCATATCGACAATCCCAAAACCTTTGATTCCAGGCGTGTCAATTATTCGAGCATCAAAACTCAAATCATACATTTCGGCAAAAGTTGTGGTGTGTTGTCCTTGCTTACTGGCTTCAGAAATGGTTTTCGTTTTTAGATTTAAAGTGGGTTCCAGAGCATTGACCAAAGTCGATTTTCCAACACCTGAATGACCTGAAAACATGGTCACTTTTCCTGTCATCAATTGTTTTAACTCCTGGACGCCTTTATTTGTTGTAGCGGAAACGCGCAAACATTGGTAACCAATTTCTTGATAGACGTGCTGCATATACAATTGTTCGTCTAAAGTTGCATCGTCAAAAGTGTCGATTTTATTAAAAACCAAAATTGTTTCTATGCCATACGCTTCGGCAGTAACTAGGAATCGATCGATGAAATTGAAAGTCGTAGGCGGATTATTGACAGTGACTAGAAGAAAAACACGATCAATATTCGACGCAATAATATGCATTTGGTGCGACAAATTGACCGATTTTCGAACGATATAATTCTTTCGGTCGTGGATTTTATGAATAGTGCCTGTAACGGCGTCCGAAGTTTCTTCGAGTTCATAATCTACAATATCGCCAACAGCAATTGGATTGGTGCTTTTGATGCCTTTGATTCTAAACTTCCCTTTCATTCGTGATTCTATAAAATCGCCATGCTCAGATTTTAATGTGTACCAACTTCCTGTAGATTTATAAACGGTTCCTGTCATAAAGGATTTTAGATTTTAGAGTGCAGATTTTAGATTCTACTTTTTACAAAGATAAAACTTTGTTTTTCGTTTAAAGTTTAATTGTGCAGTTTTTAAAAATGCAATCTTAAACAATGCAATTTAAAGTTTGCGCCTAGCCAGTAAAGTCTTTTTTCTAATATTAAATAATTTATTGAAAATTTAGGACATAAAAATCATTGATAATCTTTAGTATTAATCTTTAAAATAACTAAAAAAAAAAAATTAAAAGAGTAGACTCAAATTTAATATCTTTGAAAAAAAACTACAACAAATGAAACGAATAAATTGCAAAATTGTACTAGTAATTTTAATTATTATACATTTTAAAACAAACGCGCAAGAAAACACGTTCAGTCGCAACTCCATTAAAACAGGTGTCGGAATAGGATTTAATGAAGGAACTGCTGAAGAAGGATTTGGAACCTTTTCTACAATTGGCCTCGAAAGATCTTATGGTAAACAACAACGAATGCGAATAAATGCCCATATCCTTTTTGGCGAATTTTCTAGCGGTGTAATCGAAGATGGGAGAACTAGCTACTACAGAAATACTAGCTTGAATTTCAACTTAAATTATGATTGTTTAAAATACAAAGCGGTTTCATTATTTGTTTATTCAGGAGGTTTTACAACTGCTTCTAGGGGAATGTTAGGCTCTGGTTATAGCGAAGTTACTTTAAAACAATATAGTTCAAAGACATTTGCAAATCTCTATTATGGTGTAAATTTAGGTGGCGGATTTCGAATTAATCCAAAAAATAACCGTTGTGCTTTTGAAATAAAGCCATTTAATCTTCAGATGGGAAATAAAGAAGCGTTTACTTTTTATGTGCTATTTGGTGTGGATATAAAAATTAGAAAATAACAGTTCGTTTAAACCGAAAACAAAAAAAATCTAATTTTAAAAAAGTCAAAAGCCTCGATTTTACTATAAACCAATACAACTTCAACAACTTCAATACCATAAGCTTCGGTGGTAACCAAGAATAGGTCAAAGTTCTTGTCATAGAAATTTTAGATTGCTGATTTTAGATTTTAGATTCTACTTTTTTCAAAGATAATTGGTTTATACTTCTAATTTAGAAATTTGTAATTCTTGACAAATTTGACAAAAAAAAACTGCCTAAAAAATAAGCAGTCTTGAATTGAATTTATTTGAAAAGCTAGTATTTGTAACTTATGCCTTTTTTGATAGCTTGTGAACCTCCAATTGCATTAGAATTAGCTCCAACAGTTGTTTTATCATCTGTCAACAAGATAAAAGGACAACCTATTGCTGCTGCTGCCATCTTCAATTTCTTTTCTGCTTTTTTGTCGCCTGTATTTCCAGTTTGAAAATTAATTAAGCCTGTATTTCCTCTAACCTCTTCTCCTTTTTTCAAACCTGAAATGTAAGCCTTGTCTTCTAAAATCACTACTTTTTCCCAATCAGCAGCAGAGGAAACAACTATTTTTTCAGTAATCTCTTCTACTCTACCTGATTTTCCGTAAACGATTTTTTCCACAGCATATTTACTTAGGGTGTTTTCGGCATCTTCCCCATCATATTTGAATACAATGGTATATTCTTCAAGCTTAACGACTTTTCCCTTAACGATTTCGCCGCTGTGTTTTGTAATAGCATCCACCTGAGCACTAGCCATACCTGATACAACTAGAGCCAACATTAAAATAATTTTTTTCATTTGTTTAAATTTTTGGTTGTTAATTTTTTACAATAATACAAAAAAAAATACTTGACTTCAACAACTTAAAAATAAAATTATGAATTCAATATTTCCTCAGGTTATTCATAATATTATTTATAAATAGCGCTGAATAGAATAAAAAAACAAATAATAATAAAACGGTAAAAACAAAAAAAATGCTCTTGAACTTCATTTAAAGTTTCAAGAGCATTTCTGGTGAATTTATTCTGAAATAGCTAAATAGTAAGAATTGTATACTGTCGTACTGTATAATGTAAAACTACCCGTAATTACAATGCTTCCCGAAGAAATAAAAACGAAATTATTTTATGTACTTTACTTACGTTTGTCCTTACGATTTAACTGTTTTCTTATTTTTCAACGTTACTGGCATACTTTTTTTAACTACAGGTTGCGGCTGCAAATCATCTAAAATATTTAATGCTTCTTCGACGTAAATATCTTTTGTCAAGCTTTCGTGCCATCTTTCTCTTTTTTCTTTTAGAGAGACATCAGTTTTCATCGCTTCGGCTTCAAGAGGCAAAGAACTAAACTTCAAATTATAGTTATAATCTGCAATTGATTTAAACTTTTTATTGGCGTCTTCTATAGTTTTTTGATTCTTTTTGAATTCGTCTAATTTTAAACTATAATCATACTCCTTGCTTCTATTGTCGACCCATTTGGCATTTTCTTCGATTAATTTGAAATGCTGATTTTGAGCAATTCTATTTTTACTTTCTGCAATAGCTTTATCAAATTTAGCATTGTTGGTCCAAACGTTATACTGTGCGGCACCTATTTTATCCCAAGGCATTGCATTATCCATATCACGTTCTCCCATTTTTAGATAAGCATATCGATCTGGCATTACAACATCGCTACTTACTCCTTCTAATTGAGTGGAACCACCATTTATTCTATAAAACTTTTGAGTTGTCGTTTTCAAAGCGCCCAAATCGCCTTTGTCACTGCTTCTAACAAACTGATTTAGATCAATCACATTTTGAACCGTTCCTTTTCCATAGGTTTGTTTGCTTCCGATGATGATTCCTCTTTTATAATCTTGAATGGCTGCTGCCAAAATCTCAGAAGCCGATGCCGAAAAGCTATTGACCATAATTACCAATGGTCCGTCCCATTCGATTTTTTTATCTCGATCAAACAATACTTCTTTTTGTCTTCCTGCCGATTTAATTTGAACAATTGGACCTTCTTCGATAAATAATCCTGCAATATCCACCACTGTCGAAAGCGATCCTCCACCGTCATCACGAACATCAAAAACAATTCCGTTTACTCCAGCATTTTTCAAAGATTTTACTTCTTTGGCAACGTCTTTTCCGGCATCGCGACCATCCTTGTTTTCGAATTCTATGTAAAATTTAGGCAAATAAATGACACCATACTTCAATCCGTTTCTTTCTACAATGCTCGATTTAACATACGTTTCCTCGATTTCTACAATGTCTCTGATGATAGCGATTGTTTTTATAGTACCATCTACTTTTTTTACAGTCAAACGAACTTCAGAGCCTTTTGGTCCCTTGATTTTCTTTACAACATCATTCAAACGCATTCCCACTACATCAACAGGTTCTTTGTTTCCCTGCGCCACTTTCATAATAACATCTCCTGATTCCAATAGTTTTACTCGCCAAGCTGGACCGCCAGAAATTACTTCTGTAATTTCAGTAAGATCATTTTTCTTTTGTAATCGCGCCCCAATTCCTTCAAATTTCCCACTAATGCTCACATCAAAACTCTCCTTTTGGTCTGGCGGAAAATAATTAGTATGTGGGTCAAACCTTGCTGTTATTGCATTTACATAGAGCGAAAACCATTCGTCTTTGGTTAGTTCCTCCATGAATTTATAATATTCTTCTAATGATTTCAAAGAACTTGTCCGAGTAATTTTCTCTAATTCCTCAAAAGACTTTGGTTTGCCATCGGTGGACTTGTCATTTTCCGAATTAGCTAAACCATCAATAAATTGTTCGGCTTTTACGTCCTCCTCTTTGTTTGTATTGTCTTTTTCTACTATTCCTTTTTCTTTGTTTTCTTGAATTTTAAGACGATCGGTCAAAGAAGAAAGTGTAGATAATTTAATTTGTTTGCGCCATCTTTCTTTCAATTCTTGGCTGTTTTTAGCGAAAGGTGCTTTTTCATAATCGATATTGAATTTTTCGTCAATATTATAATTGAAAGGAACATTCAAAATGTCTTTATAAAATTCCTTACTTTCTTTCATTCTACTCATCAAACGGCTATAGGTGAGATTAAAAAAGGTCAATTCCTTATTCAATAACTGATCATCCAACAGTAATTCGTACTTTGCAAATTCATCAATATCAGATTGCAAAAAAAACCTTTTTGATGGATCTAATGCTTCAATATAATCCTTGTAAATTCCCTTAGAAAAAGTATCATCAATTTTAGATGGATTATAATGCCCTTTTTCAATAACGAAGGTCAATAATTCCAGCAGCATTTTATCTTTCTCAGGATCAGCCTCTGGTGTAGCATTTATTTTAAATGCAAATAATCCTACAGAAAGCAGCGCTAATGCAATAATAATTTTAAAATTTCTTTTCATAAAGTTAGTAATTGTTTCCATAATAGTTTAAAAAACCAAATTTCGGTAAAACTCACACATGATTGGTATATACATGTATAAATTTTTGTTAAAGATATAAAAATGTACATTTAATAATTTGTTGGCTTTTGAACTAGAATTATTTTGTTTCTTTGCGTAAAAGTCCAAATTTAGACTTATTTTAATTTTAAAAAATACAACAAGTGAAAAACGACAAACCTTTAATTTTAGTAACCAACGATGATGGTATTTCAGCACCAGGAATTCGTGCTTTAATTGCCGTAATGTCTGAAATTGGCACTGTTGTCGTGGTTGCTCCAGACAGTCCTCAAAGCGCAACCGGACACGGCATCACCATAAACAATACTTTGTTTATCAATAAAATATCCAAAGAAACCGACGATATTCAAGAATATAGTACTTCTGGTACTCCTGTTGATTGCGTGAAATTAGCTGTAAACGAAATTTTGAAAAGAAAACCTGATTTGTGTGTTTCTGGTGTGAATCACGGTTCTAATTCCTCTATAAATGTAATCTATTCCGGAACAATGAGCGCAGCTGTCGAGGCGGGTATTGAAGGAATTCCCGCTATTGGTTTTTCGCTTTTGGATTATGATTGGAATGCCAATTTTGAACACATAAAATCATTTATCAAAAAAATAACGCTCGAAGTTTTAGAAAAAGGACTTCCTGACAGTGTGGTTTTGAACGTAAATTTTCCAAAATTAGAAGAAAAAAACATCAAAGGAATTAAAATTTGTCGTCAAGCGAAAGCACTTTGGATGGAAAAATTTGATAAAAGAAAAACACCGCAGGGAAGAGATTATTACTGGCTTACAGGTGAATTTGTAAACGAAGATAAAGGCGAAGATACAGATGAATGGGCGCTTGCAAATGGATATATATCAGTGGTTCCTGTACAATTTGATTTGACAGCGCACCATGCAATACAGCAACTCAACACGCGGAAATGGAATGATTAAAAGAGATTTAGCCATAGGTTTTGCAATTGGTATTCTGGCTTGTATTCTGGGCGTTTTTCTGTTTATCGCTTTTTTTACCGATTTTGGCTTTATTGCAGGAATACAAAGTATGAAAGCGGAAGGAAAATTAGGTAAGTTAATTACCTTGGGCGCATTACTAGACTTGGTTGCTTTTGGAATTTTGATGAAAATTAATCAAGAGATTATGGCTCGTGGCGTGGTTATGGGTGTGATTTGCATTACAATCTATACCATTCTTGCATAGTAGCTCCTATTTTTTAGGTCTCATAAAGCAGTACTGACCTAAAGATGTAATAAAAAATAATCAACGGCGTTTTGAGAGTAGAGCGCTACAAAGTTTTATTTAAACTTTTTTTCAATAACTAAATAATGATTGCTTTTTAAAATGAAATATTATATTATAGCCGGCGAGGCCTCAGGCGATTTACACGGCTCAAATTTAATGAAAGGCTTGTATAAAGAAGATCCTAACGCCGATATCCGATTTTGGGGTGGCGATTTGATGCAAAATGTAGGCGGCACTTTAGTCAAAAATTACAAAGAATTGGCCTTTATGGGTTTCGTAGAAGTGCTATTTCACTTGAAAACCATTTTGAACAATATAAAAATGTGCAAAAAAGACATTACAAATTTTCAGCCAGATGTAATTGTTTTTATTGATTATCCCGGTTTTAATTTGCGTATTGCCAAATGGGCAAAAGCAAAAGGTTTTAAAACCCATTATTATATTTCGCCACAGATTTGGGCTTGGAAAGAAAATAGAATCAGCGACATCAAACGTGACATCGATAAAATGTACGTTATTCTGCCATTCGAGAAAAAATTCTACGAAAAAAAACACAATTTTCCTGTTGAATTTGTTGGCCATCCGCTCATTGATGCCATTCAAAACCACCCTGTTAAAGATCCCGCTCTTTTTAGAAAAGAGAATCAGCTGAACGACAAACCAATTATTGCAATATTGCCTGGTAGTCGCAAACAAGAAATTACCAAAATGTTGTCGGTAATGCAAAGTGTAGTCAGTAATTTTAAAGAATATCAATTTGTAATTGCTGGCGCGCCAAGTCTTGAATTCTCTTTTTATAAAGATTTTATCACCCACGAAAACATCAAATTTGTTTCCAATAAAACTTATGATTTATTGAGCAATGCCTCGGCAGCATTGGTCACCTCAGGAACGGCTACACTTGAAACAGCGCTTTTTAAGGTTCCAGAAGTAGTTTGTTATAGAAGCAGTTGGATTTCTTATCAAATTGCTAAACGTGTAATTACCTTAAAATACATCTCGTTGGTCAACCTCATTTTAGACCAGAAAGTTGTGGAAGAATTGATTCAAAGAAAATGCAATCCAAGGCGTGTTAGAAAAGAATTAAGTAAACTTTTCGAGCCAAGTTATCGTCAAAATATATTGAAGAAGTTCGATGAATTGGAAAAAAAATTAGGCGGAA
>CAMCTL010000152.1 GCA_945878515.1 Flavobacterium psychrophilum | reverse complement strand
TTAAAATAAATTATTGTGAACGCATTAAGCTACAAAACAGTATCGACAAGCAAAGCAACCGTATCCAAAGAATGGATTGTGGTAGACGCTGACGGTCATAACTTAGGTCGTCTTGCAACTAAGGTCGCTATGATTCTTAGAGGTAAGTATAAGCCAAGTTATACCCCACACGTGGACTGTGGAGATAACGTAATTGTTATCAACTCAGAAAAAATCAACCTTACAGGTAACAAGATGGACGAAAAAACGTACGTTCGTCACACTGGTTATCCTGGAGGACAAAGAACTTTAACTGCTAAAGTATTACAGGCAAAAAACCCTGCATTATTAGTGGAAAAAGCAGTAAAAGGGATGTTGCCTAAAAATAAATTAGGAGCAGAACTTTTCAGAAATTTAAATGTTGTTGTAGGATCAGAGCACAAACAAGGCGCTCAGAAACCTAGAACTGTTAACCTAAACGATCTTAAGTAATGGGAGTAATTCACAAAATCGGTAGAAGAAAATGTGCTGTCGCACGTGTTTACGTTTCTGAAGGAACAGGAACAATTACGGTAAACAAAAAACCATTTGCAACTTATTTCCCAACTGCAACTTTACAATACAAAGTTTTACAACCTATGTCTATGACAGAAAACGTAAACAATTTTGATGTAAAAGTAAACGTTTACGGAGGTGGTTCAACTGGTCAAGCAGAAGCGGTAAGAATGGCTTTAGCAAGAGTAATGTGTGAAGTTGGCGAAGGAAACAGAGCGATTTTAAAACCAGAAGGTTTATTAACAAGAGACCCAAGAATGGTTGAACGTAAAAAATTCGGTCAGAAAAAAGCTCGTAAGAGATTCCAATTCTCTAAACGTTAATATTGCCTGTCTTGTGCAATTCGTGCAAGACTTATTGATGATTATATTTAAAAACAATGTTGTTGTTGCCTACTGAGGTAGGAATTAGTTTAGCATCTAAATGGGTTGTAGAAGTTAGAAGTTAGAGGTTAGAAGTTAGAAGTTTTGAAAAAATCTGAAATCTGAAATCTGAAATCTGAAATCTTTAAAAAACATTGCTAATCAACAGAACGTAAACTAAACAAAAAATGTCAAACAAAGTAGAAGTAAAAGAATTACTAGAAGCAGGTGTTCACTTTGGACACATGACTAGAAAATGGGATCCAAACATGGCTCCTTATATTTATATGGAACGTAATGGAATTCACATTATCAATCTATATAAAACTGCAGCAAAAATTGAGGAGGCTAACGAAGCTTTGAAAAAAATTGCAGCATCAGGTAGAAAAATATTATTCGTAGCTACCAAAAAACAAGCAAAAGACATTGTTGCTGATAAAGCTGCAGCTTGTAACATGCCATACATTACTGAAAGATGGCCTGGTGGAATGTTGACTAACTTCGTAACTATCCGTAAAGCTGTTAAAAAAATGGCAACTATTGATAAAATGAAGAAAGATGGAACATTCATGACACTTTCTAAAAAAGAGCGTTTGCAAGTAGATCGTCTTCGTGCTAAATTAGAGAAAAACTTAGGTTCAATTGCAGATATGTCTAGACTTCCTGCAGCATTGTTCGTGGTTGATATTAAAGCGGAACATATTGCAATAAAAGAAGCTCAAAAATTAAACATTCCAGTTTTTGCAATGGTAGATACCAATTCTGATCCAAGAGAAGTAGAATATGTAATACCTGCAAATGATGATGCTTCTAAGTCAATTGATAAAATTTTATCAATTGTAACTGCCGCAATTGTTGAGGGCCTTTCTAACAAAGGAACGGACGCTGACATTCAACCTGAAGACGATGCCGAAGTAGCAACTGAAGAAGTTGTGGTTGCTCCTGTAGCCGAAGTAACTGAACCAACCGCAGCGGTTGAAGAAGTTGAGCCAGCTGTAGAAGTTGAAACTCCGACAACCGAAGAATAAATTCAATTTAAATTCCAATTTTTAAATGCTAGTCCAATACAATTATTAACGTTAAATTAGTAATTTGTTAAAATTGGAATTAGAAATTTGAAAACTGGAATTTTTACTTTTATAACTTAAAAAAAATTATATTATGGCAACAATTACTGCTGCAGACGTAAATAAATTAAGAACAATGACAGGTGCAGGAATGATGGACTGCAAAAAAGCTTTAGTTGAAGCTGATGGAGATTTCGATAAAGCAATACAAAACCTTAGAGAAAAAGGACAAAAAGTAGCTGCTAACCGATCTGACCGTGAGTCTTCTGAAGGAGCTGCTGTTTCTTTTATCAATGACGATAAAACAAAAGGAGCTATCATCACTTTAAACTGCGAGACAGATTTCGTAGGTAAAAACGAATCTTTCGTAACTTTAGCTAAAGAATTAGTTGAAAGAGCGATTAACTTTTCTTCTAAAGAGGATTTTTTAGCTTCCGATTTCAACGGAATTACTGTTGCTGAAAAATTAATTGAGCAAACTGGTGTTATTGGTGAAAAAATCGAAATCGGTGGTTTTGAAATTTTAGAAGGTGCATTCGTTGGATCGTATGTTCACGTTAACAAAATTGCTGCTTTAACTGCAATTTCTGCATCAATTGCTAATGCAGACGTTTTAACTAAAGACGTTTCTATGCAAGTAGCTTCTATGGGGGCTGACACCTTATCGTACAAAGATTTTGACCCAGCTTTTGTTGCTTCTGAACTTGCTGCTCGTATTGCTATCATCGAAAAAGAAAATGAAGAAGCAAAACGTTTAGGGAAAACATTGAAAAACGTACCAAAATACATTTCATTCTCTCAATTAACTGAAGAAGTTTTAAAACAAGCCGAAGAAGATGCTAAAGCAGAATTGAAAGCTGAAGGTAAACCAGAACAAATTTGGGATAAAATTATTCCAGGAAAAATTCAACGTTTCATCTCAGACAATACGACCTTAGACCAAGAAAAAGCTTTATTAGATCAAAACTTCATTAAAGATGATAGTAAAAAAGTAGGTGATTATGTAAAAGGATTCAACGTTGAAATCACAGGTTTCAAAAGAGTCTCTTTAGGATAATTCATTTTATTAAAGTCAAATTTAAAATCCCATTTCAAAGTAATTTGAAATGGGATTTTGGTTTTAAACTTCACCTTGATAACCGATTCAATTCGTCTTTAAACTAGAATCCCGTTCGATAATACTAGTGTTCAATTCAATTGTTCGCGGATGGAACGCTTTTCCTTCCTTGCGACAAATCATTTCTTCGAGTAATAGTGTGAAAGCAACAACGCCCATTTCGTAATTCGGTTGCTCCACTGTGCTTAATTTTGGAGAAACCACTTTTGAAACAAACCAATTACTAAAACCAATTACAGCAATTTGGTCTGGAACTTTGATGCCTCTTTCAACTAAATGAGACAAAACACCCACAGCGACTAAATCTGTTATGATAAAAATTCCGTCAATATCAATATTTTCATCTACAATTTGTTTGGCAAATGTTACACCTTGCTCAAAATCAATTCTTTCACATGAAAACACTAATTTAGGATCGAAAGGAATGTTGTTTTTTTCTAAAGTTTTTTTGTAACCAATAAAACGGTCAATAGAATTTTGAGGGTTTTCTAAACCTCGTATGTGCGCAATTTTTTTGCATCCTTTGTCAATTAAATGCTGCACGGCTTCCATGGCGGCTTTCTGATCATTGATTATCACTTTTGAACTCGGAATTAATTTTGAAATTTTATCAAACTGTACAAAAGGAATTTCTTTGCTGATAATTTCTTTGATATGAAAATCATTATTGGATTCATTAGAAAGCGACATAATAATGCCATCAACTCTTTTATTTATCAAAAGGGCTACTTGTTTTTTCTCTAACTCAAGCGATTCATTCGATTGAAGTATTATGACGAGATAGCCATTTTTTTCGGCTTCGGCAATTACACCATTGATGACACTCGAAAAAAAATGATGCACTACTTCGGGAATAATTAATCCAATGGTTTTAGACTCTTTAGTTCGTAGATTTACCGCAAAACTATTAGGTGTATAGTTGAGTTTTTCCGCCAAAGCAACAACTGCTTTTCTGGTTTTCTCGCTAACATCTGAATAATTTTTCAATGCTTTTGAAACAGTAGTTATGGATATTCCTAAAGTTTCGGCAATTTCTTTTAAAGTGGTCTCTTTCATCTGTTTATTTTGATTCTTTTTAAAGGTCAGATGGAACACCCATAATATTTCCTTTTTTGTCAAGGACTATTGTCATGGGTGTTTCATGAAACAAATATGAGAAAAAAGTATGAGAAAAACGTGTGAATTATAAATCGAAAACGTTTTCGGTGTTTTCGAAAACGTTTTCGACAATATTATGCTTAAATTTAACACTAATAAAAGTAGTTTTGATAAAAAATAATCAAATAATTTATTAATCAAACAATTTTAAACTATGAAAAGAATTAACCTATTATTAAAAGGGCTGGGATTTGTTTTAGCTTTGCTACTATCAAATGCAGCCTTTTCACAAAATGAAAATGCCGCTGTAAAAGACAGTACTAAAACAAACAAATTAGATGAGGTAGTTGTAACTGGTGTTGTTAATCGAAAATCAAGATTAGAATCTAGTGTGTCTGTTTCTTCGATTGGGGCTAAACAAATTGAGCAATCTGCGCCAAGAACAACTGGAGAAGTTTTTAGAAATATCCCAGGAGTAAGAGCAGAGTCATCTGGAGGAGAGGGTAATGCCAACTTTAATGTACGTGGTGTACCGGTATCATCTGGTGGCTCTAGGTACCTACAATTGCAAGAGGATGGATTACCAGTTATGTTGTTTGGAGATACATCTTTTGGTAACTCTGACAACTGGTTACGTATTGATTCAAACATCGGAAGAATTGAATCTATAAGAGGAGGCTCAGCTTCTACTCAAACATCTAATGGACCTGCAGGTATCATCAACATGATTAGCAAAACAGGTATAACAGAAGGTGGATCTGTTTCTTCAACTACTGGTTTAGACTTTAATACCAACAGATTGGATTTTGAATATGGAACGCCTTTAGCAAATGGTATATCTTACCACATTGGTGGTTTTGTAAGATCAGGCGAAGGACCAAGAACTGCTGGTTTCAATGCTTCTCAGGGCGGACAATTTAAAGCTAATATTACTAAAAAATTTGAGTCAGGGTATATCCGAACTAGCTTCAAATTTTTAAACGATAGAACTCCAATGTATTTGCCAATGCCAATGTTATTAAAAGGAACCGATGCTAATCCTACCTTTGCAAACTTGCCTGGTTTTGATATTACAACAGATGGTTTACAAACCAAATATTCTCAACAAAGTGCTGGGCCAACTTCAAGTGAAAGTGGTAACACTTTAAGAGATGTAAGGAAGGGTAACAATCCTATTTCGCAAGCAATTGGTTTAGAATTTGAATTTGATTTAGGAGAAGGTTGGAAAATTAGTGAAAAAGGTAGAATTTCATTTAATAAAGGAAATTGGATTGCTCCATTTTCTGCAGGAGTTGGGACTGCAAATAGCCTTGTAGCAGCAGGTAGCTTTTTAGCAGGTGTAGGAGTTCCAGTGGGAAGCACTTTGTCTTATGCTGACAACGCTTCAGTTTTTGCTCCAGCAAATGGGTTAATTCAAAACATACACATGTTTGATACTACGCAAGATGATTTAAATAATCTTTTTAATGATTTTAAGATTAGCAAGAAATTAGGCAATAATGTTTCAGTTACAGCAGGATATTTTACCGCAAATCAAACTACTAAAATTTCTTGGCAATGGAATTCTTTCTTACAAGAAGTTAAAGGAGATGGAGAAGCGAGATTAGTTAATGTAAATGGTTACTCAAGAGCTGGTCAATTAGCTTATGGAACTCCGGTATGGGGTAACTGTTGTCAACGTAATTACAATTTACAACACTCTGTAAATGCACCTTATGCTGGTATTGATGCTAATATAACTGAAAAATTAAATTTTAGCGGTAGTATTAGATATGATCATGTAAATGTTGATGGTACAATTGCCGATGGCAATACAGCAGGTCCTGTTGATGTAAACGGGAATGGTATTATAGAAGGAATAGAAACTGTAGTTCCGGTTGTTCAAGCTACTAACAGAAGAGTTGTTGGAGATGATTACAACTACACTTCTTATTCTGCTGGTTTAAATTACAAAATTAATGATGCTTCTGCAGTTTTTGGAAGATATAGTGTAGGTGCTTCAGGTAGAGCTGCTGATAGAAATTCTTACGGAGCTAATGGAACTGCGATAGTACAATACGATAAAATTTCTCAATTGGAGGCAGGCTACAAAAGAAAATTTGCTGCAGGATATGTTAATTTAACCGGTTTTAGTAGTGTAACTGATGAAGCCGCGGGTACTGCATTAAACCTAAATGCTGGTAATAAATACAAAGCAACTGGACTAGAATTTGAAGGAGCATACAATGTAGCTGATTTTTCTGTTGTAGGTTCTGTAACCTATACTAACGCAGAGATAGTTGAAGACAGAACATCTTCGGTTGTAGGTACTAACAATGGAAAAACACCAAGAAGACAAGCGAATTTTGTTTACAACTTATCCCCAACTTACGAATTTGGATCTGGCAAACAGCATTTATTAGGCCTTTCAGTTTTAGGAACAAGCAAATCATTTGCTGGCGATGACAACAATTTAATTCAGCCTGGATATGCTTACATTAATTTATTAGCTAAAGTAGGTTTGACTAAAGGTCTATCTTTAGCGGCTAGCATAAACAACCTTTTTGATACTGTTGGTATTACTGAAGTTGAAGGTGTAGATGGTGCATTTGGCGGAGATCGTTTAGTAAGAGCAAGAGCCATTACGGGTCGCTCTTCGACGCTGTCTTTACAATATAAATTCTAATAAAATTTCATGTTTTGTTTTGTTAGTTTGATAGTTCCTGTATTTTTATAATACAGGAATTATCTTTTATAAAAAGCATTTTTCTTCCATTTTAATTTTTTAACAAGTGAAAATATTACTCATACCAATTTTTATCTATTTTTCTTTATTTGAAACTAATTTATTTGCTCAAGCAGAGATAAATCGTGAAAAAAAAGTTGAAACCATAAAAAAGGTAATTTTTGTTTATGGCAGTTCAGATTGTCATTATTGTACGGATGCTAAAAATATTTTAATCAAGAACAAAATTGATTTTGTTTTTTACGACATCGACACTGATAAAGTTGCGCTTAATGAAATGCTTGCTAAATTAAGAAAAGCAAACATTAGTACAAATAATCTCGGAATTCCAGTTATTGATAAATACGGAGAACTGTTTTCAAACAATACCACCTTTGACAATTTTATAAAAAAATTAATCCCCTAAGCTATGTTACAAAAACCAAAACTAAATTTCTGGCAGATTATCAATATGAATGTCGGTTTCTTCGGAATTCAATACAGTTTTGGCTTACAGCAAAGTGCTGTTAATCCTATCTATGACTTTTTGCACGCAAGTCCAGACCAAATTCCGATACTAAATCTTGCAGGGCCTTTAACAGGATTATTGATTCAACCCATTATTGGCGCAATGAGTGATAAAACTTGGCATCCGAGATGGGGAAGGCGCAAACCGTACTTTTTTATTGGTGCTATAGTTTGCAGTATCGCATTATTTCTATTCCCATTTAGCAGTTCTTTATGGATGGCGGCAGGTTTGCTTTGGATTTTAGACGTAGGAAATAATACCGCTATGGAACCGTATCGGGCTTTTATTGCCGATACGCTGGACGAAGAACAACAACCCGTTGGTTTTCAGGCGCAAAGTTTTTTTACGGGTTTTGGTCAGTTTTTGGCTTATATTTCTCTTTTTTTGTTTCCAATTGTTTTTGTTGGTTATGCAGGATCTTTACCCACCTGGATTTATGCTTCTTTCTTTTTAGGAGCAATTCTTTCTGTAACTTCCATCTGGTGGAGTATGGGCAAAACAAAAGAAATTCCGCCAACCGCAGAAGAATTAGCAATTCTAAAATCGGAACCTTTACATATTTTTTCGCCTTTTGTTGATATTTATAAAGCCGTTCTAGAAATGCCCGCGGTGATGTGGCAACTATTTCTAGTGTATCTTTTTCAGTGGTATGCAATGATGTGTTATTGGCAAAACAATTCAAAAAGTATAGCCTTGTCTGTGTGGAATGTGACTCCAAAAGATGTGATGGGTTACGAAAAAGCGGTAGAATGGAACGGATTAATTGGTGCTTTTGGATTTATAGTCACTTTTTCTAT
>CAMCTL010000151.1 GCA_945878515.1 Flavobacterium psychrophilum | reverse complement strand
GAATAAAAAAATACCATATTTTACAGTATCTAAGGTCATATAAATATTTTTATTTTACTGAAATACAGGTAATTAAAATTTGTACGAAAAATACTCAATCAAAAGGTTTTTGTTAAGAAAACACACCAATTGTGAATAAGTTTGACTTTACATAACAGTTAGAACGCTTTATCTTTGACAATGTCAAAAAGGCTTTGAAAGTCAGAGTACTAAGACAAATAATTAAATACTTTTAAAAATGGCCGTAAAACTGAAAGCCGTTCAGCGAGTGAATCCACAAGATATCACAGCACCAAAAAAGTTCTATGCCAAAGCCGTAGGCGATGGAAGAACAGATCTAAAACGC
Source organism: Flavobacterium psychrophilum (assembly GCA_945878515.1). Classification (GTDB taxonomy): domain Bacteria; phylum Bacteroidota; class Bacteroidia; order Flavobacteriales; family Flavobacteriaceae; genus Flavobacterium; species Flavobacterium psychrophilum_I. The sequence continues at coordinate 8,283 of CAMCTL010000151.1, read as the reverse complement.
CTAGCCAAGATGGTGGCTATGCAATGTACCGTTAATCGAGCCGATTGTTTGGCCGTATTAGCCGCATTGGAAGACAACATCATCATGGAGCTCCAAGATGGACGCATCGTTCAACTAGGCGAATTGGGAACCTTCCAACTCGGAATACGTTCCGCCGGAAGCGCCACTTCAGACGAAGTGGGTTCAAGCTCGGTAAAGAAAGCACATCTTAATTTCAGACCTGGAGAGGAAATGAAAAAGATGCTAAACAATCTTTCTTACCGCAAATCATCGGATGCCGTGTAGAGTACCACGCGCCTGAGTAGATTTGTCCATCGAAAACCTCTTGTAGTTCTAGCTACAAGAGGTTTTTTTTTAGGAAACCACTACCCTATTGCAAAAAATGATACGCAACAATTTTTTTTTCTTGCGCAACAGTCTTCCCCTTTATACGCAACAACAATGATGATACTCCGCAACAAATAATTTTTCTTGCGCAACAATTTTTTTTTCTTGCTATTGGTCGGGCTATAAGCGGCTTCATCATCTTACACAAAAACACCTACACTGTTCGTAGCTACGGGCAATAGTAAGCATAAAACGACAGTTTACGCCATAAAAAAAAGCCCAGAATAACGTTGAGTACCACGCGCCTGAGCTTAGTTGTCGATCGAAAACCTCGAGTAGTTCTAGCTATTCGTTTTCAAATACGGGTTAAAAGTAGTAAAATGTTACACACCATTTTTCGAAATGATGCAAAATTGTTAATAAGTATTTATAATTTTTTCGAAACGTGTTGCTCTACTATTTATACTAAAAAAAGGATTACAAACACTTACTCTGCTTTAAAATTTAATGGGATTTCAGTCTATTTACAGAAATAAATGATGAAATGTGGAAAACTGTAAAATTAGATTTTGCACCTTTTTTATTTCTATAAAAATGTATTGACCTAATTGTGCAATAAATACCCACAATATCCTCTAAACACTCTTCCTAATAACTTTGTTAACAACTACCAATTTATGCATACAATTGTAAGCGGGTCAATTGTAGGCGCAAAACTAATTTTATAAACTATGGATATTAAAGAAAAATTTGGGCAAAAGGTTAAATCTCAGAGGGAAGAAAAAGGATTCTCTATTGAGCATTTAGCCAATATTTCTAATGTGGACAGAAACTACATTTCTGACATAGAAAAAGGAAAAAGAAATGTTTCAATTGAAATAATTGAAAAAATAATTACTGCACTCGATACTGATTTAGGAACTTTTTTTAACGACAAAGGATTTAAGAAATGAAAATGAAAGAGAAAATATCAATAGATGAATTTGATGGTAAAAAATTCAAAATTCGCTTTGTAGAAGAAGAGGATAATAAAAAAGCTGTATTGACTCACTATTTGCACAATTATAATAATGGAGTAAAAACACACTTTGAAGAGGAAGCTACAGAGTACTTGAATCAAATAATAGAATATAAAAAACAAGAAGAAAATATCTCCATTGTTTCTGATATAGCTTTGCAACAACTTTTATTTGAAGTAGAAGATGTCCCTTTCCCTACACCAAAAAACTACACTTTTAAGTTTATTGATTTATTCGCGGGTATTGGCGGTTTTCGTATGGCTCTACAAAACTTAGGCGGTAAATGTATTTTTACTAGTGAATGGGATAAAAATTCACAAAAAACTTATAAAGCAAATTTTGGTGAGGTTCCTTTTGGTGATATTACAAAGGAGATCACGAAAAATTATATTCCAAATGGTTTTGATTTATTGTGTGCAGGTTTTCCTTGCCAGGCATTTTCTATTGCCGGCAAAAGAGGAGGCTTTGAAGATACTAGAGGTACTTTGTTTTTTGATGTTGCTGAAATTATAAAGAGAAAACAACCAAAAGCAATCTTTCTTGAGAATGTAAAAGGGTTGAGAAATCATAATGAAGGTAGAACGTTGGAAACAATATTAAATGTACTGAGAAATGATTTGGGTTATTATGTGCCAGAACCTAAAATAGTCAACGCAAAAGATTTTGGTGTCCCACAAAATAGAGAAAGAATCTACATTGTTGGCTTTCATAAAAATTTAGGAATTAGTGAATTTAGTTATCCTGAACCAACAAATAACAAAGTAACTTTTTCCGATGTGAAGTCTGAAATAGTAGTACCAACAAAATACTATTTATCAACTCAATATTTACAAACTCTAGTTAGTCATAAAGAAAGACATGCCAATAAGGGAAATGGATTTGGTTATAATATTGTTGCTGATGACGAAATCTCAAATGCAGTAGTATGTGGAGGGATGGGAAGAGAAAGAAATTTAGTTTTAGACCATAGAATAACTGATTTTATACCAACAACCAAAATAAAAGGTGTGGTAAACAAACTAGGAATACGGAAAATGACTCCAAGAGAATGGGCAAGATTACAAGGTTTCCCCGATAATTATATAATTCCAGTTTCTGATGCGTCTGCATACAAACAATTCGGTAACTCAGTTGCAGTTCCTGCAATTCAAGCAACAGCAAATGAAATTTTAAAACTAATTGGAATTAAGAAATGATAACAGGAAATAAAGGAGAATGGAGCGAAGTTTATACACTTTTAAAAATCATTTCTGACAAACAACTTTTTGCAGGAGATAGCAATTTAAACAAAATAGAAACTTTGATTTTTCCAATAATCAAGGTGCTTCGTGACGAAACGAATGGAACTTTTGAATTCAGTTACGACAACGAATTGGTAATTGTCAAAAATGGCGAAAAAGAAATTAGAATTTCGATTTTAGAATTTCAGAAACAAGCTTATTTTCTTTTAACAAAACTCAAAGAAAAAACAAATTCAACTTTTTCAATTCCAGAAATTGAAAGTTTTATCAACTCTTTTGACAGTCATTCATTAAAAGCCAAATCGACTGTAAAAAGTGATATTAGAATTATAATTCACGACCAAAGAACTAGCACAAATCCTGAACTTGGGTTTAGTATAAAATCACAACTTGGCGGTGCTTCTACTCTATTTAATGCAGGAAAAACGACAAACTTTATTTTCAAAATCAACAATTTAACTTTAACTCAAAATCAAATTTTAGAAATAAACGAAATTGAAACAAGAAGTAAAATCAAAGATAGAATTGGAAAAATCACTGAATTAGGTGGTAAATTGGAGTTCCAAAAAACAGAAAGTTCTGTTTTTGGAAACAACCTAATTTTGATTGATAGTGCTCTACCAAAAATAATTGCTGAAAGTTTACATTTGTTTTTTACTTCAACTTTTTCAACAGTTTTAGAATTGATATCGAAAATTTCAATGATAAACCCCCTCGAATATAATTTAGAAACAAATCATCCTTTTTATTCTTACAAAATCAAACGTTTTTTAACTGATATTGCTTTAGGAATGATGCCTTCAAAAGTTTGGACTGGACAATTAGATGCAACTGGTGGTTATTTGGTTGTGAAAGAAAACGGAGAAGTGTTATGCTATCATATTTACAACCGAAACGAATTTGAAGATTATTTATTTACAAATACAAAGTTAGAAACAGCAAGTAGCACAAGACACGTATTTGGAAAAGTTTATGAAGAAAACGGACAACTTTATTTTAAACTGAACTTACAAATACGATTTTTATAATGGATGCCATAAATACTCTTCAGCAACTACGAGCAAGAAATGTTTATCAACGCTATATTGAGCATATCAGATTTCCGTTTTTTAGAAATTTAGAAACCGATACTAAAATAACATTTGATTTTCCAATTACATTTCTTGTAGGAAAAAATGGAGGAGGAAAAAGTTCGACTTTACAATCCCTTTATGGTTGTCCCAAAGGATATAGTCTAGGAGATTATTGGTTTACAACTCAATTAGATCCTATTAAAGAGTTTGATAAAAACCGAAATTGTTTCATATATGGTTTTAAAGATGGGAACAATATTAATGAGGTGATTAAACAAAGAATTCATCGAAAAGACAATCCAGATTATTGGGAAACAGCAAAACCAATTCTAACCTATGGAATGCTTAATAGTACAAGATTTTCTCCAATTGATAAAAATGTCATTTACCTTGATTTTAGATCCGAATTAAGTGCCTTTGATAAGTTTTTTCATTTTTTAGAATCCTCATCCAGGATACATAAGACAAAACAAGATTTTTTGCGCTTCTATTCAAATAAACTTAAAGAAGCTCTTGATAAAAATAATATCATTTCTTATTATGGTAGTAATAGAAACAAATTAAAAATAACTTTAACAAAACCTGAAACTAAAATAGTTTCAGATATTTTAAGAAAAGAATTTGAAACTATTGAAATAATCGAACATAATCTTTTTAAAGATTGGGGAACATCAATTCGATTAAAACAAAAAAATATTCAATATTCTGAAGCATTTGCTGGAAGCGGAGAAACAGCTATTGTAATTCTTGTTCATAAAATTTTTAACGCTCCTGATGAAAGCTTAATATTACTGGATGAACCAGAAACATCGCTGCATAGTGGTGCTCAAAAGAGATTAATGTCGTTTTTATTAGAGCAATGTATTAAGAAAAAACATCAAGTTGTAATTTCCACTCATTCTCCATTTCTTATAGAAAAAATGCCTGATGAATCTATCAAAGTTTTTTCTACATTAAGTAGTAATGGAAAATTTATTATTAATAATAACAGAAACTTTAAAGAAGCATTTCACGAATTAGAAATAGAAAACACTAATAGGAAAATCATTTTGGTAGAAGATAAAACTGCTAAAATATTACTAGATAAAGTACTTGAAAAATTAGGTAAAGCCACACAGGACATTTTTGAAATCAAATATCTTCCTGGTGGTGCTGATGACATAAATCAAAGGCTTACCACTATTATGGAAATTTCCCCCAATACGTATGTATTATTTGATGGAGATCAAAAAAAACTTACTTCTCCAATTGACTTAGATACTATACCACCAAATGAACAAGATACAAGTGCTAAATTGAAGGCGCTGATAAAATCGCAAACTGGTTGTGATATTAAATTTCATATTGATGGAGGAAATCAATCCAATGATGTAAAAGAACAACAAACCAAAGATTTTGCTAAAAAATATTTAGAATTTTACAAAGGAAATGTATTCTATCTTCCTCTTATGATTCCAGAAGATATAATATGGGACGAGGATTTTGCTAAAAGTCTATTAAATCTATTACACCCAAATAAAGATTTTTCAGTCATAACTCAAAAATCACTTAATTCTAAAGATTTGATTTTTAATTTTTGCACAGAATTTTATGGAGATAATAATCAATACGAATCTATATTAATACAATTTATAGCAAATTGGCTAAATAAAGAAGATGAGAATTATTGTTATCTAGGAGGTTTAATTAATCAACTGAAAAACTAGATAAAAAGATATTACTTTTTGTTAGAGAAAAAGCAAATGATGAAAATGGTAATACTTTAGGTTATGTTTTTATTGGCGAAGCTAAATTTAGAGAAACTGAAGGCTCAAAACCAATGAGTATTAAATGGGAACTTAACGAGCCATTACCCAATTATCTTTGGAAAGAATCAGCAAAAATGTCAGTAGGATAGTTTTTTAAAAGCTAACAATAAGAAAACAACCGCTTATGGATAAAATAACTCAAATCAATGTGGTGCTCAAAGAGTATTTTACACTGAATAAAACGGTTCGTGTTTTGCCCGCAAAGGATATGATGCCTTATTTTATTCTTGCTGGCATTTTTCCTTCGGATCACAACAATGGGCGCCCCATTCGTGATCTTTTGAGAAAACTCGATGCCGACAAAAAATTGCGCAGGATTCCCTTTGCCGTTGCCGAACGGAAAATAAAAAATACAAGTTGGTTTTTTAGGAGGAAGGTTTAGAGGTTGTGAGTTAGGCGTTATGGGTTGTGGGTTGTGAGTTATGAGTTATGAGTTGTTTTTTTTGTATCTTTCAAAAATGAAAAGTAAAATACCTCTTTTAAAATAAAAAACCATGAAATCATTTCTACCTTTTTTGAGTAAAACAATTGCAATTATTGTCTTTACAACTACTACTATTTTTGCACAATCTTCGCAAAATAATAGTACTTTCAACCAATTTTTAGAAGAATACTACGAAGAAAATTCGATGTTTTATCCGCTTTCGCTAACCGCTAAGGGTGACAATCGATTTAATGATCAAATGCCCAATACACTGACGGATGCTTTTCAAAAGAAAATCCACGATTTTAACATCAAAACCCAAAAACGTTTACAAACCTTTGATAGAAAATCGCTCAACTCCTTTGACAAAATTTCTTTCGATGTCTTAAACATTCAAATTAATAACGCCCTCGAAGAAGAACAGTTTCATTTTGAATACATGCCTTTCGATCAAAAAAGCGGTTTACCGTTAACGCTTCCTTCACTTGGTTCGGGTACTTTTTTTCAACCCTTTAAAACGGTAAAAGACTATGAAAATTGGCTGAAAAGAATTGATGCTTTTCCAGAGTACATTGACTCAGCGATCGAAAATTTCAACAAAGGAATTGCTACTGGAATGGTTCTGCCAAGAACACTGGTGGTCAAAATGATTCCGCAACTCCTAGCGCAAACCGTAACCGATACTACTGAGAATCTATTTTACAAACCCATTTTAAATCTGCCAAAGACTTTTTCTGCCACAGATAAAACAGCACTACGTTTGGCCTATCAAAAAGCCATAAGTGATAAAATTATTCCTGCCTATTCCAAAATGGCGAAATACCTTCAAGATACGTATTTACCAAAAGCGCGGCTCACATCGGGTTATAACGCTTTACCAAATGGAGCTGCACTATATAAATTCAAGGTGAAATCCTATACAACAACCGACAAAACTCCGGAAGAAATCTACCAATTAGGATTAAGCGAAGTAAAAAGAATCACGAGAGAAATTGAAAAACTTAAAAAGAAAGTTGGTTTTAAAGGCAGCATTGCCGAGTTCTTCAATTATTCTCTTACCGATAAATCGTTTTTCCCTTTTACAACAGAGGAAGAAATACTGCAGGCATACAGAAACATTTTGCCTAAGATTGAACCCAACTTAAAAAAGCAATTTAACCTATTACCAAAAACCGCTTTCGAAGTTAAAGCGGTCGATAAATTTAAAGCTGCTTCTGCTTCTGCAAGTTATTCAAGAGGAACAGCGGACGGTACGCGACCAGGTTACTTCAACGTTCCCATTCTAAATCCATTAGAGTACAACCGAGTAGGAATGGAAAACCTATTTTTGCACGAAGCCATTCCGGGACATCACTACCAACTATCGCTTCAACAAGAAAATCAGAATTTGCCTAAAATAAGACAATATGCTTCCTATTCTGTTTTCTCCGAAGGATGGGCATTGTATGCAGAGTCACTCGGCAAAGAATTAGGATTATATACTGATCCTTATCAAAAACTTGGCGCTTACAAGGGAGAAATGTTTAGAGCCACGCGTCTTGTTGTTGATACTGGTTTGCATACCGGAAAAATGACACGGGAAGAAGCCATTAAATATATGATGGAAAATGGAGGAAGAGAAGAAAAAGCCACGATTGCGGAAGTTGAAAGATATATGTCTAATCCAGGTCAGGCGCTAACTTATAAAATAGGCGAATTGAAAATGAAAGAACTAAAAGTAAAATACCAAAAAGAACTCGGCGCTAAATTTGACATCAAAAAATTTCATGATGCGGTTTTACAAATAGGCTCAGTACCATTAAACACTTTTGAAGTTTATATGGAAGAATGGGCTAAAAGTTTATAATTAAAATAGATAAACCCGTTGGGTGTAATTAGTTTTTGATGATAATTTTTCGTCAGTTCGAGTGATTTTCGATAGAAAATCGTCCTTCGATTTCACTCAGGATGACAGAACCAGAAAAATTTCATTAAAAACGGTTCTCGATACATTTTTTGTTCCGTTTTACTGCACAAAAAACACTCGAACTGACGTTTTTAATAATTACACCCAACGGGTTGTTGAAGTATTTGTTTTTAGTGAAGATAAAAATCACCAACTATTTTTGACTATTATACCTGTAATAAAAGAGAGGATGATTTATATTATCCTCTCTTTTTGTTTGATATAGATTGAAAATACCGTTTAGAAATCATAGTTGTCCGATTAAATGCACATATAGTCCCTACGGGACACCTTTTTTATTTGTAATCTATTTGCTACCAACATTTAACCTCTACGAGGTATGCTCCGTTAGGAGCAAAATGTTGGTAGCCACAAAACAAGTTACCCGCCTTTTAATGTCCTGTAGGGACTATATTTGTTGGGCTTTTTAGTTTTTCTAAAATTTT
>CAMCTL010000150.1 GCA_945878515.1 Flavobacterium psychrophilum | reverse complement strand
ACTCTTAAAATCAGAACAGAATGGCATTATCCGAACAAGAAATCCTTCGTAGAGAAGCACTCACAGAATTACGCAACCTAGGGATTGAACCTTATCCCGCAGCCGAATTTATCACAACCGCTTATTCCAGCGAAATCCTAGCCGATTTCGACAAGTTCGAAGGCAAGGAAGTGATTCTTGCAGGTCGTTTGATGGGGAAACGTATTATGGGAAAAGCCTCTTTTGCCGAATTGAAAGATGCCGAAGGACGAATTCAAATTTATGTTTCGAGAGATGATATTTCAGATGACGAGGAGAAAACAATGTACAATGTGGTTTTCAAAAAACTGTTGGATATTGGTGATTTTATTGGGGTTCGTGGTACGGTTTTCAAAACACAAGTGGGCGAAATATCCATTCATATTTATGGTTTGACCGTTTTGGCGAAAGCTTTGAAACCTTTGCCAATTGTAAAAACGGATGCCGACGGGAAAATATACGACGCCTTTTCGGATCCAGAACAAAGATACCGTCGTCGTTATGTAGATTTGACCGTGAATGATCACGTGAAAGAGACTTTTATTAAGAGAACAAAATTGTTTAATGCAATGCGTTCATTCTTTAATGACAAAGGCTATCTTGAGGTAGAAACTCCAGTTTTGCAACCCATTCCTGGTGGTGCTGCGGCGAGACCTTTTATCACACATCATAACTCTTTGGACATTCCGCTTTATATGCGTATTGCCAATGAATTGTATTTGAAAAGATTGATTGTAGGTGGATTTGAAGGTGTTTATGAGTTTTCGAAAAACTTCCGAAACGAAGGAATGGACCGAACGCACAACCCAGAATTTACCGCAATGGAAATATATGTAGCCTACAAAGACTACAATTGGATGATGAATTTCACCGAAAACTTATTGGAACATTGCGCTATTGCAGTGAATGGAACGAGTGAAGCCACGTTTGGAGACCACCAAATAAACTTCAAAGCGCCGTATGCAAGAGTGACAATGACGGATTCTATCAAGCATTTTACTGGTTTTGATATTTCTGGCAAAAGCGAAGCTGAACTATTTGATGCTGCTAAAAGTATGGGAATCGATGTGGATGCAACGATGGGCAAAGGAAAGTTGATTGATGAAATTTTCGGTGCAAAATGCGAAGGAAATTACATTCAGCCTACTTTCATAACAGATTATCCTAAGGAAATGTCTCCTTTATGCAAACAACACCGCGACAATCCGGATTTAACGGAACGTTTCGAACTGATGGTTTGTGGTAAAGAAGTAGCGAATGCATATTCAGAATTGAATGACCCGATTGACCAAAGAGAACGTTTTGAAGACCAAATGCGTCTAGCCGAAAAAGGTGATGATGAAGCTACAGGAACGATTGACGAGGATTTCTTGAGAGCATTAGAATATGGAATGCCACCAACATCTGGTTTAGGAATTGGAATGGATCGTTTGATGATGTACTTGACAAACAACGCTTCTATTCAAGAAGTTTTATTCTTTCCGCAAATGCGACCAGAGAAAAAACAAGTTCAAATCGAGCTCGAAGACGAGGAAAAATTAATTCTGGCACTGTTGCAAACCAATGAAAACAAAATGGATTTGGGTGTTTTAAAAATTAAATCAGAATTGAGTGGCAAAAAATGGGATGCGGCTATGAAAGGTTTGGTGAAACACGGATTGGTGAAAGTGAGTTTGGTTGGGGAAAGTAAGATTGTGGAAATGGTGGGGTAAATATTCCTACTGATTTGATTAACCTTTAAAATCTGCTCCAAAGCAGATTTTTTTGTTTAAATCATTTTCTTTATATTTGAATAAAATTAAGCCAATGGGAAATCTAATTTCTAGAATTACAATAAATCCTGATGTTTGCCACGGAAAGCCAACAGTCAGAAATATGCGTTACCCTGTAGAAATGATTTTAGATTTGTTATCCTCGGGAATGACATTTCAAGAACTCATTGAAGATTATCCAGCTCTTGAAAATGAAGATATTTTAGCTTGTTTAGCGTATGCTTCAAAACTTACCGATGTTAAAATATTAAGTAAAGTTGCATGAAGTTCATAATAGATGCGCAATTGCCTTATGGTTTAAAACTTTATCTAGAGGACAGCGGCTATAATGCAATTCACACTGACGATATGCCAAATAGGGAACGAACTTCTGATTCTGAAATCATTAAGATATCTGAATTAGAAGATAGAATTATCATCACAAAAGACAAAGATTTTCTTGATAGCCACTTGATTTTTAACAAACCTAAAAAATTAGTTTTGATAACTTCAGGAAATATAAAAAACAAAGCATTCTTTTTTCTTTTTAAAAACAATTTCGAGACAGTAATCCAATTACTTTCTAAACATTCTTTGATTGAATTAAACAGTTTCGAGATAACTGGAAAATAAAGTGATATTAGGATTTATTGAAAATCAGAATTGAGTGGCAAAAAATGGGATGCCGCAATGGAAGGCTTAGTAAAAGTGAGTTTAATTCTGTTCCATATACTACTTCCCTACGGTAGCCTTTTTTAAATCACTGCCACCAGGGATTTTCATTTTATCGGTTAATAAAGAAATTTCACTAAGGTCAAAACTACCTGTCAAGGTCATTAAAACTGTTTCATTGTCTTTGTTTGAACCTTCAATAAACATCAGTAGTTCTTTTACTTGTCCTTCAGCAGTTCCTGATTTAACCAATATTCTGACGTTTTTTCCACGATCATTAGTTCGCATCAACTCTTCTAAACCTGCAGTTTTTATATAATTATCTGTAGATGCTTTCATTTCTGTAGAAACTCTTGTGCTGGTGGTAGTGAACACCATCAAATGTTCTAACTTTTTCATTAAAGACAAATATTGTTGCGTTTCTTTATCATTAGCATCAACCTTAACACTTCCCATCATTTGAAACATTTTCTTGTTGACTATGATAGAAGTTACATCGTCTTGACCATCATATTTATTGAAAGCTGACTGTGCAAAAAAAGCATTAGAAACCAAAATAAATACGAATGTTGCTATAATTTTTTTCATTTTTTTGGGTTATTAGTTTAAACGAACACATTATTAGCAAAGTAATAACAAAGCCTGTACCAATGCAATAAAATTTTGAAAATTTATACTTTAATTATCAGTTACAAAAGCTTATAATTTTACAAACTAATAATAAATTACTATTTTTACTGCAAATTAAATTTTTACTGATGAAAGCAACTTTCAAATATATTTTAATATTTTTTATAGCTACCTTTATTTTTCAAAGTTGTCAAGATGATGATGATACTGCAACGCCAAGATATTTAGAAATAAATGATTTTGTCTGGAAAGGACTTAATTTTTATTATTTATGGCAGGCTGACGTACCCAATTTAGCCGACAATAAATTCAAAAATCAAGCAGAATTAAATTCTTTTTTACAAGGCTATTCTGCCCCAGAAACTTTATTTGATGCCTTGTTATACAAACCCGATAGTCGTTTTCCAGCAAATGAAGCAATAGATAGATTCAGTTGGATTGTTGATGATTATCTGGAACTAGAAGGACAACTTCAAGGAACAACCAATAATAATGGTGTAGAATTTGGATTAAGCTATAAAACTTCGGGTTCTGACGAAGTGATTGGATGGGTACGTTATATTATTCCAAATTCAAACGCATCAACAAAAGATATTAAGCGCGGAGATGTTTTTTATGGCGTAAATGGAACTCAACTTACAGATAAAAATTACAGTGCATTGCTTTTTGGCTCTAATAATGACTATACTTTGAACATGGCAGACATAAACGGAGGTATAATTACCCCAAACGGAAAATCTGTAGCGTTAACAAAAACTGTCTTAGACGAAAATCCAATATTAGTGAACAAAGTTATTACCTCTGGTTCTAAAAAAATTGGTTATTTGGTCTATAACGCCTTTTATTCCAATTATGACAAACCTTTAAACGAGGCTTTTGGCACATTGAAATCTCAAGGAATTACCGATTTAGTGCTAGATTTAAGGTACAACGGCGGTGGTTCTGTACAAACTGCAACTCGATTGGCAAGCATGATTACAGGAAGTTTTACTGGAAAAGTTTTTGCAAAACAACAATGGAATGCAAAAATAGAAGCTTATTTTGCCAATAATAACCCAGAATCATTAAAAGACCTATTTGTAGACAAAATAGGTACAACACCTATAAATAGTGTCAACATGAGCAAAATTTATATTTTGACTTCAAAAAGTTCAGCGTCAGCGAGCGAATTGGTAATCAACGGATTGAAACCTTACATTGACGTGATTCAGATTGGAGACCTAACCACAGGTAAAAATGTAGGATCAGTAACTGTTTATGATTCTCCTAATTTTAACAAAGAAAAAAGAAATCCAAACCACCGCTATGCAATGCAACCCTTAGTTTTAAAAATAGTAAATGCCGCTGGTTTTGGCGATTATCAAACAGGTTTAGTTCCTACGTTTTCGTTAAAAGAAACAATTAGCACACTTGGCGTTTTGGGCAGTCCGACCGAACCATTATTAAGCCTTGCAATTGCTAAAATTACTGGAACTGGAAAAATAAAGCAACCTGTTAGCGGAATTCAATTTGACTATTTTAAAGATTCAAAATCAGCTTCTATTTTGCACAATCAAATGTATCTTGAAAAAGCGCCCGAAGGTTTATCGAAAGCTTTAAAATAATAAAATACCAAAACGAAAAAAGGCTTCCCGTAATGGAAGCCTTTTTTGCGGTTTAAAAAACCCTATTCGTTAAAATAAAATCCAGCCGGTATAACGCCTGCTGTATAATTTTTTTCTAAAGTTCCTGTTGCCGAATATACATAAATTTTGCCGTACGAACTATAATCTCCAGCATCTCCAACATAAATTTTATCGTTTTTTACTGCAAAGCTATATACTCCATAAACGCCTTGTGATGTTGTGCTAAACAAATGTGTTGTTGGCAAAGTTAATGCTGCTAAAGTAGATTTATAAATAGCGGCGCCTTGTGTGTAATAAAAATCAGAATCGACAATATCTAAGTTTGACGGATGTGTTTTATCAGGAAAATTGATGGTGCTAGCAATGGTGTTGTTTGATAAATTTATTTTCACAAAACTTCCAGCAGTTTCCGCCTTGGAATAACTCGGCTTGCCTCCGCAAAGCACATACAGGAAGCCATTATTTACTTCCAAAGATTTAGGAACATCGCCAACGGTAATAGTCGTAGACAAAGTATTGTTTGATGTATTAATTACCGAAATGGTTTTTCCAAAATTGAACCCGCCTTCGTGAGCAACGTACAATTTAGCATTGTTTTCTATAATTCTTTCAGGTCCTTCGGCAACAGCAATTTTAGCACTAATCGAATATGTCGAAAGATTTAAAACGGCCACATAATCATCGGTTTTGCTCCCACCATCGCCCCAATTGGTTACAAACGCTTTTCCATTAGCAAAAGCGATGTATCTAGGATTGTCTAAACCCGCTGAAACTGTTGCAATGTGTGCCATAGTATATCGGTTTACTACCTCAATTTTATTACTTCCATTCAAAATTATAAAAGCTAAATTTTGATACAAACCAATATCCTGTCCTACATCTCCAAGCGTAATTGTTGGATTTACCAATGAGAAAATATTGTTTTGTTGGGTAACAAAATCATTTGACAAATACGAAACCGAAGCGTTGCCCTTTCCAAAACCACCTTGATTTAAAATTAAAGCTCCCTTGTCATAATTTCCTAAAGGAGTTTCGGCATCGTCAATACGATCAGTGCAGGAAACAAAAAACACTGCACTTATAAAAGCGAATACAAATAATTTACTGAATTTCATTTTATTATAGTTTAAAGATTAAAAATTAAAGGTTAGATTCATAGTATAATTTCTTCCAGGCATTGGTCGAACACTTACGTTTTGATAACTTTCGTTAAAGACATTCAGTACCGTAAAACCAAGTTTAAAGGTTTTATTTTTGCCAAATGAATAGTCGATACCAGCATTAGATACCAAATAATCATCCAATACATAAAAATTATCCGACGAAGTGAATACTTCTCCATTGTATAAATATTGAAAAAATGAATTAAATTTTCGGAATGAATAAGCAAGAGAAGCATTGAACTTATGATACGGAACGTAAATTAATTGCCTTTTGGTAATCTCATTTTCGGATATGGTATAGGCATAAGTTGCTGCACAATCAAAATGGTTTTTACCCCATTTTTTTTTGTAATTAACCAAAACCTCAACGCCACAAGTAGCGACTTTACCTACATTATTTGGTTTCCAATTTCCATCTAGACCTGGCGCCCAGTATATCAAATCTTTTATTTTGATGTAGTAATTGGTAACAGAAAACTGAGCGTTTTTGGACTTAAACAAATGACCAATTTCAGCTTGATAAGAACTTTCGGGATTCAAGTTTGGATTTCCACTTCCTTGCCAATACAAATCATTGAATGTGGGAATTCTATAATTCCTTGATGCATTAATCTTCAGTTCATAGAAAGAAAACGGAGCATAATTAGTGCCAACAGAAAACAAAACGGGACTTTCATAATTATTAGTTACTTCTTTTCTGATGGCAACTTCGTAAAGAAAATTAGCAAAAAGTAGGTGTTTCAAAAGTACCATTCCAGAACTAATTTGTCTTTTTTCATCCCCGATGTCAGATCCTAAACCTTTGTTTTGGGTATAATCTAAAACAGAATTTAGCTCTATTTTCGAATTAATTTTATAAGACAAATCATATTTGAAAATAAGCGTTTTTACTTCTCCGTAGCTAAAAATTGGTGTCGCCGCATTTTCAAAATATTTATACTTTTCAGACAAAAAAGCCGTTTTAACCTTTGATGTAAATTGATCGTAAACAGAACTCCATTCCAGTAAATTCCTAGTATTCAAATCAATGTATTTACTTTTTGATGGAGCAGATAGCGTTCCTGAAAAGTGTCTTTCGCTATCAAAAACAGCACTGTATAATTTAAAAACATTACTTGAATCTAATTTGTAACCCAAGCTAAAATTTAAACTTGTGTTTTCAAATTGTCCGTTTTCGTTATTTCTATTTGTTCCCAAATACCGAAAATTATTGTCGGAACTGTTTCTAGAAACACTTGCATTTGTACTCCATTTATCGGTAGCCATTTGTGAACTATAGTTAACATTCAGCGTGTTAAAGCTCCCATAATTCAACTGCAAATTATTTTTGAATTGGTTTTCAAAACTCAAATCTGAATTCAAATGAATGCTTCCGCCAATGGCACTACTTCCGTAAATTGCGCCACCTCCACCTGCACGAATAATTACAGAATTGAAATCTCTAGCTGAAATAGTATTAAAATCAGTCTGACCGCTCAATTGAGAATTGATGTTTATTCCATTCCAAATCACAGCAGTTTGGGACGCAGTTGTACCCCTAAAAGAAGGTGAAGAAGCCATCCCGAGTCCATTTTCTTTGAAATATATAACCGAATTGTAGTTGAGCAAGGTAGTCAACGAAGCGCTGTTGTGGTCAATAACCGAGTCTTTGAGTTTTTGTACCGACTGAGAATTAGAGAATTTATTCAACTGCCCGTCCGAAATCAAAACCTCGTCGAGTTCGATAACAGGAGTTTTTTGCGCACAAACATATTGGCACATCAAGAGCAAACAAAAATAAAAGCAGTATTTTAAAGTCATAATCTCAGAACCTTTTTTCCCGAAAGTTCGATATTCGTTAAGAAAAAAGGCAGGTCTCCTGGCTTGCGTCTTGTTGTTTACCTTCCCATTCCATTTTAGATTTAGGATTTTTGATTTTAGATTGAATCTAAAATCTGAATTCTAAAATCTACAATTAAAAACAGTGGTTTTGTAGATAACAACAAGCTTGATAGCTTACAGTTGCGGGTACAGCTCGGGATTTGTGATTTTAGATTTGGGATTTTAGATTTTAGATTTGCAACAATCTAAAATCTGCATTCTTCAATCTGAAATCTTTCACCTGATTCCCTTTTAATGTGCTTTCTAAAAAAAGTAAAACACAACCTTAATTCTGGGGCAAATATAAGGCAATTGTATTTTAAAACCATTGCCTTTTTATTTATATATTTGTTTTAAAAAATTCACCTATGGAAACAATAATCGTTCATCCTAAAAATAGCAAAGAACAAAAAGTGATAACCGCTTTTCTGGAAGCACTAAAAATTAAGTTTGAAGACCTTAAAAATAAATCCGAGCAAGTGGATTACAGTCCTGAATTTGTTGAAATGATTCAACAAAACAGAAAGGATTATAAAGCCGGAAAAGGTATTAAAATCAATTTGGATGAGATATGGAAATAATATTCTTGCCCAAATCCAAAGAACATCTGGACCATTTCAAGAAAGTTAACAATCAGAATGTTTTAAAAAAGGTTAGGCAATTGTTAGAAATAATTCCTGAAACACCTTATACCGGAATTGGCAAACCTGAATCTTTAAAACATCGTTTGTCAGGACTTTGGAGCAGGAGAATTAATCAAGAACACCGATTAGTTTATGAAGTAATAGAAGATGAAAATGTGATTTTGATTCATTCATTAAAAGGCCATTATTAAAAAACCCGCTAACTCCACTCTGTTCTATGCCATCTTTTTACATTCGCATTATCATATTATTGTTTTTACTTTCTTTAATCGGATGCAAGAAAAACGACAGCGTTTCTAAAAATAAAATGGAGAATTCCAAGAACTCCATTCAATACTCCAAAGGATTAGAAATCTATAAA
>CAMCTL010000149.1 GCA_945878515.1 Flavobacterium psychrophilum | reverse complement strand
TTGACATATATCAAATTCTTTGGATCTTTTTTAGTTGGAATTGCTTCTTTATGGGTTTTCCTTTTAGCCGTTGGATTTATTTTTCTCGGAAAAAGAATGAAAACTTTATTAAATCATATCGTAAGTCCTTTGATTATTGCCTTCGGTACGACTAGTAGCGAAGCGGTTTTTCCAAAATTGACCGAGGAATTAGAACGTTTTGGTATAAAAGACAAAATCGTAGCTTTTATGTTGCCTCTTGGTTATTCTTTTAATCTTGATGGCAGTATGATGTACATGACTTTTGCCAGTTTATTTATAGCTCAAGCGTATGGAATTGATTTAGATATGGGAACTCAAATGACGATGTTATTCGTTCTAATGCTTACCAGTAAAGGGATTGCAGGAGTTCCAAGAGCCAGTTTAGTCATTGTAGCTGCTACTTGTGGCATGTTTAAAATACCAATTGAAGGTATCGCTTTGATACTTCCAATCGACCATTTCTGCGATATGTTTAGGAGTGCGACCAATGTTTTAGGAAATGCTTTAGCCACATCAGTGGTAGGAAAATGGGAAGGTGAAGATGCTGTTTAAGAATCAATCTAATACATAAAATTTTCGGAGTTAACTTCAGATTTTACAATTGCAACTCAAAAAACATTTAATATAAAATTGTACATTTCATCTATATGTGCAGTGAACTGCTTATCGATATTCTTCTTCGTCCATATAATGATTTATGCTGTCTTAGTGTATTCATAAGTTGTGTCAAAACAGAATAGTTACATCACTTTGTTTTGTCGGATGCAATATTTTTTGTGGAATTATAGACAATAAAAAAATGCTCAACTCTACTTAAATTAAAAATGTTTTCTATATTTGAAAAATTAAAATATTTCGCATCATATTTAAAATAATGTTGCATATTTTTCAATATTTCTTCCAATAACGATAAAATTCACTAAATGGCAGTATCAGGTTTATTCAGAAAAAAGACAGTTCAAGATATTTTAAAACAAGTGGAAAAAAATGAATCGGATGGTCACAATGCATTAGGAAAACACCTAACCGCCCGAGATTTAACTGCTTTTGGTATTGCAGCTATTGTTGGAGCAGGAATCTTTAGCACTATCGGAAAAGCCAGTGCAGATGGTGGACCAGCCGTAATTTTTCTTTTTTTGTTTACTGCTATTGCCTGCAGTTTTGCCGCTTTTGCCTATGCTGAATTTGCTTCAATGGTTCCGGTTTCAGGCAGTGCTTATACCTATTCTTATGTTGCTTTTGGCGAAATTATAGCTTGGATTATTGGTTGGGCTTTGATTATGGAATACGCTGTTGGCAATATCACGGTCGCCATTTCCTGGAGCGATTATTTTACAGGTTTACTCGAAAGTGGTGGAATCAATTTGCCACAATGGGTACAGATGGATTATTTAACGGCTTCGAGCGGCTTTGCAGACGCTACTGCATTGATGCAAGGCGGAAAATCTTTTGAAAATTTAGATGCTGGATTGCAATCGGCTTACACCGCGTGGACGACTTCGCCCGTGTTGGGTTCTTTTCATTTTGTTACCGATTTACCAGCATTACTCATTATTATTTTGATAACGGCTTTGGTTTATCGTGGCATGAAAGAATCTAGAAACGCCAGTAATTTGATGGTTATTATTAAAGTATGTATTGTTCTGTTAGTAATTGCTGTTGGTGTTTTTTATGTCGACACTGCAAATTGGAATCCCTTTGCACCTAATGGAGTTGGTGGCGTTCTAAAGGGAGTTTCGGCGGTTTTCTTTGCTTATATTGGTTTCGACGCCATTTCTACCACAGCCGAAGAATGTAAAAATCCGCAAAGAGATTTGCCATTAGGAATGATGTGGGCCATTATTATTTGTACTATTTTGTACATTGCTATAGCTTTGGTTTTAACTGGAATGGTGAGTTATAGCGAATTGAATGTTGGTGATCCACTTGCTTTTGTATTCGATAAATTAGATTTGAAATGGATGTCGGGAATTATTGCAGTTAGCGCCGTTATTGCAATGGCGAGTGTTTTATTGGTTTTCCAAATGGGGCAACCTCGAATTTGGATGAGTATGAGCCGTGATGGTTTGTTACCAAAACGTTTTTCTACTGTGCACCCGAAATTCAAAACTCCATCTTATGCTACAATAGTAACTGGTTTTGTGGTAGGTATTCCTGCTTTATTTTTGAATTTAACAATGGTTACGGATTTGTGCAGTATTGGGACTTTGTTTGCCTTTGTTTTGGTTTGTGCAGGCGTTTTGGTCATGCAAAATAAAACAGATATTCCCCGTGGAAAATTTAAAACACCTTACGTAAACGCTAAGTTTATTTTACCTGCTTTAATTATCATGGGGCTTGTTTTTTCTTTTGGTTACAACAAAAAAACAACCATGGATTTTTTGACCAATGAAGCGCAAATCAGAAGCGCATCCGACATCATCACTTCTTTAGATAAAGAACATTACACAAAAGTTACCGATTATTTGGTAGGATTGGGACCCAAAATTAAAACTAACGAAACTCCAGATTTAGAATTGATTTTAAGCCAATTTGAAGAAGATCAAGTTCAATATGCTGATGTAATCAAAGGATTGCCCATCGAAGATTCTCATAAATACGAAAGTGGTTTTGACCTTTTTAAACACAAAATCCCGATGTGGATTTTCTTGATTGTATTAGTAGGTTTAGCCATTTGGTCTTATAAAGATAATCTGTCACTTATTCCTTTATTAGGTCTAATTTGTTGTTTATATATGATGGCAGAATTGAGCGTTTGGAATTGGATTTATTTCAGTATTTGGTTGATTGTCGGTCTAATAATTTACTTTGGCTTTAGTCGAAAAAACAGTAAATTGAATGTAAAAACGCTGTAATTTTTTATTTCTAAGAAGCCATTTATTTCCCAAAATTATTATCAATTTCTTAATCTATTCCATTTTAATCTACTTCTTGTTATTAGGTTTTTTGATTACATTTGAAAAAATAAAAACAACAAATGGAAAATCTACCAAAAGGAAGTCTTAAACTCATCAATGCTTGGGCATTTTATGATTGGGCAAATTCAGTTTATTCGTTAGTTATTGCAACAGCAGTTTTTCCAATCTATTATGAATCTGTAACCAGCGACAATGGCGGAATGGTAACTTTTTTTGGAACTACATTTCAAAACACCACTTTATTGTCTTATTCATTATCATTTTCATTTTTAATGGTGGCGTTTTTGTCCCCGATTTTATCTGGTATTGCTGATTATTCAGGAAACAAAAAGAGTTTTATGAAGTTTTTTTGCTACATGGGATCTTTGTCAGTAATGAGTTTATTTTTCTTTAAAGATCAAGATACTTTGTGGATTGGAATTCTCGCAACCATTCTCGCAAGCATAGGTTTCTGGGGAAGTATTGTCTTCTATAATTCCTATTTGCCTGAAATTGCTTTTCCAGAACAACACGATAAGGTAAGTGCCCGAGGGTTTATGTTTGGTTACACAGGTTCGGTTTTACTATTGGCTTTTAATTTAGCTATGGTAATGAAACCTGATTTGTTTGGCATCACAGATCCAACATTGCCAGCAAGAATATCATTTTTAATGGTTGGAATTTGGTGGATGGGATTTGCGCAGGTTTCTTTTCATTTTTTACCTTCAAATAGCCACAACAAAAAGATAAATAATGAAATTATTTTCAGAGGAATTAATGAGCTAAAAGTAGTTTTGATTAGTTTGAAAAAATTGACTTCTTTGAAACAGTTATTAATAGCTTTTTTTCTGTACAGTATTGGGGTTCAAACCATTATTTTGTTGGCGGGAATTTATGGAAAAGTGGAATTAGGTATCGAAACTAGCCAATTAATTATTACAATTTTACTAATTCAAATAGTAGCTATTTTTGGCGCTTTTCTTTTTTCTAGAATTTCTGGAAAAATAGGAAACATAAAAACTTTAAAATTAACCATTGCCATTTGGGGATTCATCTGTTTTGCAGCTTATTTATTAGAAAAGGATAACCCAAATATTGATATTCAATTTTATGCGCTTGGCGGTTTGATCGGAATGGTGTTGGGTGCAATTCAGTCTTTGTCTCGTTCCACCTATTCTAAATTATTGCCAGATACTGAGGATCATACAACTTATTTTAGTTTCTTCGATGTTACCGAGAAGATTGCAATTGTTCTTGGCACTTTTATTTTTGGGTTTGTAGGAGCTTTGACCAATTCGATGCGGAATTCTATTTTTATCCTCGCTATTTTCTTTTTATTGGGTTATATTGTGCTTAGTTTTATGAAGAAAATTAAAACTCCGGAACATCAATAATTAAAAAAATCACCATTTTTTCAATTTGGTCGAAATTAGTTTCATGATAAATTTGGCATAATGATTGTCTTTTTTAGTGTTTTGTAATATCTGAGCGTTTTAAAACTATTTAATTGAAATTAAATGTAAAGTTGCTTTAGATTTGCAGTCCGAATGAACCATTTAATGACAAAAAGACTTAAATAATAATATGTCAAAACATAAAATACACACACTAGACAATCTGTCACTACAAGAATTTGATTCCGAAACCGAATTAATTCCCCTTCTTACTCCAGAGGACGAAGAGGAAATGAACAACGAAGATTTACCGGATACTTTGTCTATTTTACCGCTTAGAAATATGGTTTTATTCCCAGGAGTTGTAATTCCAATTACTGCTGGACGAGATAAATCTATAAATTTAATCAATGATGCTTACGCAGCTGGAAAAATCATTGGAGTGGTTGCACAAAAGAACGAGGAAATTCAAGATCCTGCCAAAACAGACATCCACCACATAGGAACTGTAGCTCGTATTTTGCGTGTTTTGAAAATGCCCGATGGTAATGTTACGGTAATACTGCAAGGTAAAAAGCGCTTCGAAATAGAATCTGTTGTTGCAGAAATGCCATATTTTACCGCTACGATTAAAGATGTAGCAGAAAAAAGACCGACTAAAAAAGATACCGAGTTTTTAGCCATTCTTGATTCAGTGCGAGAATTAGCAATCCAAATCATTACTGAAAATCCTAATATTCCAAGCGAGGCCACATTTGCTATTAAAAACATTGAAAGCCAATCGTTTTTAATCAATTTTGTGACTTCCAATATGAGTTTGTCTGTCGAAGAAAAGCAAACGCTTTTGTCGATTAATTCTCTGAAAGAAAGAGCATTGGAAACATTGCGTTATATGAATACCGAGTTGCAAAAACTCGAATTGAAGAATAATATTCAATCTAAAGTCCGTTTTGATTTAGACCAACAGCAACGCGAATATTTCCTGCACCAACAAATGAAAACCATTCAAGAAGAATTGGGTGGCGTTTCGCAAGAAGAGGAAATGGACGAAATGAGTGTCAAAGCAAAAACCAAAAAATGGGACGAAAAAACGCAAAAACATTTCGAAAAAGAATTGTCCAAAATGCGCAGAATGAATCCACAAGCGCCAGATTTTGGTATGCAAAGAAATTATTTGGAGTTGTTTTTAGATTTGCCTTGGGGAGAATACTCTAAAGATAATTTTGATTTGAAACGCGCTCAAAAAATCTTAGATAAGGATCATTTTGGTTTAGAAGAGGTCAAAAAGCGAATGATTGAACACTTGGCAGTTTTGAAATTGCGAAATGATATGAAATCGCCAATAATTTGTTTGACAGGCCCTCCAGGCGTTGGAAAAACCTCTATTGGAAAATCGGTTGCCGAAGCTTTAGGGAGAGAATATGTTAGAATATCTTTAGGTGGTTTACGTGACGAAGCTGAAATTCGGGGTCATAGAAAAACTTATATTGGCGCGATGCCGGGAAGAATTATTCAAAGTTTGAAGAAGGCACAAACCTCGAACCCAGTTTTTGTTTTAGATGAAATAGATAAATTATCCAACAGCCATCAAGGCGATCCATCATCGGCATTATTAGAGGTTTTAGACCCTGAACAAAACAATTCTTTTTATGATAATTTCGTAGAAATGGGTTACGATTTGTCTAAAATAATGTTTATTGCAACGTCCAATAATATGGCGGAAATTCAACCGGCGTTGAGAGACCGAATGGAAATTATTAAAATGTCGGGCTACACTATTGAAGAAAAAATTGAAATTGCGCGTCAGCATTTGTTTCCAAGACAATTGAAAGAGCATGGTTTAACCACCAAAGATTTATCTATTGGACCAAAACAATTAGAGAAAATTGTCGAAGGTTATACCCGTGAATCTGGCGTTCGAGGATTGGAAGCCAAAATTGCACAAGTCATTCGAAATGCTGCGAAGTCCATTGCAATGGAAGAAGAATATAACAAAAAAGTGACCAACGAAGATATTGTTCAAGTACTTGGAATTCCACGACTAGAAAGAGACAAATACGAAAACAATGATGTTGCTGGAGTGGTTACAGGTCTTGCTTGGACGAGTGTTGGTGGTGATATTCTTTTTATTGAATCTTTAATTTCTCCTGGAAAAGGAACGATGACCATTACCGGAAATTTAGGAAATGTGATGAAAGAATCGGCAACAATAGCGTTAGAA
Source organism: Flavobacterium psychrophilum (assembly GCA_945878515.1). GTDB lineage: Bacteria > Bacteroidota > Bacteroidia > Flavobacteriales > Flavobacteriaceae > Flavobacterium > Flavobacterium psychrophilum_I. The sequence goes on along the minus strand of CAMCTL010000149.1, from coordinate 2,299 downwards.
TATATAAAAGCCAATGCGGAATTATTGGGTTTAAAACCTGAAATGTTGACCAAATACAACATCCATCTACACGTTCCTGAAGGTGCTACACCAAAAGATGGGCCAAGTGCTGGAATTGCGATGTTGACTTCTTTGGTTTCTGTGCTTTCGCAGAAAAAGATTAAAAAAGGATTGGCAATGACTGGTGAAATTACTTTGAGAGGCAAAGTTTTACCTGTGGGCGGAATAAAAGAAAAGATATTGGCTGCCAAAAGAGCCAATATTAAAGAAATTATTTTGTGTAACGAAAACAAAAGCGATATCGACGAAATAAAACCAAAATATATTGAAGGATTGACTTTTCATTATGTGAAGGAAATGAGCGAAGTGTTGGAAATTGCAATTACCAATCAAAATGTGAAAAATGCTAAAGCTTTATAGATAAGCGCTTTTTATTGCATATAATTCCATTCTGGTTCTTCAGAGTGGAATTTTTGTTTTGATTAAAGGTCGTTTGGAAAATTCATTAATAAACAGAAATTTCAACATTATAATTTTATCTTCGCAATTACGTTTACTTTACAAATTAAACTCATAAATATGTTAAATAAACTGATGTCTTTCCTGTTTATTTCCCTTTGTACCTTGACTTATGGACAAATAGGAGGAAGGCACACTTATCAGTTTTTGAATTTGGTCACATCGCCAAGACAAGCCGCATTGGGTGGAAAAACAATTACCATATATGATGAAGATGTCAATCAAGCACATTTTAATCCCGCCACAATAAACGCTGAAATGGACAATCATTTGGCACTGAATTATGGAAATTATTTTGGGGAAGTTACCTTTGGATCAGCATCTTATGCTTATACTTACGACCGCCATTTGCAAACGTTTCAAGTAGGTGTAAATTATGTTAATTATGGTCAATTTGATGGTTATGACGAAAACGGTCAGGCTACATCAGAGTTTACAGGAAATGAAGTAGCACTTTCTTTTGGTTATGCTTATAATGTTCCCAATTCCAATTTATTTTTAGGAGCGAATGGAAAATTGATTACTTCGGCATTAGAAACCTACAATTCTTTTGGCGGAGCATTAGATTTTGGAGCTATTTATATTGACGAAGCCAATGATGTCAATTGTGCTTTTGTGGTAAGAAATCTGGGCACACAATTCACTACTTATAGTGGTTTAAAAGAAAAATTACCTTTGGATATTATGCTTGGTGTTTCGCAAGAATTAGAAAATGTACCCATTCGTTGGCATTTAACATTGGATAATTTACAACAGTGGAATGTTTCTTTCAGCAATCCCAATCAAGCTCAAACCTCGATAGATGGCACCACAACTGAAAAAAAAGTGTCATTTTTAGGAAACGCAATAAGACATACTGTATTTGGAGTTGAACTTTTTCCAAAAAGAGCGGTAAATTTACGGTTAGGATATAATTTCAGACGTGCCGAAGAATTGAAAGTAGAAGAGATTCGAAATTTTTCTGGAATATCGGTTGGTTTTGGAATGAAATTTAACAAAATGAAGTTGAATTACTCTTATTCCAGATACACATTGGCTGGAAACACGAGTTTATTTGGCTTGACTATTAATCTTCAATAATATTATTTTGAACAAAAAAATCATAATAGCGATAGACGGATTTTCATCCACCGGAAAAAGTACTTTGGCCAGGGAATTAGCCAATCATTTTGGTTATGTTTATGTTGATACTGGTGCAATGTATCGGGCGGTAGCTTTTTTTGCTATGCAAAATGAGTTTATCAAAAAAGATTATTTTGATAAAGTTTCATTGATTCAGCATTTGCCTGAAATAAAATTGGTTTTCAAATTCAATACTGATTTGGGTTTTGCCGAAATGTATTTGAATGGTAAAAATGTGGAAAGAGAAATTCGAACGATCGAAGTTTCAAACTATGTTAGTCTTGTTGCAGAAATTTCCGAAGTGCGTTCCAAACTTGTGGAACAACAGCAGGAAATGGGCAAGAACAAAGGTATTGTAATGGACGGACGAGACATTGGAACCGTAGTTTTTCCAGATGCCGATTTAAAGATATTTATGACTGCAAGTCCTTTAACTCGTGCCGAAAGGAGATTTGAAGAATTGCAAAAAAAAGGAGATAATGTGACTTTTGACGAGGTTTTAAAAAATGTGCAAGAGCGAGATTACATAGACACCCATCGCGAAGATTCTCCATTAATTAAAGCAGTTGATGCAATCGAATTTGATAATTCAAATATTTCTAAGGAAGAACAATTTGAAAAAGCGCTGAAATTGGTCAACAAATAATCCTGTTCAACT
>CAMCTL010000148.1 GCA_945878515.1 Flavobacterium psychrophilum | reverse complement strand
GGAATAGTGGCAAAATCCTGTCCTTGAAAACTGTTTAAAACAAAAGCAACCGAAGTACAAGCAGGATTCAATCTTGAAAAATCGACGGTAATTATTTCGTTATCCAAGCCATCATCTCCGCCCAGATCGCCTGTTCGATCATCGCCGCTGTGAATTACTGCATTGTCTTTGGAACGCAATGCTCCGAAATAAATAATATCCAACAAATTCTTTTTGTCGTCAAACAATGCGCAGGATGCATCCAAGTCCACCGCTTCTTTTTTGGTATTTCCAAAGAACCCTTTCTTTTCGATTGCACCCCAGTTGATTCCCACACAAATATTTTGCAACTTGCTACCGTTGCTTTTTTCAAGGCTGATTCTTTGCCCTTTTTGAAGATTTATTGCCATTTTTATCTTTATTTAATTGAATTTATTTAAGTAATCTTGTAAACCGCCTTTCATTCCAACTCCAACGGCTTCGAATTTCCATTCGTTATTTCTTTTGTATATACGTCCAAATTCGACTGCGCTTTCGATCGAAAAATCTTCATCGAGTTCGTATTTTACTAATTCTGTATTGGTTTCGTCTAAGATTCTGATGAATGAATTTCTTACTTGACCAAAATTTTGTTTTCTAGTTTCGGCTTGGTGAATGGTTACTACAAACGAAATTTCGTTTACATCAGCTCCAGCTTTCGACAAATCAATTGCAATTTTTTCGTCATCACCATCACCATCACCAGTAGTATTGTCTCCTGCGTGAATTACGGATCCGTCTGGCGATTTCAAATTGTTGTAATACACAAAATGATTATCGCTTGGAATTTTCCCGTTTGCACCCACCAAAAATATGGAGGCATCCAAATCGAAACTTTCGCCTGTACTACTCGAATTGCTATCCCAACCCAAACCTACTGTAAATTTCGGCGCTCCAATTGCTTGCCTTTGTCCTTTTTCTAAATTAATTGCCATTGTATTCTAATTTATTTTAATGTTCAACATTGTTTTCAATATGTTTGTTTGTTCGTCCACATTATACAAATCATCGGTAAAATTGGTTGACGAAATTTTATCTAAATAATCTTTTAAAACTTGTTCTACTGATTCTGGAAGACTAGTCTTTATAGTCTCTAATGTTGTTTTGAGCTGCGTATTTTTTGTGTTGAGTTCAAACAAAACCTGATTTTTAGAAGAGCTGTTTTTCGATAAATCTATTCCTTTTGCATTTTCATTTTCCAAAAAATAGAAAGATTTATCATTGCCTACAAAGATAAATTTATCATTGGAATCTCTAAATTCATACACTTCAATTATTTGATTGTTACAAACCAAACCGCAAAGAAATTTTATTCTGAATTGTAAAATATTTAATCTGCCCAATAGCTTTTTCTCGAAAATAGAATGGCTATTGTTATATACTTTTCTATCAACAGGGATCAATTGTTCGAACTGATTGCTATTGATTTCTCGGTAATATTTAGACTGATACTGATTTGAAAACATCAATATTTCGTTCCAGCTGAACAATTCTTGTTGGTCAGAAACAAACATTTGATACAATTGTGCCACTTTTTGGGACATAATTTGTGCGTGAATTTTGGCGTTTTCTGGAAAATCTGATTTTTCTATTTCAGATTGTAACGAAGCTATTGTCTCGTTATTGATATTAATTTCGTCGGAAATCAACAGATATTGTTGCTCCTTAGATTTTTTTAATTTTCTAAATAATTCAATAATGGAGTCGGTAAATTGCAAATGAAATAATTCTAATTTATTGCAATCTAACGAACGATTTTTTTTAAAAAGGTTGTGAATAATTTTCGTTTTTATCACAACACCAATCAAATCTTTGTGGTTAAAAAAGTTTGCCAATACCTGCAAAACCACCAATCTTTTATCGCTGTCTTTAATAATCTGAACAAATATATGTTCTTGTTCTTCCATTTTAATTAGATACGCCTTTAGCTAACAACCCCTTTTTTTAGTTCAGCTTCAAGACTTTGCAATCCTGCATCAAGTTCTCTTCTGGTTTCAGTTCCTTTATCGTGAATTTGTTTGACTTCGGTTAAAGTTTCGATTAATGATTTTGTTGTGTTTTTTAAAGTTTCTAGAGATACAATGGTGTTTTCGTTTTCTCTTGCTACTTCAATACTGTTTTGTTTCAACATTTCGGCATTTTTTTGCAAAATCGTATTGGTGGTTTCCGATACTTTTCGTTGCACTTCAATGTTTTGTTTTTGACGTTGCAAAGCCACAGCAAGTGTCAGTTGGTTTTTCCAAACTGGCATTGTTGTCGTCAAAATAGATTGCGCTTTTTCGGCTATTGAAGTGTTATTGTTTTGAACTACACGAATTTGCGCCAAAGATTGCAACATAATGAAACGCACAATTTTCATATCGGCGAGACGTTTGTCCAATCGGCTGATAAAATTTCGTTTGTCAGCAATTTGATAATCTTGATATTGCCCACTGTTGGCTTCCATCAAAGCCAGTTCTTCTGAAAGTTCTTTGAACCGAATTTGTCCCGCAATAATGTGTCTCTCCATTTCTTTAATAAGACCAACATTTCCATCAAACATGGTTTGCAATGCACTGTTGTCTTTAATAGAATTGATCATTCCAGCTTTGACTTTATTGCTAATTTTGTCAATGTTTACGGTGATTTTATCATATTGTTGAAACAACTTTTTTACATCGACAACCAATTTATTTACGAGTGGAATTTTGGATAAAAATTTCTTAAATGGCCCTTGATCCAATTGGTCAACATCTACATAATTCAGCTCGGTAAGCAAATCGGTTATTAAAGTACCTACTTCGCCCGAGTTGTACGTTCGTACATTAGTCAAAAAGGTATCGCTTTGTTTGGCAATAGAAGTTTGGATTTCGGCACCAAAATTCAAAATTGAATTAGCGTCTTTCTCGTCCAATTGATTGGAAATGGTTTTATATTCGGCTACTTGATTGTCAGAAATGACAGCCAAATTTACGTTTCCATCTTTGTCAATCAGGGCATTATTTTCTTGAGTTATTAATTGATTTTCCATTATAATTTACAAGTATTGTTGTTGAATGGTCGTTTCTGTTTCTTCAATTTTTTTATCTTTTATAGGCGCACCAATGGCGTTGAATTTCCAATCTCCGTTTCGTTTGTAAAAAACACCCAAAACCATTGTTACATTTCCTGCAAAAGTAGCGTCGTTGGCAATATCATATCGGGCAAATTCTTCGGAAACTGTTTTTGGTGTTCCTTCATAAATTCGTATCGAAGCAAAAGGAATTTCTTTGAAATCTTGTCCTTTAAAACTGTTTACAAAAAAAGCAACATAACTTGCATTGGAATTTAATCGGCTTAAATCTAAAGTTATAACTTCATTATCTAGTCCGTCATCACCGTTCAAATCTCCGGTTAAATCATCGCCGCTGTGTTTTATTGCGCCGTCACTTGATACTAATTTTCTAAAATTTACAGAGTCTATTTTTCTTTTATTTTCGTCGAAAACTACACAACTTCCATCTAAATCTACTGGTTCTTTTTTTGAACCAAAAAAACCTTTTTTTTCGATTGCTCCCCAATTGATTCCAACACAAACGTTTTGAAGTTTGTTTCCGTTGCTTTTTTCTAGGTTTATTCTTTGTCCTTTTTCTAAATTAATGGCCATTTTTAGTTGTATTTAGTTAAATAATCTTCAAGACCGCCTTTCATTCCTGCGCCAATGGCTTCAAATTTCCACTGACCGTCTTTGTTGTAAATTCTTCCGAATTCGACCGCTGTTTCTATTGAAAAATCTTCTTCTAATTCGTATTTTAGTAATTCGGTATTATTGCTGGCATCAACAATTCTGATGAAAGAATTTCGAACTTGACCAAAATTTTGCTTCCTAGTATCTGCCTCGTGAATGGTTACCACAATGCAAACCTCTTTTACGTTTGCAGAAATTTTTGTCAAATCAATTTTAATTTGTTCATCGTCGCCATCGCCGTCGCCGGTTAAATTATCTCCGGTATGAATCACGGCTTCATCAGCGGATTTAAGATTGTTGTAAAAAATAAAATGGTTGTCAGAAATTAGTTTTCTATTGTCACCCAAAATAAAAACGGATGCGTCTAAATCAAAACCTGATCCTGTCGTGCTACTATTTGTATCCCAGCCCAACCCGATTGTGAATTTTGGAGCATTAATATTTTCTCTTTGTCCTTTTTGTAAATTGATTGCCATAATTTATAATTTTATTGTATTAATATTATTCTGATATTCTAAAATTTGATGATAATTATTGCTAATAGCCAAATGAAATAAATCGTTGCGTTTATCACTTGAAATACTGTCGATAAGAAATCTAAACTGGGCTTCATCCAAATTTAAAATGAACTTTATGATCCTAGTATTGTATTGAAAATTAGCTCTATTGACAACCTCAACAATCTCATTAATACCTTTTACTGCAAAATAATTGTAATGATTTTCTATTTTTGGATGAATTGTTTTGTTTACCAATTCTGCAAAATAGACAAATACAAAATCCCCATTGACATTATATTGATCTAAAATTTTATTGACTGTATGCTCGTGGCTACCTGTAATCTTTATATCATCAACAAAAATACACAACTTATCACTAATAAAATTGCTATCAATATAATAGGTGTCGTTTGCTATCAATTTTACCCGATCATCAAAGCTCAAATTACCATAATCAGTAACATAAGTTTGATTTCTGTAAATTTTAGACTCAATACTTGCTTTTTTGTTGTTCTGAAAAAGGAAACTATTCAAACATTTTTTAAAATAAAAACATAAAAAATTGGAAGCCGTGGGAATAGACAAATAAGGACTTGGAAGAATAACAATTTCATTTTTAGACAGAAGCAAATCGCCAAATTCTGCTATGAATCCATTAAATAATTCATTTGCAAATTTCTCTGCATATTGTTTGTCCCCAAATTTGAACCAACTGTACTCGTTGGCATCAAATGGACATTGGTCTTCGTTGGTAATTTTGTGTAAACTGTAACTTGTATTCAATTTCTATATTTTTAGTAAAAAAGCATCAAATCCAAAATTCAATGCTCCATTATAATCCGCTATTTTATTGTCACCTACATGCAAAACTTGCTTTTTTTCTAACGATTTAAAATTTTTAATCTCATCATAAACCAACTGAAATATTGCTGGGTTGGGCTTTGAAAATCCGACTTCATCAGAAAAAATTTCGAAAGAAAAATAAGACCTTAATTCGTAATGCTCCAATAGTTTTCTTAAAGTAACACCTTTTATAAATGCGGTGTTGCTTAGTATATTTATCGTTTTTCCTTGTGCGACAATTTGTTGAAACAACAATTGAATTTTCGGATCAATTAAATCCGGTCTAAAATTCATAAATAATAATTGGGTTTCATCATAAAACTGCGTTAATTTTTCTGTTCCAATGTCATCAATTTTCACATTCAATGCGTTCAGAATTAAATAATAAATCTCAAATGTGTCTATATTTAAGCCTGTTTTCTCGTTTATATTGTTGCATAACAGGTCATAATACCTGACTACTTCTGACAATTTATCCATTGAACAGTCAATTTCAAAAAAATCTTTAAATAGTAAATTTCTTTTATTTTTAAATTCAGGATTCGATTTTATTAATGTGAGCCACAAATCAAAAGAAAAATGTTGATGCTGCTGAATATTTATTTCCAAAATTATTTTTTTATCGTGTTTAACCTTGATTTGTATGATTTAATCCTATTTGTTACAGTTTGTAATGATTGTCCGTCGCAACTAAATAATTTATTAGAACAAAATTAAAGGTTTCTTTGGTTGATTTGTTCACTTTGATGGTTTTTTGTGGAAATAGTAGTGGGTCTAAAATTGAGAGTAAGAGGGCTGAATTTTCACAAAGTTTTCATTTGCGATTAAGTTTGTTTTTTGCTTCTGTTGTAGAATAACCAATAGCTCCAGAATCAGAAGCAACCATTATTTGGTCTAAATGGTTTGTGTATTCTTTTACAGACAGTGCCTTCCCAGAAGTGGTATCAGCAAAAACGTCCTTATTTAGCAATTCCTCAATTTCATTTAGCAATTTTAAATCTGAAATATCTAAAATCCTATGAACAATATTGTTGCGTTGTGTTGTTAGACTCATAACTATATTTATTGAATAAAAATGGATTAAATACTTTTAAAACTTAACTTCTATTTTCTCGGAAACGAAAACTTCATTTTGATAATATTCCAAAAACCAATGGTTGTCTTTTGAAACCAAAACACCTTGAATAGCATCGTTTTTGGCAATAAAACTTGTTGAAAGAGATGTTTTGTACAATTTCATTACTACTTTTGGTTGGCTGTCAATCAATTGAAAACCATAAGTTGTAGGTTGCGCATATAACAATCCGATATTGGTTAGTTGTTTTTTAGGTTTTAACGGATTTACTATCGGGACTATTTCTGGAACTGGACTTGGGATGACTACTTGATCAGTTGTTTCGGTTTTTGTTATTACATTCGTTTCCACTAAAATTGGAACGGCAGGAGCTGAAATAGCAGCCTTGGAATCCAAATTTGTGTTGACTTTATATGCATATTTTAGATCATAAACAGATACAAACGCACTGTTCAAAGCCTCGATGTAAGAGGTCTCATATTCTTTTTCTCTACTTTTTCCAATATCGGATTTGTAAATTTCACTACCATAACAATCCTTGAAGGTCATATAAAGTTTTGTAATTAAAAAAGCATTCTCTTTTTTTAAATCTAAATACAAAAGATGACAACGATTGTTTATTGCAGGTGGAATTTCTTCATTGGCATAAAAAGCCTTAAAACCCGCTTTCTCTAAATTAATCTTCGTTAATGTTTGAAGCCGATATTGATTGTCTGTTATTTGAAAACCATATCGCAATGGAATGATTACCGCAGCATAATCATTGACAGTTTGCGAAAAACTCTGACTTGCGATACATAAAAACAAGAATAAGATTTTAGATTTCATATCTTTATAAATATTTTTTTAGTTGTAATAAATGGTTTACTTGCTTGATGGTGTTGGCAACTGGAACATTGTTTTCATTGAAATAAACAGCATCTAAACCAGCATCTAGAGCGCCTTGAACATCAGCTTCTATACAATCGCCAATCATAATACTGCTTTCTTTTTTGGCTTGAGCCAAATTCAAAGCAAAATCGAAAATCTTTTGATTTGGCTTTTTTACGCCCGCTACTTCTGAATTGGTGACACTTTTAAAATAATGTGTAATATACGAATTATTCAATTTGTTTTCTTGAACTTCAGCAAAACCATTGGTGATAATGTGTAAATTGTATTTCGGTTTTAAATAATCCAAAATTTCAATCGTTCCATCGAATAAATGGTTAAATTTTGGTAGATAATGAATGTATTCTGAAGACAATAAATCTACTACATCATTAGAAACATCGTGTTTAATTAAATCGAAACTGTCTTTCAACCTACCGAAACGCAATTCTTTTTGAGTAATTTCGTCCTTGCGGTATCTTTCCCAATAAGTGCGATTTATGGGCACATAAAAACGAAGGAATTCGGCCATATCAACTGAAACATTGTGCAATTTAAAAACAGTTTCAAATGCCAATGCCGAGTTCTTTTCGAAATCCCAAAGTGTGTGGTCTAAATCAAAAAAGACATCTGTTATTTTAGTAGAAAACATAAAAATGAGTTATTTAAAAATTCGTTTATCAAAAGGAAAATTGGTTTGTTCTATAATTTCAATTTTTGAAAAATCGGGATGAGAAGGGTTTATCAAATAATTAAAATCGCCTTTTACCACCGCTGAAGGCACTTTTAGCACACAAGCTTCATTTTTTTTGATAAAATCATCTCCTAAAAGCGGTGTTTCAAAAGTAGCAGGAAAAACATTCCAATCTGTATTCAATTTTTTTGGATTTAAAACCGCAATCAAAACCTCATCTGGAATAGAAATAGTTAGCATTACAAAATCACTGGGTAAGGTTGCAAGCGTTATGTGAACCAAAACTTCTGCCATTGCTAAAGCCCTATTTTGAGCACAATAAATCATCTCTGTTCCTTTTGAATTCCAACGTGCTCCTGATATTGCAGCTCCTTTTCCTGATAATTCAATAGGATATTTTTTGCGTACCAATCGAAAAACTTCCATTACACAAAAATTCCGTTATCAATTTTATTCAATTCATTCACAACCATTTCTTTGCCGTAAGAATCCTTTAGCAGTTCAATGGGTTGTAAATTTCCGAGTGCAAACGAACGCGTGGTGAGCCATAAATAAAACTGTTGTTGGGTATCAAAAATAGCATTTCCAAGAGCCGTTACTTCGGCCAATTCAATAATTTTTTCGGATTGTAAAGGTTTAAAAACAAAATCTTCTTTCGTTTTGTTTCTTTGAAGCGACTTGATAGAAATTCCCAAAAAAGAAGCCCAATCTTCTTCTTTAAAAGGTGTTCTTTCTTTTATTAAACTGAAAAATTGATACGGAATTCCCCCTCGAATGCAATGAACAATCAGCATTCTATTTTTTAGAAAATCCTCATAAGTTATGTTCTTATTGATGAGACTGTAGCCCCTATCTTTTTCCACCCGATTGATAATCAATTGAACGGCTTGATTAATAGCGGCACCTGATTTTAATTGTATTGCTTCCATAAATAGACATTTGACTGTAAATATAAGACAAATGTCTTACTGATACTAATATCTTAAAAAAATCCTTCGTCTGCAAAACTGAAATAGCCATTCTCGGCAACAATAACGTGATCCAAAACCTGAATGTCTAAATGTTGTCCGGCTGCTTTTATTTTTTTGGTAATTTGTTTGTCGGCTTCGCTTGGAACAAGTGTTCCCGATGGATGATTGT
>CAMCTL010000147.1 GCA_945878515.1 Flavobacterium psychrophilum | reverse complement strand
TTGCGAAAAGAATTCATTGTGGATGAATACCAAATATTGGAAGCTAAAGCCCACGGAGCTGATTTAATTTTGCTCATTGCTGCGGTTTTAAATCGTGAAGAAATCAAATCTTTATCGGAATTTGCCAAAAGTTTAGGACTAGAAGTATTATTGGAAGTTCACAATTTAGAAGAATTGCAAAAGTCAATAATGCCAACCTTGGATATGATTGGTGTGAACAACAGAAACCTTAAAACTTTCGAAGTGAGTCTTGATTTTAGCAAACAATTGGCTGACCAAATTCCAAATGATTTTGTAAAAGTTTCCGAAAGTGGCATTTCGTCAATTGAAGCCATCAACGAACTAAAACCTTATGGTTACAAAGGATTTTTGATTGGCGAAAACTTTATGAAAACCGATAATGCCGGTCAAGCGGCAACGGAATTTATTAAGCAATTAAAATAAAGACACCAATTTCATCAATTAACACGAATCAAATCTTTGAAAATCTATGAAATCTGTGGCAAAAAAATAACAATATGAAACTCAAAATCTGTGGAATGAAATACTCCGAAAACATACTCGAAGTGGGCGCACTCCTACCCGATTATATGGGCTTTATATTTTGGGAGAAATCGGCACGCTATTTTGATGGAGAAATTCCAAATTTACCCAAATCCATCAAAAAAGTGGGTGTTTTTGTTAATGCCTCATTAGAGGAAATTCTGAAAAAAGTTGAAAAATACGATTTGCAAGCTGTTCAATTGCATGGTCATGAATCCGTTGCATTTTGCGAAAACTTAAAAAAAAATATACCAAACCTGATAGATGTCATAAAAGTATTTTCAATTTTAGATACCTTTGACTTTGAAATATTAAATTCATACGAAAATGCATGCGATTTTTTCCTTTTTGATACCAAAGGAAAATTGCCCGGCGGAAACGGAACAACTTTCGATTGGAAGGTCTTGGAGAATTATTCTTCAACCAAACCTTTTTTTTTGAGTGGTGGGATAGGAATTGAAGAGTTAGAGCAAGTTAAACAAGTATTAAAAACCAATTTACCTATTTATACCATCGATATAAACAGTAAATTTGAGGTCGAACCAGGATTAAAAAATATAGAATTATGTAGAGACGCGATTAATTGCATCGATACGTATAATAAATAAAAAAGATAAAAATGTCATACAACGTAAACGAAAAAGGTTATTATGGTGAATTTGGTGGCGCATACATTCCTGAAATGTTATATCCAAATGTAGAAGAATTACGCCAAAACTATTTAAAAATAACATCGGAACCAGAATTTCAAGTTGAATTTGATGCGTTGCTAAAAGATTATGTAGGTCGGCCAACACCACTTTATTTTGCCAAACGATTGTCCGAGCAGTACAACACTAAAATTTATCTTAAAAGAGAAGATTTATGCCACACTGGCGCACATAAAGTCAACAACACTATTGGTCAAATCCTATTAGCAAAACGTTTAGGCAAAACCAGAATTATTGCCGAAACTGGAGCCGGTCAACACGGCGTTGCTACAGCAACTGTTTGCGCTTTAATGGGACTGGAATGTATTGTTTATATGGGAGAAGTTGATATTAAAAGACAAGCTCCGAATGTAGCCCGAATGAAAATGTTGGGTGCCGAAGTTCGGCCAGCTACATCGGGTTCCAAAACGCTAAAAGATGCCACTAACGAGGCCATACGCGATTGGATTAATAACCCTGTAGATACTTATTATATTATTGGCTCAGTAGTTGGTCCTCATCCTTATCCAGATATGGTAGCACGTTTTCAAAGTGTGATTTCCAAAGAAATTAAATGGCAACTATTAGAAAAAGAAGGCCGTGAAAATCCTGATTATGTGATTGCCTGTGTCGGCGGCGGAAGTAATGCCGCTGGGTCTTATTATCACTTTTTGGACAATGAAGAGGTTACAATTGTTGCAGTGGAAGCCGCAGGTTTAGGTGTTGATTCTGGAGAAAGCGCAGCAACTTCTGCTTTAGGAAAAATAGGTGTCATTCACGGTAGTAAAACCTTGCTAATGCAATCTACAGATGGTCAAATTACAGAGCCGTATTCTATTTCAGCTGGACTAGATTATCCTGGCGTTGGACCTATGCACGCCAATTTATTTGCGACAGGAAGAGCAAAATTTATAGCAATAACTGATGAAGATGCCATGAATTGGGGATTAAAATTATCGCAAATGGAAGGTTTGATTCCAGCGATCGAAAGTGCCCATGCTTTTGCAGTATTGGATGAAATGAAATTCAAACCTGAAGATATTGTGGTCATAAACTTGTCTGGGCGCGGCGACAAAGATTTGAATACGTACATAGATTACTTTGAATTATAATCGAAAATAAGAATACCATGATTAAATTATTTACCTACGGCACTTTGCAGCACGAAGATGTACAAGAAAACCTTTTTGGTCGTATTCTGGAAGGAACGCCTGAGAAATTGATAGGATATGTTTTGAAAAAAATTGAAATCGAAGAAGAATTTGGAATTGTTCAGTATCCAGTAATAGTAGAAACGAAAAACACCACTGATTTTATTGATGGATTCGTTTATGAAATTACCGAAAAAGAGCTAAATCAAGCTGATTTATACGAAGGTGTCCATTATAAGCGAGTAGAAGTATATTTGCAATCAAACCAAAAAGCATGGGCTTATAGTGTTGCTAATTAGACTTACTTTTCAAACTTTCCAATGAGTAAAATATTAAATGCTACAAAAATAAAAATGAATCGAATAAACCAAAGATTAGAAGGGAACAATAAAATTTTATCAATTTACTTCTCGGCTGGATACCCAAACTTGAATGATACTGTACAAATCATTCAAGATTTAGAAAAAAATGGTGTTGATATGATTGAAATCGGACTCCCTTTCAGCGATCCTTTGGCAGATGGCCCAACCATACAAGAGAGTTCAACCCAAGCATTGTATAACGGAATGACCACTCAAGTATTATTTGAACAATTAGCGAATATTCGCAAAACAGTTTCTATTCCATTGATTATCATGGGATATTTCAACCCGATGCTTCAATACGGAATGGAGAATTTCTGTAAAAAATGTGCTGAAATTGGAATTGACGGTTTAATAATTCCCGATTTGCCTGTAGATGTTTATGCAGCTGAATTTAAAGCTACTTTTGAAAAATACGGACTAATTAATGTCTTTTTGATTACTCCACAAACTTCGAACGAACGCATTCGTTTTATCGATAGCGTTTCTAACGGATTTATTTATATGGTCAGTTCAGCGAGTGTAACTGGCTCACAATCTGGTTTTGGAAACACACAAGAAGATTATTTCAAACGAATAGCAGACATGAACTTGAACAATCCACAAGTAATTGGATTTGGAATCAATAACGCCGAAACCTTCAATCAAGCCACTCAATTTGCAAAAGGAGCAATTATCGGAAGTGCTTTTATTAAAAATTTGACAGAAAATGGAGTGAAGAGTATTGAGGAATTTGTGAAAAGAATTCGATAATATCTTTTCTATACAAAATGCAAACGGCGTTTAAAGTTATTTTAAACGCCAATTTTTTTGTAATTATAATTTAAACTAACCTAATTCAATCTATCTTACTTGTTTCATTAATTAATCGAATAGGCTCGTTAAAAATCAATTTCAAACACATCACTTCTAGGAATGATGTGTACTTTTTTGCTCCACATTCATACCACCAGACTGATTGGTATTGAATATTATTTTTTTCCATTATACTAAACCATACTTTCTCATTTCCTACAAAAATTTCTTTCGATTCAGTGATCGTATAGCCATTTCCAGTCCAACAAATCAGTGGTTTGTGAGATGGTGTTTTAATATAAATGAGTTTATTTGGTGTTGAGATTTTGAATACTTCATCGCTAACCCAAATACCGTTTTTGACATCGTATTTTGGATTCAGGTTTTTCAATAAATCATTGTTATCCGGGCTTTTTACTTCCAAACTAGTTAAAAATAAAACTCCAAAAGTCAAAATAATTGGACGCTTTTTAGATTGAAAACTAGTAACTTCAACTTCACTTTTTTTAGGTTTAAAATAGTTTATAATGGCTATCATTGGAAGAACTTGATACATTCCAAAGCACAACAATCCAACTAAATGATGCAATGTATTGTCTTGCGTACAACCTAAAATGACCAAAGTGACAATTCTAAAATAATTAGAAATGATATTCAATAAAATCACAATTAAGCAAAAGACAACAATCGGAATGATGCCAAAATATTTTTGTTGTTTCTTCTCTTCTAATGTCAATAAAATGGCTCCTGTCAACAAACCCGTTTTGAACATTGATAAACCCATACAAGCCGTATCGATTGTAATTTTGGCATTATTTATATAAAAATTGACTCCTTCAATTCTATCCAAAGCCATAAAATTTTTTAAAGTCAAAAACACTGCATAACATAACGATTGTTTAATTTCGGAAGTCAGATGCTCGAAAAATTTATTAAAGATGGTCGAAAACAACAAAATACAAATAAAGGCTACAAACGAAAATTTGCCGGTGAAACTGTAAAAAACCAAACATAAAAATAGCATTAAGGATAAGAAATGCAGCGATTGAGTATGCAATCTATAGCTTACAAATTCGAAAATAAAAATCAATCCAATCAACAAATAATTGACTTTGAAACTCGTCTTTCTGCTTCCAAAAACAAAGAGTAAAATAGAAAAAACGATTCCAATAAAGTCATTATCTAAACCAAAAAGGATAACATTATAATTTATTGCAATAAGAACACAAATTGCAAAAATCACCATGCCGATTTTATATTCAGAAAATATATTGCTCATTAATTTACCATTTTTTGTTTTCTGCTGTAAAAGAAAATAGTTATTAATGCAATGATAATCAATAACCATTCGTGTGGTTCAGGAACTGCGCCATCATTATTTATGGAAGCATTTCCAAGTGTATTTACATTTTTTTCAATTCCATTTTTCTTATAGTCTTCGTCGGTTTCCAGTACAATCAGAGAGGAAATTGGCGTTACTATATTGGCATCTTTTGCTAAATCCACAAATTTATTTTCTTTCAAAGAATCATTTTGTATTGCCACCTGCTCTTGTAAAACTTTGCCAAAAGCATACAATCTATAAATATGATTGGAACCATTATTCTGAATTTTTGAATCTAATTCTCCTTCCTGAATTGCTATGTTAGCAGGTTCTATATTAATGGTGTTTTCTAGTGTTTTAAATTCCAAAAATTGGTTGTATTCAATTAATTTTAGACATTTATTCAAATCGGTTTTTAAATAGGAAACTATTTTTTGCTCTTTTACAGTTTGCCAAAACGGATTCAAATTTTCTGAAATATTAATCACTTTTATATTTTTTTGCTGGGTTTTTGCCTTTAATTTTTTCAAATAATCAGATGTTTCTAATTCTTCAAAATTGGCAGAAATAGTACCACATTTAGTGATTACCAAACTATTTTCTTCTAGATCGTAAAGTGGTAGTAAAGAATAACTCAAGTTTTCAAATTGAGCAAAAACAGTTTCATAATTAGAGCTATTTATGACTTCTTTTTGATTGTTGTTACAAACAAAATAGTTTTCTTTAGATTGACTAATGATTCTTACAATTTCGTTTTTTGTCCAGCTACTATTCAAATCCAAAATAATTTCACTTGGTTTAAAAGTTATCTTTTGCTGTTGAATTTCGTTGATTTTATAGGCTTTATTTTTCCAGACAAAAGCAGTTGAAAAAACTTTTCTAGTAATAGAAATTTTGGCTTCCCAAGCATCTAATCCTTTTGAAGTATTAATATAAAAACCATTTTCCAATTCAAAATCCTTACTGGATTCAAACTTTTCATTAGCTGCAATTTGAATTCTTGAAATAGTTTTGGCGCCATTTATATTAGGTCCTTTGATGTCCAAACTCACATATTTCATAGTATTATTTTCGACTTTTAATGGTGTTGTAAAACCGCATTTAAAAGTTCTTGGCAAATCATAACGTATCGGAAAAACACGAACCACCACTTTATTGCCCTCCCTCCATTGCATCAATGAAGGATCCCGTGATTCGACGCCTACAATTTGATTGTAGGCTTTTTTGGCTTTTTCTTTTGTTGTCAAAACTCCTTTTCTCTCCAGTCCATTTACCCATAAAGACAAGGACGTTGCAACAGCTCCTTCGGGGAGTTGAAAAGAATATATCGCTTCTTTATCGCCCCATGATTTTTCCGCACTAGCAATATCCATAGTGATTTCGGTATATGCCAAACGTTCTCTAGCATAAATTTTGACGTCTTCTTTAATGTTTTTGGTGAACAAATCTTTTCCATCCCACAATTGTTCTTCGGTTTCCAATCGTTTATCAAAATTAGATTTTAGAATATTTATTCTGTCGTCGGCACTTAAATCTAACCTTGCCGAAAACAAATAAGCAAGATTTATAATTGGATTATGTGTTTTTCTCTCATTATATTGTTTGTTATTTCCAAAAGAATCAAGACCTCGAAACTGAAAGAAATCATCAGAAGCAATGTAAACAATATCTTTTTTGAGAAGAATTTCGTTAAGAAAATTAGGTTTTAAATTTTGTGAAATGGTGATATATTGAGGTAAATCAGTATTTACTTTCGCAAAAGAATTTGTAATGGTATTTTTTGAAATCTTTTGACTTTCAATATTTAACAAAACTGTAAAAATCACAAAACCCATACAAACTAGTGCAATTCCTGCTCCAAAAGCAAATCCATTTTTTCTATTTTCTATAAAGTTCTGAATCAAAATAACTGTATGACTGATAAGTACAATCATAGGTACGAGTCCATAAAAACCAAGTCCCAAAGCCAAAATACCTATACAAGAAATTGGCGCAAATGGAATTAAATAAATGGCATAATACAAAATGAGTAAATACGAGCAGCCGTTCGTAAAATACAATGCTGTATTGAAGTACTTATGTTTGAAGTTACTATAAATCGCAAAATTAGAAAAGCAAAACAAGAATGTAACCACATAGACCCAAATTGGCAAATTTTCAAAAACATTAATAAAGACATTAGTGGAGAAACAACCTATAAACCAATTAATAAATAAAAATGGAGTAAGGTGTTGGTATTTTTCTCTATTTTTTAGCATACAAAAAGTAACAATCACACCAAAAAGCAATTCAATAATAACATTAAAAAAACATAAAAAAATGAATTTCTCATCATCATATTCACTTCCTATTAGTGAACTCAATAGCAATATCGAGCTCAATAACGTAATTACAATACTAATCTTAACCCCAATTTTGTTGGTAAAGTCATTAATTTCTGTTTTAAATTTCATAATCATTTTATTTTAAATTGAAAGTACTTTGAGTTGCAAAGTTAATTAAATAATTGAATTACGATACAGAATTGACAACTATTTCAAATTATTTCTGAAATGAAACTGAACAATCCACAAGTAATTGGATTTGGAATCAATAACGCCGAAACCTTCAATCAAGCCACTCAATTTGCAAAAAGCGCAATTATCAGAAGTGCTATTGTTAAAAATTTAACAGAGAATGGATTGAAGAGTATTGCGGAATTTGTGAAAAGGATTCGATAGTGTAAATGTTAAAAAGCAAATTGATACAATATTTAAAATTCATTGATTTTAAAAATTTTATAGCACTCAATGTTCTTTAGATTTCTTATTATTCCTTTTTAAAATATAAGTTCAAAGTACCAGATTTCCCTTCATAAGCTTGATCAATTTGCAAAATTAATTCACTTTCAGTAAGCTTGGCTATTTTAAAAGTGTTATTTAAGTCTGTACCAGGAAGGACTACAACTAAATTACTTCCATTTTCAGACCAACTTCCTGACCGCAAATCAAGGTCACAACTAGGAGGATAATTACCAAATTTAAAAACGCCTCCTGCTATCATCTCAATGTAATCATTCTTGCAACCTGTTTCATTTTTTAAATATGTAGTCGAGAATGGCAGTGTAAAAACACCAGTTGATACAGTTGATTTGTTAAAATTCCATTTCCTTTGTAAAAAATTTGTATCTACTGGACCACTAATATCTTTAGTACAAGAGCTTAAAAATGTTCCGAATATAGCTACCAAAACAACGATTAACTTGAGCTTTTTCATTATTAAAATACGATTTAAAGTGAAATATATTAAAGTTTAATGTTCAGATATCGTAGATCAAATTTAATGACACACGAATCCTTTTTTATATGAACAAATATAATGATAGTTTTAAACATAAGTCCAAAACAAGGTATTTTTAATGAACAAATTAATAATGTGGTATAAAATTTCAAAAGTATTTAACTTTGTCTCTTACTAAAATAAATATGAAACTAGTTTTTGCTACAAACAACCAAAATAAAATTCTCGAAGTGCAACAAATGATTCCTTCGAACATCGAAATTATCAGCCTCGAAAGCATTGGCTGTTTCGAGGAAATTCCAGAAACGGCTGACACTATTGAAGAAAATGCTATTATGAAAGCCAACTACGTGACTCAAAAATACGGTTACAATTGCTTTGCCGATGATACAGGATTGGAAGTCGAAGCATTAAAGGGAGAGCCAGGTGTGTTCTCGGCAAGATATGCCGGAGCACAACGCAATTCCGATGACAACATGAATAAAGTGTTGAAAGCCTTAGCGGATGAAACCAATAGAAATGCGCAATTTAAAACAGTAATTGCCTTAAATTTAAACGGAAAACAACATCTTTTCACGGGAATTGCCAAAGGCGAAATTACATTAGAAAAAACAGGAAATCAAGGTTTTGGCTACGATCCGATCTTTAAACCAGAAGGTTTTGACATTACTTTTGCGCAACTTTCTCTTGAAGAAAAAGGCGCTATTAGCCATCGTG
>CAMCTL010000146.1 GCA_945878515.1 Flavobacterium psychrophilum | reverse complement strand
AAAAATCCGACTCATATTTTTAATAGCAAAGGAACTTATGACGTCAAACTGACTGCAAATAATGACTTTACTTCAATATCAATTACAATTCCTGTAATTGTAAGCGATAGTGATCTAGGAATAGATAAAAAAATATCAAACGAAAAAATAAAAATATACCCTAATCCATTTTCAAATTCCATCTCAATTTCAGCGGGAAATACGCCATTGGAGTATGAATTATTCAATTTAGAAGGAAAAATTTTCTATAAAGGAAATGCTATCCAAAATAAAGATCTATCCTTTTTATCTAAAGGAATTTATCTCTTGCAAGTAACAGATAATACTAAAACAGCCACCTATAAACTGGTTAAAAACTAAATAATTTCAGTCAAATCCGCTTAAAAAATATATTACAAACTACCCCCAAAAGTTAACGACTATTTTGGGGTATTTTTTTTAGAAGAATGGTTTTACTAGATTTTGTGCGAAAGTAAAGACAAATTAGTCATTAAGAAAAATTCCAATTGAAGTATTCTTATAGTTCCTGTTGGTTAAAAAAAATTAATGTTCACAACATTTCCAGCAAAACCATCAATATATAATTTGGTCAAAAGCCAAAACATAAAGGGCTTAATGAATAAACTAAACAACTTAATGAACATCACAAACTGCTTAATGAAGACCATAAATTACTTAATGAAACCTAAAACGGCTTAATGAAGACTATAAACAACTTAATGAGTACCACAAAAGACTTAATGAAAGCTAAAACGGCGTAAGGAATACCATAAACGTAGTATGGAAGACCATAAACGACGTATGGAAACCTAAAACGGAGTATGGAAGACAATAAACGGAGTATGGAAGACCATAACTGACTTAATGAAACGTAAAAACGGCTTAATGAAAAATATAAACAACTTAATGAATACCATAAACAGCTTAATGAAGACCATAAAAGACGCAAAAAATACCATAAATGACCTAATGAATTATAAAAACAACTTAATGAGTACTTACAAAATACTAACCTTAGTATACACCGAGACCAGCGCAATCGCAATAACATAATAGCTATAACATTCATTAAGAAAAATACCATTTGTAGTTTTCTTGACTTTCTTAATGATTTAAAAAAAGTTAAAGTTCACAACATTTGCAGTAGAATCAAAAATAATAGTCAAGGTTCTTTTATGCTCCAAATTAAAAATACTTAATTTGTAACAAAATCAATTTCTTTAATACTAACTGAGCTATGAGCGACGATTTAGAACAATCATTTGTGCAGCAATTGAAGACCAATCAGAATATAATCCACAAGATTTGTAGGTTGTATACGAATGGCGAGGATGCGCATAAGGATTTGTTTCAGGAAATTACGATTCAGTTATGGAAGGCCTTCCCTAAGTTTCGTGGCGATAGCAAATTTTCTACTTGGGCATATCGAGTCGCTTTGAATACCGCAATTACTTTGTACCGAAAAAGTACACGCTCTGTAAAGACGGTGGATTATGAAAGTCAACAATATTTTATTAGCAATGACGATTATAATTATGAGGAAGAGGAACGATTGAAATTAATGTATAAAGCAGTTTATCAGCTGAATGATATTGAAAAAGCATTGGTTTTTATGTATCTAGAAGACAAAGATTATGCAGAAATTTCGGAAACTTTGGGAATAAGCGAAGTAAATGCAAGGGTGAAAATGAATAGAATAAAAGGTAAATTAAAAAAAATACTAAATCCTTAAGGAATATAATGCGATCAAAAATCCAAAATTTGTCTGAAGTACATATTGGGTTTGCGAATTACATTTGACCAAAAAAAACAATAACAATCTGCAAATGAAAGAGCTGGATTTATTAAAGAAAGATTGGCAAAAAAACAATGCCTTTGAGCAGATTTCCGAACTGGAAATCTACAAAATGTTGCACACGAAATCGTCTTCGATAGTGAAGTGGATTTTCATTATTAGCATACTAGAGATTTTGCTTTGGACATTAATAAGTATAATTTTTAATACAGATGAATATCTTAAAAATACAAAGTATATTGAATTTTCAATGTATTTTCAAGCATTAAACTTTTTTAATTATGGAGTGATATTGGTTTTTATCTATTTATTTTATAAAAACTACGTTGTGATTTCAACTACAGTTTCTACTAAACAATTAATGAAAGACATTCTTAAAACAAGAAAAACTGTACAATGTTATGTTTGGTTCAATCTTGGAATGGCTACTTTGAGTTTAATATTCGGTTTTTTTATCGCTTTTACATCAGACCCCGAGGCATTAGCTTTAAGCGATAAAATCACAAGCGATAGTAAGGTTATGGCAGTAACAATAGGCATTTTAATTGTGATAATTGCAGTTTTTCTCAGTTTATTTTGGTTATTTTATAAACTACTTTACGGAATTTTACTTAAAAAGTTGTATCGGAATTATAATGAATTAAAAAAAATTGATTTATAATTTAGAATCAATACTCCCATTTTCTCAATTTGTTTAATTCTTCGGCTGCTTTTAGTTCTTCGGCAGGAATAACTTTTAAAAATGAAGGATGTTGCTCGATTGCATATTCTATTTTTTCTACAATTTCTTCGATTGTATCATTGTCATAATCAATTTCTAATGGCGGTTTGATAATAAATGATTGCAGTATATCTTTCTTTTTTAATCGCAAGCCTTTTTTGTCAAACGAACGACGAAATCCATCAATCACTATTGGAACCACAATAGGTCGGTGTTGTTTGATGATGTGTGCAGTTCCTTTTCGAACGGGTTTAAACGATTTTGTTGTTCCTTGCGGAAAAGTAATAACCCAACCATCATTCAATGCTATTTTTATATTTTCGGTGTCGTTTGGATTAATATCTCGTTTTTCGGTAACGTCTTTGCCTTTAGCACGCCAAGTTCTTTCTACTGTTATCGCTCCTACATAAGCCATTATTCTTGGCAATATTCCAGATTGCATTGTTTCTTTGGCAGCAACATAATAAATATTCATTTTGGGCTTCCAAATGTATCCAAGATTTTTAATATTATCTTGACGACCACTCAAACTGGCATTAAAAACGTGAAACATAGCCACCACATCGGCAAAATAGGTTTGATGATTGGATATAAACAGTACGTTTGTATCAGGTAATGTCGTTATTATTTCGGATCCTTCAATATGCAAACTATTGAAACCTCTGTAACGTTTATGCGTTAAAACCGCAAAAATATGTATTAAACCTCTTTTTAAAAAAAGAATATGGCCAAATGGATTTCTCTTAAATAATCCCATAAAAAATTGAGTTTTGTGTTTATTTGGACGGCAAACTTACAAAAACTTATAAATTAAAGTAGCTTTTTCAAAACTTCTTTCAATTCATTCAATATCATAGCCGTTGCGCCCCAAATAATGTGTTCCCTAATTTTAAAAGCTGGAACCTCAATATCTACAGCATAAGAGTTTGATAATTTGGTGTTAACAATTAAATTGTCATCTAAAAAATCACGCAACGGTAACTCGATGATATCCGCTACCTCATTGCCATCTGGTAAAAAAATAATTTCCTCTTTACAAATTCCCAGAAAAGGATAAACCATAAAATTACTCGGTTGAATGTACAAATTAGTAAAAGGCATTATTATCTCAATCTTGTCTACATTCACTCCAATTTCCTCAAAGGTCTCCCTTAAAGCCGTGTTTTCAAAATTTTCATCACCTGATTCATATTTTCCACCCGGAAATGCAATTTGAGCAGAATGAACGCCTTCATAAGAATTCCGAACAATGAGTACCAATTGTGTTTTTCCCTTCTTGGGATAAAGGAGCATCATTACAGCTGCAGGTTTGGGATTTAAACTCGAAATTTTTAAGTTTTTCATACTTTGGATTCGTTCCAAAGGTGCCATTTTATAATGCGCTTCACTAGCTGGAAGATCAATGTCAGGCAATTTAGAAACATGTTTTAAAAAATCTTGAAAATCCATAATCAAACGCTATTTTTGTAGATTGAAAAGTTTTTATAAATGTAATGCAAAAAAAATAAAAACCAATTTCAATTTCAATGGCAATTTCAAAACATCAAACCATAAACCGACAATGTATAGCAAAGAGGATACTCAGAGATTAAAGCGAGAATTCTGGGTAGCATTTGCAGAAAAATATTCCAGAAAATGGATTTTATACGATACCAAAATCAAAGACTTTTCGTTTAAGTTTTTTGCCGATAACAAAAAAGCACAAGTCCTGATTGACATTGAACCTAGGAATGAAGAAAAACGAATTGTTTATTTCGAAAAACTGGAATCCCTGAAAAGTATTTTGGAAGATGATTTTGTCAAAGATTTGGTTTTCGAGAAAAACTTTACCCTAGAAAGTGGCAAAACTATCAGTAGAATTTGGGTCGAAAAAACGGGGTTAAGCATCAGTAATAGAAACCATTGGGACGAAATATTTGATTTTTTCTTTGAGAAAATGAATGCTCTAGAAATGTTCTATTTTGAATACGGAGATTATATTCGGGATTTGGAAATGAATACCTAAAACCACAATAAACCATAAACAACAAACTCTTTACGGTTTTGGATACCTCTTTTTGATATTCCTTATCAACTCTTCAAGTCCGTTGAGTTTTAATTCATAAATCAGTTGCAATTGTTGTCCAAGTTCTCCTTTTGGAAAACCTTTATTAGAATACCAAACTACATAATACTCTGGCAAATCAATCAGATAACGACCTTCATATTTACCAAAAGGCATTTTGGTATGCGCGAGTTTGATGAGTTGTTTTGGGTCTTGTTCCATTTTTTTTGAGAGAAAAGAATACAGAAAAAAGCGTATAAACTTAATCTATAAATCTATTTTCTTTGTTCTTTATTTTATTTTCTACTTCCATTTAAAACTAATTTCTTTCTCAATATCTGGATTTAAACTCAAGAAAACAGGACAAGTCATAGCTGCACTTTCGAGAATAATCTTATTTTTATCTGTTGTAGCAATTGACATATTTATAACAATTATGATCTTAGCTATTTTTCTTGGCTCAGCTTGCATAATCTTAGTTACTGAAACTGTTGAACCAACTAAATCTATATCTAAATCCTTTGATTTAATTGCCATAATCGAAATCATACAACTACCAAGTGCATTGGCTACAAGATCAGTTGGAGAGAAAGCTTCTCCCCTTCCGTGGTTGTCTGTTGGCGCATCTGAAAGAATTTCTGTTCCTGATTGCAAATGTATCGACGAGGTTCTTAAATCGCCTAAATAGGTTACTTTTGATGTCATTATAGAAGTTATGAGTTATGGTTTTTGGGTTAGAACGTTGCTGAATAATAAAAACTGATTACTGAACACTTTCTCAATTCGCTTCTTTTATAGTCAAATCCGTGTCGTAGTACAAAATGTAAATTCCTTTATTTGTATATCCGCCGTCGCGTTTTTTATAATACTCAAACTTGTTATCGACTTGTTTTGTAGCTGCGAAATCGACAGTTTCTTGAAAGCTTTTCCCTTGAGCCAAACGCATCATTGTATCAAAAGTCACATCAAAACCTCGGGTAGCATATATATTTGGGAAAATCTTGTTTTTCTTTCTGTATTCTTTTTTGAAAATCTGAGCCTCGACCGAATCATTTTCACCCGCTATCGATGGATACATTAATTTCAATTTAGTTAAATTTTCAAAACTAATTTCATCAGTATCGAGTGTTTCATTAGGTTCGAAAATAACCAGTTCTAAACTATAATTTGCTAAAACACTCATCATAGTTGACATTGTCCATTTGATCATTCCAGTGTTTTCGGACGCTAAAACAATATAATTTATTTTGTCTTTTACAAGCAACTTTTTAAAACTTTCTGCCGATAAACTGCCATTTTCTTGCAAAGCAGCAAATTGTACTACACTATAATTTTGCTGAATAAACTGTCGAGCCGACTCTTTTTTCTTATCTACAACAGCTATAATATTTCCGCCTTTTGCAATCATATAATCGAAAACGGCTCTTTTCAAAGCATCAGTTGTTGGTATAGTTTGAAATAAATTCGGAAACGACTCTCCAACATCTTTTGATAAAGGGGAAATTACAGCAACATTAGCATTTTTTAATAAAGCGGCAGTTTTTTCGACATTGTTTTGATAAAAAGGACCGATAACAGCATCTGCCGACTCTAAACTATTTTGCTCGTTAATAGCATTAATATTAGAGCTGTTTTTGGTTTCCTGCGAATCGAAAATACTAATATCTACTGGAATTCCTATACTTTTAGCAGAATCAATCGCCATTAATGCACCCGAATAAAAATCCAACGTCATATTCAAAAACTTGTCTTTTTTTAAGCGCGTCGCAGTTGAATTTATCGTATCACCTTCGATCTTAGACAAATTAAAAGGCAATAACAACACTAGTTTTTTTCTGTCATTAGAATTTTTA
Organism: Flavobacterium psychrophilum; assembly: GCA_945878515.1. Classification (GTDB taxonomy): domain Bacteria; phylum Bacteroidota; class Bacteroidia; order Flavobacteriales; family Flavobacteriaceae; genus Flavobacterium; species Flavobacterium psychrophilum_I. Next base: position 2,475 of record CAMCTL010000146.1, on the reverse strand, counting down.
GATAATGAAGTATAGACTTTTTTAATTTCGGCTTCCTGCTGTATAATGCTTAAACTAGCGGTTGACTTTATAGAATCTTTCTTTGATTCTACAACAGTAATTTTATCATTTTTTGGTCGATTCCCTTTTATAACTAGTTTGTACCCTATAGTCAAATTTGGAATAATTTCGGGGTTTTTTCTTTCCAATTCTTCAATCGTAATTCCGTAGGTTTTAGCAATAGAATATTTGGTTTCTTTGGGAAGAACATCGTGATACACGGCTTTTTCTGGAATTAAAACAGTTGTTTTTGCTACTGCAATTGAAGGAATAACAAGTATTTGACCGATTTGCAATCCTAACTTTTCTAAATCGGGATTGGCGATTTTTAAAGCCTCATCTGAAACGCCGTATTTTTTTTCGATGCCAAATAACGTTTCTTTGGGCTCAACTTTATGAGTTATAGCTTTAGAACCTGTTTTCTTGGCGCTCCCTTTTTTGGGAATAAGCAAAACGCTATTTGGTTTTAAACCGCCTTTTACATCTGGGTTTAATTGATAAATATCATAAGGTGTAACATTGTATTTTTGGGCAATTTGGGTAATCGTTTCACCCTTCTCAACCTTGTGCTTAATAAGATCTTGCCCGAATACAAAACAGGCAATCATAAAAACAAAAATACAAATCGCTCTATTTATCATAATATTAAATCTTTAAATTTCAATGGTAATCTGAATGGCAACGGGAATTTCAATAGCAATAGCAATGGAAATCTCAATGGCAATCTCAATTTGAATGGCAATTTCAATGTCAATAAAAAAGAATGAAAATTTTAATTGCTTTTGAATTTAATTTTTGATATCAATACTATTGCAATTGATTTTTGAAATTGATTTTTGAAATTGACATTGCCAATTATTCCCACTCAATCGTTGCTGGTGGTTTTGAGCTGATGTCATACACCACTCTATTGACACCTTTTACCTTATTGATAATATCATTAGACACTTTCATCAAGAATTCATAAGGTAAATGCACCCAGTCAGCGGTCATTCCGTCAGTAGATTCTACAGCACGTAGCGCAACTACTTTTTCGTAAGTACGCTCATCCCCCATAACCCCTACACTGTTTACAGGCAACAAAATAGCTCCTGCTTGCCATACTTTATCGTATAAACCCCAAGATTTTAATCCGTCAATAAAGACTTTATCAACATCTTGCAAAATTTGAACTTTCTCTAAAGTTATATCTCCCAAAATACGAATAGACAATCCAGGCCCTGGGAAAGGATGTCTTCCTAATAACTCTGGATCAATACCTAATGTTGCTCCTACTCTACGTACTTCATCTTTAAAGAGCATACGCAAAGGTTCAACAATTTTAAGTTTCATATAATCTGGCAAACCACCCACATTATGATGTGATTTGATTGTTGCTGATGGTCCTTTTACCGAAACAGATTCTATCACATCTGGATAAATAGTTCCTTGAGCTAACCAAGTAACATCTTCAATCTTATGTGATTCATCATCAAAAACTTCGATAAATGCGTTACCAATTGCTTTCCTTTTTAATTCTGGATCAGTAACTCCAGCTAAGACATCATAAAAACGTTGAGAAGCATCTACTCCTTTCACATTCAATCCCATTCCTTCGTATTGATCTAAAACGCTTTGGAATTCATTTTTTCTAAGCAATCCGTTATTAACAAAAATACAATATAGATTTTTACCAATTGCTTTGTGCAATAATACCGCTGCTACCGTAGAATCGACACCTCCCGAAAGTCCAAGAACTACTTTGTCGTCTTGTAATTTTTCTTTCATTTCAGCTACAATTTCTTCAACAAAAGCATTTGGTGTAAAATTCTGAGGTACTTCGGCAATTTTTACCAAGAAATTTTCCAGCATTTTTGCTCCATCAGTAGAGTGAAAAACTTCAGGATGGTATTGAATGGCATAGGTCGTTTCGCCTTCTATTTTATAAGCAGCAAATTCCACGTCGTGAGTACTAGCAAGCTTTACCCCATTGGTTGGCAATGCTTTGATACTATCGCTATGGCTCATCCAAACTTGGCTGTTTTCAGCAATATCTTCAAAGAAAACTTCGTCTTCTTTAATATAGGATAAATTGGCTCTACCATATTCTCGGGTGTTGGATGCTGCTACTTCACCACCACTAAAATGGGCTAAATATTGGGCTCCGTAACAAACGGCAAGCATTGGTAATTTGCCTCTAATTTGGGACAAATCTGGGTGTGGCGCATCTTCTCCACGAACCGAAAAAGGACTTCCGCCAAGGATTACCGCTTTATAACTTGATAAATCATCTGGAAAATGATTGTATGGAAAAATTTCGCAGAATATATTTAATTCGCGAACGCGTCGGGCAATAAGCTGGGTGTATTGCGAGCCGAAATCTAAAATAAGTACGTTGTGTTGCATTGGGCAAAAATACTTTATATAATTGGGAATCGAAAATTGAAACTTAATTTT